>CBDTVI010000098.1:0-8212 GCA_965364065.1 uncultured Yoonia sp. | reverse complement strand
AGCCAAGGCGGCGGCACAAAAGACACTTGGATATTGGAAGACTAGGATGCTGGGAAAAACCGCAGGTGGTCTTTATTGGATGTTCCGTTCGCTTGAACGGGCCGAAAACACCGCACGATTGATCGAAGCAGGCTTTCGCATCGCGTTGACCCGTTCAACAAGTGCTGAGGCCGAATGGAAATCGGTCATTGTTACATCAGCCGCGCAAGCCGCTTATGAAATCAAACATGACCGTTATGATAGCGAGCAGGTCGTGGATTTTCTGCTGCGCGATACCGACAACCCAAGTTCGGTGCTGTCGGTCATTAAATCCGCCCGAGATAGCGCGAGATTGGTGCGCACGGCCTTGACCACAGAGGTCTGGACCAGCGTGAACGACACATGGATGGTGTTGACTAAACTGCTAGACGCGCCAGTCCAGCAAACAGAATTGCCTGCCGTGCTGGCCACGATCCGTCAGCAGTCCGCCGTTGTGCGTGGGGCCTTGCATGGCACCATGTTGCGCAATGATATCTATGATTTTTGCCGCCTTGGTACATTTGTCGAACGCATGGATAGCACTGCGCGGATCATCGACGTGAAATACTATTCCTTGCTGCCGTCGCCGTCATTCGTGGGCAGCCGTTTGGACAATGTGCAATGGGAAACGATCCTGCGGTCGGTTTCGGCACACCGGTCATTTCGTTGGGCAGTGGATGATGATTTCAACGCGCCAGCAATTGCCGATTTCTTGATCCTTGACGGGCGCATGCCACGGTCTTTGCGGTTCTGCGTGGGCAAGTTAGCGGATAATCTAGAGTACCTTGGCATGAATGATACAGCGCCTAAACCGTCGCTTGTTATGGCGCAAAATTTGTATTCACGTCTAAAGGATCGCGACATCTCATCGATCTTTGATGAAGGACTGCATGAGTTTTTAGTAAGTGTTATCGACGAAAACGCACGCATCGGTATGCAGATCGAACAAGACTACAGGTTCAACAGTTAAATGCATCTCAATATTCGCCACACGACAACCTACCGCTACGATCAACCCGTTGATTATGCGCTGCAAAAAGTGCGATTGCGCCCTCAGAAAAGCAAGGTGCAATCGGTGCTGAACTGGGATGTTGCTGTCAAAGGTGGTGTGATTGAGACGCATTATGATGACCATTACGGCAATCACGTTGATTTGGTGAATGTAGACCGTGGTGCGCAAGAGGTTATGATTACAGCCAATGGCACGGTTGATACCCATGATCCGACCGGCGTACTGGGCAAGGTTTATGGCCGTGCGCCTTTGTGGCATTTCCAGCAAGCGACGGATGCCACGACGGCAGGCGCTGGCATCAACGATTTGGCCGAAGGTGTTGGTGCCGCGACAGACCGTGTCGATGCACTACATCGGCTTTCTGATCGCATCTTGAGCGCGGCACCTTACGCGCTGGGGAAGACGACGAACACGACGTTTGCCGAAGAGGCGCTACAGATCGGGGCAGGGGTGTGTCAGGATCACGCGCAGATTTTCATCGCTGCCGCCCGTGCCCAGGGCATACCGGCACGCTATGTCAGCGGCTACTTGATGATTAATGACCAGATTGACCAAGACGCTACACACGCATGGGCGGAGGCGCACATTGATGCCTTAGGTTGGGTCGGATTCGACGTGTCCAACGGCGTTTCACCTGACGAAAAATACGTCCGTATCGCCATTGGTCGTGATGCCCGCGATGCGTCACCCAACGAAGGGATGCGATTGGGTGCAGCGCAAGAACAGATGATTGTGTCTTTGCAGGTTCAGCAGTAGAACAATCCAAACACTCCTTTTGGGTAAGATTCTGTGACATATTGCATCGGCTTAAAGCTGAATGACGGCCTTGTTTTCATGTCGGATACGCGCACCAGTGCGGGCGTCGACAACTTTGCCACCAGCAAAAAAATGTTTACGTGGAGCCAACCCGGCGAGCGTATGATCACGATCATGACGGCTGGAAACTTGGCGACGACCCAAGCAATGATCAGCTTGCTGGAAGAACGCTCAAAAACCACTCAAGACCGCGATCCAAGCATTTTGCGCGAAGCCACGATGTTTCAGGTTGCCCGGCTTGTTGGTGCTACGCTCAAAGAAGTGATCGGTGAGACGACAAACGAGGGCCAGCTTAAGCAAGCGCAATTCTCTGCGTCAGTCATTGTTGGTGGTCAGATTAAAGGCGGTAAGCCCACTGTATTTTTGGTATACCCTCAAGGCAACTTTATCGAAATCACCGACGACACGCCGTTCTTCCAGATCGGCGAGACCAAGTACGGCAAGCCAATTCTTGTGCGTGCCTACGACCCAGAGATGAGCTTTGAAGAAGCGTTGAAGTTGTTGATAATATCGTTCGATTCAACGGTAAAATCAAACCTTTCCGTAGGTTTACCATTCGATCTTCAGGTTTACGAAACGGATAGTTTCGAGATTGGCTCTACCCGCCGGATCGAAGAGAGCGATACCATTTACCAAGCGATTTCATCGGGTTGGGGTGATGCACTCAAGGACGCGTTCCAAAAGCTGCCTGCCTACAAGCTTTGATCCCCGATAAAGTTGGCGAAAGCTGCAACGCGGTGCCTTGTACAGCCAGTTCACTATCCACCATGGCCATAAGCAGCGATATATCTGACGTTTGTTCATAGCTGCCATACGCCACAAATTTTTCGCGTTTGCCGCTATTCCAGATCGGTTCATCCCCGCTAGCATCGGCGACTTCCGCCGCGATATGTAGGCGGGTGTGAAACTGGCCGATGGATTTTTCTGATTCTGTCTCAATTTTGAGCAGCAGATCAATTGTGCAGGCCTGCAAGTGGGGATGTATCGCTCCATCAGGCACAAGTCACTCCAGCCAAATTTCGCAACGTGGGAAAGACCCGAAAGACCCGCCACATCGCCTCTGATGACAACAGTTTGGCACTGTTGTTTCATAGTAAGTTCCGCGCCTTGCCGCACATTGATCAAATCCCGCGCTCTTGTCTGCGGACACCTCGTTTGAAAGGAATGTATTGTTGCGGGGAAATCTTTTTAGCAATTGCTGCAGCGCCAAAATAATTACCCTACAACCCGTGGTAGAAGGGGTGTTGCAAGATAAACCAAATCGCCTGCCAAATCCCTTTGATAAATTTACTGCAGTCTGATAACAAAGGACCAATTATTTATGATTACGGTGTGATTTCTAGTGCGGTACGATTTTGATCTATTTTACGTGAACAGTGCCCCCAATTTACCGGGAAATGTTTCGTCGTCTCACTCCACAACCCGTGGGCTGCTAGGCGAGAATGCTGTTTTGGCTGTTTTCCGCGATCAAATAACCATTGATGCTGTCACGGCAGCCCCCCCGATCGTGCGGCTATTTCTGGAAGAAGCGGGTTTTGGCGTCAAAGCGCCGCGCTCCAAGGACAATGCAGCGTCTCGGGTTGATCCGGTGAAACGGCGTATAGTTGTGCGCCAATTGACCACCACGTTATCAAACCGCGCAATGAAAAAAGCACTGGGGCGTGTGGCCAACAAGGGTGAGTTCAATGTGCATGATTTCATTGCTTCCGTCGTCGCCCAAAAAGCACCCGAAGAAAATGTTGCAACAAATGTGAATGCCCCGAAAGAAAAAGTCTTGCCCAGACGTCCGATTGAGGTTCGTAAAGTTGGGGCAAGGCGCCGTGTGCGACCGGCTTAATTGACTTCGCGAACCTTGTTTTTGACCACAATTGATACCGATGCATCACGGGCTGAATGTCCCAGCTTGTGACGTTCGTATTATTGATTTGATGTCTATGCGATCCATTATATGAATGGCCCATGACCTTTGATCAGATCAAAACGTTTCTTTGGGTGACACGCCTTGGTGGCTTTCGCAAAGCCGCCGAGCGACTGAACCTTTCACAGCCAGCTGTGTCCACGCGGATATCAAATTTGGAAAACGAACTGCGTGTGCCGTTATTTGAACGCGGGCCAGGCGTGCTGGTTTTGACAAAGCAAGGGACCTTGCTGCTGGCCTACGCAGAGCAGATGCTGTTTGTCGAAGAAGAAATCAAACAGCGCGTCGCGAACCCGTCAGAGGCCGAAGGGCTGTTTCGTGTGGGTGCGTCAGAGACGATTGCGCAAGCGTGGTTACCCGAATTCCTGACGGCCTTCAGTGCGCAGTACCCGCGCGTTAATGTGGATCTGACGGTCGATATTTCGCTGAACCTGCGATCAGCACTGCTCGAGCGTCGTTTGGACCTCGCGTTGTTGATGGGGCCGGTGTCGGAATTCACAGTCGAGAACATCTCGCTGCCGCCATTTGATTTGCATTGGTACCGCTCCACTGCGAACCCGCAGACCGATCTTAGCGAAATTCCTGTCATTTCATATTCCAGCAAAACGCGGCCTTACCGCGAGTTAATGTCGGAATTATCGCGCAGGGTTGGCCCCAAATTGCGGGTTTTTGCATCAGCGTCATTGTCTGCCAGTCTTAAGATGATTGCGGCGGGAATCGCTGTCGGCCCGTACCCACGGGCCTTGGCGAATGATTTCCTCGCGTCCGGCCAGATTGTTGAATTTGATCCGGGATTTCGGCCACCACCTCTTGCTTTCACGGCATCTTATCTTGCAGAGCCACGCAGCTTTGTTGTTGAAAACAGTGCGGAAATCGCACGTGAGGTTGCCTTGGGGTGGGACAGAACGCACCCAAAGTGAATTCAAATTATCTATCACTAATGATATAAAATGATAATTTGCATGAAACTGGGCTGCCATGTGATGCTTTGCCAACATTGCAAAGGTTACCTTGATGCCATCTGAAACCGTCACCCATGCTGATCTTGTGACTGCCAGTGCCGTCGATGTGCGCCGTGCCATCCGCAACGGATCATATGGTGGGCATACGTCGGGATTGGCTGCAGGTAAGTTGCAATGCAATCTGGCGATCCTGCCTGCGCGTTTCGCGCTCGATTTCTTGCGCTTCTGCCAGCGCAATCAAAAACCTTGTCCCGTTGTGGCTGTCGGTGACACCGGAAACCCTGACCTTTTTACGCTGGGCCATGATATCGATATCCGCACGGATGTATCCATGTACCGCGTGTTTCGGGACGGCGTCTTGGCCGAAGAAGTACCAGACATTACGGATGTATGGGCCGATGATTTGGTGACTGTCGCTCTTGGGTGTTCGTTCACGTTTGAAAACGCATTGCTGCGCAACGGCATCCCTGTGCGCCATATTGAGACTGCCAAGAACGTGCCAATGTTTCGATCAAGTATCGATTTGGTTCCGGCTGGACCCTTCCATGGTAAGATGGTCGTGACCATGCGCCCCATCCCTGAACATCAAGTGGTGCAGGCGACAGCGATCAGCGCTGGTTTTCCCCAAGCGCATGGCGCGCCGATTGCGGTTGGCGACCCTGCAAGCATCGGCATCGCTGATTTGTCACAACCCGATTGGGGTGATGCCGTTGAAATCAAACCGGGCGAAGTTCCGGTTTATTGGGCCTGCGGTGTGACCCCGCAAAACGTCCTTCTTGATGCGCAGCTGCCGCTTTGCATCACGCATACACCAGGGCACATGCTGATCGCTGATGTCGCGGAAGACGCTGAAACAACAATTATAACAACAAACTAATCCAACAAGGAGTTCTAAACATGAAACATACACTTGCATTACTTGCAGCAACCACAGCGCTGGCAACACCCACCTTCGCCGAAGAACTGTCGGTTGTCGGTAGCTGGTCCAGCTTACCGCTTCACAATCAATATGAGGCACCGTTTTGGACGACAACACTGCCAGAGGCATCTGGCGGCACCATCAATGTTGAACTGACAACACACAACCAGATGAGCCTTGGACTCGGCGATATCTATCCACTGCTTGGCCAAGGTGTTTATGACGTCGCAATGACAGTTGCCGACTATGCTGTCGCAGACGCGCCAGAACTTGAAGGTCTGGACGTGCCGCTTTTGGCGCTGACAGCCGATGAAGCCCGCGCAATGGTAGATGCGGCCCGCCCGATGTTGACTGACATCTACCGTGACCGGTTTAACTCTCACGTTTTGGCAGTGGCACCTTACCCGCCACAAGTCGTGTTTTGTAACGCGCCGATTACCAATCTTGCTGATCTTGAAGGTCTCAAGGTCCGTGCGTCCGGCCGTATGACTGCGAAACTGTTGGAAGCGTTAGGCGCAGAGGGCGTGAACGTGTCCTTCGCAGAAGTTCCAGGCGCGCTGCAAAAGGGCGTTGTTGATTGTGCCGTCACTGGTGCCGGTTCCGGTTACAGTGCGGGTTGGTGGGAAGTATCCACACACCTGCTGCCGATCCCGCTTGGTGGTTGGGATCCGGTTGTGACTGCGATCAACTTGGACAAGTGGAACAGCATTGATGCGGACACACAGGCGCTGATTTCATCTGAAATCGTCAGCGGCTTTGAAGATCCTGCATGGGCCAGTGCACAAGGCGCATTGGTCAATGACATCGCTTGCCTGACGGGCAATGGTGAATGTGTCGGCGGCGACGCACGCTCTATGACACTTGTCGAAGTCAGCGATGCAGATTTCAACCGTGCGCGTGATATCCTGACCAGCGAAGTTCTTCCTGAATGGGCAGAGCGTGCAGGCGACACATGGGCCGCGCGTTGGAACGACAGCGTCGGCACAGTTGTTGGCGTCACGATCAACTAAGAAACTCACCAAGGGGCGGACGGAACATGGAACTCAAGATGATACATGGCCTGCGGGTCATCAACAAAGGGGTCGCATTGGCCGTGGGCTTTGGCCTGCTGCTTTGCGCGGCCTTTGTGCTGCTTGATATCATCTTGCGCCGGTTCGGGACGTCCCTTGGTGGTACCGAAGAAATTGCAGGCTACGCGATGGCGCTCGCCACTGCGTGGGGCATGTCTTACACGTTGCTGGAACTGGGGCATGTGCGCATCGATCTTTTGCGCACGCGCTGCACGACCTTTCAAAAAGCGCTGTTCGATGTCTTTTCGATGATCGTCATGTCTGGCGTGATCGTCACCATCGCAATCAAGGCATGGCCGGTGGTTGAACGGTCTTTGATCAACGGATCGACAGCGAACACCCCCCTAGAGACACCTTTGATTTGGGTCCACTTGCCATGGTTTGCAGGCTGGGTTTGGTTTGCATTGATGTCGACGTTAACAACGCTGGCTGCCCTGAGCTTGCTGCTGAAACGCCGTTACGGCGAGACCGAAAACTTTGTCGGCGCATTTGCCGAGCAGGAGACACTGCAATGATCGGCTATGTATCCGTGGCCCTGTTGGGCTTGCTGACGCTTTCTATTCCGGTTGGTATCGTCTTGTTCCTGTTGGGCTTCGGGATTGATGCGTTCTTTTCCAGTTTCCCGCTGACGCGCGGTTTGGGCAACATGGTCTGGTCATCGTCAAATTCCGCGACGTTGATTGCCATTCCATTCTTTGTGCTGCTGGGTGAAATCCTCGTGCGCAGTGGAGTGGCAAACCGTACCTATGCCGCCCTTGACCGTTGGGTGTCTTGGCTGCCCGGTGGTTTGGTCCATGCCAACATCGCAACCGCGACAATGTTTTCGGCCACCTCAGGATCGTCTGTTGCCACCGCCGCAACCGTTGCAACCGTGGCTATGCCACAGGCCGAAAAACTGGGTTATGATCCAAAACTATTCTCAGGCGCGATTGCCGCTGGCGGCACGTTGGGCATTATGATCCCTCCTTCTATTAACCTGATCGTGTATGGGTTCCTGACCCAGTCTTCGATCCCGCAGCTTTTTCTTGCAGGTCTCATACCTGGACTGGCACTGGCCGTAGCGTTCATGGCAGTGACCGCGATTATCTGCATTATCCGTCCAGATCTGGGTGGTTTGCGTCGGACGTTTCCATTCCCACAAATGATGCGCGCATTGGTCGATCTGATTCCAATCTTGCTGCTGTTCGGCATGATTGTCGGATCAATCTACGGCGGCTGGGCGACACCCACTGAGGCCGCAGCCGTCGGCGTTGCTGGCGCATTTGTGATTGCGTTGGCCTTTGGTGGCGTATCTTGGTCGATGCTGACCCAAAGCTTGACTGGTACGGTCAAAATCACATCGATGATCATGCTGATCGTGATTGGCGCGTCGTTCTTGAACTTTACACTGGCGTCTGCCGGCTTGGGTCGCGAGTTGACAGAATTCATGAATGGTCTTGGGCTGACCCCGATGAAAACCATCATGGTGGTGGTTGTGCTTTATATCGTGCTGGGCTT
>CBDTVI010000097.1:0-8369 GCA_965364065.1 uncultured Yoonia sp. | reverse complement strand
CTGTTTCGCCTTTGGCTGTATCAAACACCTTCACACCGCCCGCACCACGTGAACGGAACGAAATCCCTTCAATGGGAACACGAATTGATTGTCCGGTTGATGTCACGAGCATTATTTGATCGGACATCTCGACGGGGAACGAAGTGACCAACGGACCGCCGCGCATTGCCTTGTCCATCGCAGCAACACCCATGCCACCGCGTCCACGTACAGGATAGTCATGGCTTGACGACAGCTTGCCTGAACCTTGTGCCGTAATCGTTAAGATCAAGTTCTCTACGGCTGACATTTCTGCATAGCGTTCTTGACTGATGGCACCTGGTGTTGCGTCTTCTTCATCATCCACTTCGGCATCATCTGCCAATCCAGCCATGGCGCGACGCATCTTAAGATAGGCCGCGCGCTCTTCTGCTTCGGCCTTGAAGTGGCGAATAATCGACATTGAAACGACCTTGTCGTCACCTTGCAGCCTGATCCCGCGGACACCCACGGAGCTGCGCGAGTTAAACACCCGCACGTCAGTGGCAGGAAAGCGGATTGCGCGACCTGAATCTGTGACTAACATTACGTCATCATCGTTGGATGCAATACGCGCATTAATCAGTGTTGTTTCAGCATGTTCTGCCTCGAACTTCATGGCGATTTTACCGTTACGCATGACGTTGGTAAAGTCCGACAATTTGTTGCGGCGCACGGTCCCAGCAGAGGTCGCAAAGACCACTTGAAGGTCGTCCCATTCTTCTTCGGGGCGGTCCACTGGCATAATGGCGGCGATCGAAACACCTTGCGGAATTGGCAGGATATTGACGATTGCTTTGCCCTTGGCGGTGCGGCTGCCCAAAGGCAAACGCCACGTCTTTAGCTTGTAGACCATTCCGTCCGTTGTGAAGAACAACAGCTGCGTATGGGTGTTGGCAACAAATAAGGTCGTGACGACGTCTTCTTCTTTGGTGGCCATGGACGACAAACCTTTGCCGCCGCGACGTTGCGCGCGGAAGTCGGCGAGAGCTGTGCGTTTAATGTACCCACCAGAGGTCACGGTGACGACCATGTCTTCCTTTTCGATCAGGTCTTCGTCTTCCATGTCGCCAGACCAATCAATGATCTCGGTACGACGTGGAACGGCGAATAGGTCGCGCACTTCGGTCAATTCATCACGGATGATTTGCATAATCCGTTCACGAGAACCAAGAATTTCGAGGTATTCGCGGATTTTGCCAGCGAGTTCCTTCAATTCGTCAGTGACTTCGGAAACGCCAATCTGGGTCAAACGCTGTAGGCGCAATTCAAGAATTGCGCGGGCTTGGGCTTCGGACAAATTGTAGGTGCCATCATCATTGGCAGGATGGGTCGGGTCATCGATCAGTTTGATATATTCTAGAATAGCCTCGGCAGGCCAGCGGCGGGTCATCAGCTTTTCGCGGGCTGTTGACGCATCGGCAGATGACCGGATGGTCGCGACGATTTCATCAATATTCGTGACTGCAACGGCGAGACCGCACAAGACATGCGCCCGTTCGCGAGCCTTGCGCAATTCAAATGCGGTACGACGTGCAACGACTTCTTCGCGGAAGTCCACAAAGGCAGTCAGGAAGGCACGCAGCGTCAGCTGCTCTGGCTTACCGCCGTTCAAGGCCAGCATGTTGCAGCCAAAATAGGTTTGCATCGGCGTAAAGCGGAACAACTGGTTCAGAACGACCTCTGCGGTGGCATCCCGCTTGAGTTCGACAACAACGCGCACACCATTACGGTCGGATTCGTCTTGAACGTGGGCGATGCCCTCGATCTTTTTATCGCGGGCGGCTTCGGCGATCTTGTCGATCATCGACGCCTTGTTCACCTGATAAGGAATTTCATTGATTACAATGGCATAGCGATCCTTGCGGATCTCTTCGACGACTGTTTTGGCACGCACAATGACCGAACCACGCCCTTCAAGATACGCTTTGCGCGCTCCAGCGCGGCCAAGGATCAGCGCGCCTGTCGGGAAATCGGGTGCCGGGATATATTCGATCAAATCCTCTGACGTCATGTCAGGCGTGTCGATTAGGGCAAGGGTCGCATCAATGACTTCGCCCAAGTTATGCGGCGGGATGTTGGTCGCCATGCCAACAGCAATACCGCCAGCACCATTGACCAGCATGTTAGGATAGCGAGCTGGTAGAACCGTTGGTTCGCGGTCTTTGCCGTCGTAGTTGTCTTGAAAATCAACGGTGTCTTTGTCGATGTCCGCCAGCAGAAAGGTTGCGGGCTTGTCCATGCGAACTTCGGTATAACGATAAGCCGCAGCACGGTCGCCATCCATAGAACCAAAGTTGCCTTGGCCGTCCAGCAGCACCAAAGACATCGAGAAATCCTGCGCCATCCGCACCAGCGCATCATAGATCGCGCTGTCACCGTGGGGGTGATATTTACCCATACATTCAGCCACAGGCCGCGACGATTTACGGTAGGGTTTGTCGGGTGTGTTATTGGTCCCGTGCATCGCAAAAAGAATACGGCGGTGGACCGGTTTTAAGCCGTCACGCAGGTCTGGAATGGCGCGGCTGACGATCACGCTCATGGCGTAATCAAGATAGCTGGTCTTCAGCTCGTGTTCGATTGTCACCGAAGGCCCATCATGCACAGCACGTACAGGTAGGTTTTCTTCTTTGTTTTCAGGTGTTTCTGGAGTATCGTTCACGTGATCCGCCCGCGCTTAGTGCATTGCTATATTTTGTTGTCCTCACCCTATCAGACACTTGATATAGCACGCAACGCCGGATGTCGGATCACGTGAAAAACACCCTTATCTTGCGCGCTTAATCATCCCGAAAAGGTCACGCGGATCATCAGGATCAGCCACCAAATCTAGATCGATATAGAAGGGAGTATCCTGGATTTTGCGATGCACGTAACGCAGCGCGCTGAAATCCTCGATCGCGAACCCAACGCCATCAAAAAGGGTGACTTCATCCGCTGATTGGCGCCCCGTTTGCTGGCCTGTGATAACCTGCCAAAGCTCGGTCACAGGATGATCGTCAGGCATTTGCTGAATTTCGCCTTCGATCCGCGTTTGCGGCGGGTATTCAACGAACACGGACGACCGCGCCACGATATCGCGGTGCAGTTCGGTCTTGCCGGGGCAATCGCCGCCGATAGCGTTGATGTGTACGCCTGCGCCGACCATGTTGTCGGTCAGGATCGTCTGCGTGTCCTTGTCAGCCGTGGCGACGGTGATCACATCTGCGCCTTCAATCGCTTGCTCGGGCGATGTGCAGGCGGTGATGTTAAAGCCGAGCCCGGTTAGGTTCTTCATACACTTTTCGGTCGCAGCACTGTCGATATCGTAAAGCCGGATGTTTTCGATGCCACAGACGGCCTTGATCGCGAGGCATTGAAATTCAGACTGCGCGCCATTGCCGATCATTGCCATCGTTGTCGCGTCTTTGGACGCAAGATGTTTGGTCGCGACCGCAGACATCGCGCCTGTGCGCAGGGCAGTCAGGATCGTCATTTCAGAAAACAAGATCGGATAGCCGCTATAAACATCAGAAAGCACACCAAATGCGGTGACTGTTTGCAGGCCTTCTTTCATGTTCTTTGGGTGGCCGTTCACATATTTGAACCCGTAATGGGTGCCGTCCGATGTCGGCATTAATTCGATAACACCCACATCTGAGTGGCTGCCAAGACGCGAGGTTTTGTCGAACATTTCCCAGCGCACAAAGTCGCTTTCGATCTCGCGGGCAAGATCGGCCATGAATGTTTCGATCCCGATATTATGGACCAAACGCATCATGTTATCGACGCTGACGAAAGGCACCATGGCCAGTTTTGAGGCTTTAGGGCTCATGATTTACTCCGGGTTGGGCGGTCAAAGACGCGGCGACCCATCAGGGATGCCGTCAGATCAACCATGAGGTTTGCGGTCTTGCCGCGATCATCTAGAAATGGGTTCAGCTCGACCAGATCAAGCGAGGTCACAAGGGCGCTGTCTGACAGCATCTCCATCACCAAATGGCCTTCGCGGACGGTCGCGCCACCCGGAACAGTTGTCCCCACGGCTGGGGCGACAGAGGGGTCCAGAAAGTCCACATCAAGCGACACATGCAGCATACCGTTCTCAGCAGCCACGCGGTCCAGGAATGCTTGAAGGGGCGCACTGATGCCTTCTTCGTCAATGCGCCGCATATCAACCAAAGTAACATCGCCATCGTCCAAAACGGCATGTTCAGCGGCATCGACTGAACGCAAACCAATCATGCAGATATTACGGGTGGCGACTTTGGCGGGCAGGGGCGGGAAGGCGTCAAAGCCAGTACGCCCTGTGACGTAGCCAACGGGTGTGCCGTGTAAATTACCACTGTCTGTGGTGTCAGGTGTGTGAATATCACTGTGTGCATCCAACCAAAGCGCAAAGAAGGGACGTCCTTCGTTTGCGGCATGTGCCGCCATGCCTGCCACGGTGCCTGCGGCCAATGCGTGATCGCCGCCCATAAAGACAGGCATGCCGCGTGGTGCAGCCCCAAGTGCGGCGGCCATTAGCGTCTGGGTCCAGCCGACATTTTCCGCAAGCTTATGGACCAACGGGTTGGGCGATGGCGCCACGGTGACCTGTGCAGGTGCCAAGTTACCGATGTCTTCGACCGAATAACCAAGTTCAGAAATTGCCTCTGCGATGCCCGCGGTGCGGTATGCGTCAGGGCCCATCAGGCAGCCGCGGCGGCGTTTGCCGCAGTCCACGGGTGCCCCGATTAATATACAGTGTTTTTGTGTCATGGGCGCAGTGTTGTGCAAAACAGGGGGTGGGATAAGCCAGCAAATTGTGCAAAATGTGCGTCTATTACACATTTTGGACGGTTAATATGGACACTTTGGACAATCATTTGGTTGCGGCACTCAAACGCAATGGACGGGCTTCGCTTTCAGAACTCGCTAGTATCCTTGGCGTGACCCGCAGCACAGTGCGCGTGCGGCTGGACCGCTTGGTTCAAGGCGGCGAGATTGCAGGGTTTACCGTGCTGACCCGCGCGGATGTGCGACCTGATGCTGTACGTGGATTGATGATGTTGGAAATCGCGGGGCGTGGCGCGGAAAAAACGATGAAACAGTTGCAGCGCATGTCGCAGGTGCAAGCAGTTCATTCGACCAATGGGGCATGGGATTTGATCGCCGAAATCGGGACAGAAACGCTTGAGCAGTTCGACCAAGTTCTGTTTGCGATCCGCCGGATGGAAGGCGTCAGCCGGTCCGAGACGAACCTGTTGTTGTCGACGCGCCGCTAACCCGTATGGCCATAATCCAGCCAACAACCAAAACAAACGAAAACAGGGCGTTCCAGCTTGCCATCGACAACGTAAACAGTTCCCAGCTGACTTGATCGCACATGACGACACGCGGGCCTGTTATGGTCAACAGATCGGCACCGCTTAGGCCATCAAGGCCGCCGCTACCCGTGCATGTGGTCGGGCCTTCCCACAAACCACGCTCCACGCCGCTGTGAAACACGCCGATGACGCCGGTTGTTGCCGCGGCAAAAGCGCCCATTGCAGGTAAGAACCGTCCGCCAAATTTGATTGCAAGAACCCCGATCACGATTGCTGCAAAATGGGGCCAGCGCTGCCAAAGACACATCGCGCAGGGCGGATATCCAAGCAGTTGAAACATATACGCGCCTGCCAAAAGTGCGGCAGATCCACCCGCCGATAAAGCGACCCAAAATTTCTGTGTCATAGCAAACCTATCAATGCGAACCCGCCAAGCAACAGGACACAAAATGCAATAAAGACCAACCCCAAGCGGCGTTCGATGAAGTCACGAATAGGTGTGCCGTATTTCCACAAAAGGGCTGCGACAAGAAAGAACCGCAATGACCGTGCAAAGATCGATGAGACGATAAAGACGCCCAAAGGCAAGCCCGTGACACCCGATGCGATTGTAATCACTTTGAACGGCAAGAACGTCACGCCGGCCACAACAACCGCCCAGGCACCGTAAGCGTTAAACACGGCTGACATTTCTTCAAAGCTGTCGGCTTTGCCGTAAACTTCAAGGATCGGCTGACCGACTGTCTCCATCAAAGCTGCCCCTATATAGTAGCCAAATAGGCCACCTGTGACGGATGCGACCACTGCCACGCTCGCAATCACGAACGCGCGCGAGGGACGGGCGATAATCATTGGAATCATCAACACATCTGGCGGGATCGGAAAGAACGACGATTCCATAAACGCGACAATCGCCAAAGCCCACAAGGCGTATGGCGTTTGGGCCAATGAAATTGTCCAGTTATAAAGACTGCGTAACATAATTTGCCTAACTTTATGGGTCTTAGGTCATGTGCGATGGCTCTGGTCAAGTCAATCAGCTTGTGCACGCGGCAGTCGTTCAGTCAGGTTGGCAAAACTTGTCACAAAACCCGATTGACGCCGCCATGACAGCGCAGTAGGACATGCGCCAAGGCCGATGTGGCGGAATGGTAGACGCAGGGGATTCAAAATCCCCCGGTGGTGACATCGTGAGAGTTCGAGTCTCTCCATCGGCACCAAACACCCTGTTTTAGGTGTGTTTGGCAGATTTAACGGGTTTTAAACCCTTCAGGAATTACATTTGCAGCGGTGCCGATTTGGCGGGCTTTTGCGGCTCACTTGGTTTGACCTGTCCAAATGTATGTTTTGTGCAACGTTGCTCTTGCGGTTGCTTTGCCAAATAATATAGCAAAACCTAACATTGATGTGCGGCTGCCCGCTTGGGCGCGGACATTCGCTTGATGTGTGTGTGTATAAATAATGAGTATGCACTGCTTTGTGTTTGAGGCAGTGTATGGTTGATAACGGTGGAATGATGCGCGTCAAAACCAAAAAAGGTTGTCAATGAAACGGTCGAATAGTGATGACACGGACGTTGACCTTTCTAGTATCGGCATCCAATCCATCGTGCGCAAGCCAGATGATCCTGACAACGCATTCGCTGTCTTGGCTGACAAATCGACCCTTCCTATGTCGCAGATCGAACGCCTTATCCCTTGTTTTACCCCCGGCACCTATATCGCCACGCCGCGTGGCGCCGTATTGGTCGAAGACCTCAAAGTTGGCGACCGTGTCGTCACGCGCGACAATGGTCTGCAAAGCATCAAATGGGTTGGTAAAAAGCGCCTAGACCATGTTCAGCTAAAGACGCTTGTCGCGCTACGGCCGATCTTGATTGAAGCTGGCAGCTTGGGCGAAAATATTCCTGATCGCGACATGCTGGTGTCTCCTGGGCACCGGATGCTGATCGTCTCGAAGATTGCGCAACTCTACTTTGGACAGTCCGAAGTTTTGGTTGCTGCCAAAGACATGTGTGACATCGACGGGGTTGGCGTGGCCGTGGTGCCATACATAACCTACGTGCACTTTCTGTGCGACAATCACGAACTCGTTCTTGCCGATGGCGCATGGAGCGAGAGCTTTCAGCCAGGTGATTATTCGCTCAAAGGGATGGACGAAGACCAACGTGAAGAACTGTTTGAGCTGTTTCCAGATATTGCAACCAAAGAAGGCGTTAAAGGCTACCGTGCTGCACGTGCGTCACTGACCAAGCGCGAAGCTAGCCTGATATTCAAGAAGAAATAGCCCGCCACGCAGCCCAATCCTCGGGTGTATCAAGATCGAAACGCGCGTGTTGGTCTTTGAGGCGCACAAGATGTGTTTTGTCCCGCAACGGGCGCAATATACTTTCACCGCCATGATCGCCTTGCAAAGCTGCAAAAGCTGACCGCAAGCTTTGGTCGATCAAAATCGGATGGCCCGGTTTGCCATCCACAGTCGCGCCGCGCCAAACAAGGTGATCAGGATAGGTGCCCCGTGCATCCAAGACAGATTGCAAATCCTCTGTAGTCAGCGCCACCAAATCGCCCAGCATGATCATAAAGGCCTCGCATTGCGGGAGTTGGGCTATGGCGCCGCGCAGCGTGCCGGACAAACCCTCTGCCGCCTCTGGGACGGTCATCACTGCGACATCCAAATCCCTTAGTGTGTTCTGTCGCTGTGCCATTTGCACACCTAGGGCCACAAAAATGGGCTGTCCCGTCTCAAGCGCAATCGCAGCTTGCCGGCGCAGCAATGGCACGCCGCCCACATCCTCAAGCATCTTATCGGCGCCGCGCATCCGCGATGACGTGCCCGCTGCAAGGATGAGTATTGGTATCATCCGCGCATGACTGCCCCATCAGGATCGAAAAGCGGGGTTACAATACGCTTTGCGCTGCGCATTTGACCCATGATTTCAATCTCGACTTCAAGATCATCAGCAGCAAACGCGCGTGGGATCAGCGCAAGCGCTATCGACTTGCCCGAGTGATGCGAATAGCCGCCCGATGTGCAAAAGCCTTTGACTTCGCCGTCGAT
>CBDTVI010000096.1:0-8454 GCA_965364065.1 uncultured Yoonia sp. | reverse complement strand
GCTTTCGGGCCATAATGTCTGCGAACCATGGGTCATATCGCTCAGGGTTTTTAGTAATCTGGCGCATGGGCGCAGGAGCCATCCATCCCATCTGCGTTGTGTGAGTTCGTGCATGTTGCAGCGAAAGGCGCACCTTCCCGAACCGGTCATCGATGATCAACGCAGCGAATGTGCCGACAGAGCCCAAACTTCCTAATGCTGCGTGATGCATAAATGGCCGGTAGTTGAGCAAAGCTGCCATTGAAGGCAACGATCGGTCATTCAGTGTTGGTTTTCTGCATGCAGGAGGGAAAAATATCGCGTTTGTCCAAGACGCCATTCAACGTATGACATAAGAAATCACGGTCTTAAGGATTGCAAACCGGACAAAACTGATGTGGAAATCCATCAATCTCGTAGAGAGTTCAACTGTTCATGGCGCCAGTGACATTGGTGCTCTTAGACCCAAGTAAATTTATTAGTTCCATAATTTGAAACATTAGGCTTAATAATTCTAATTTTTTAAACTAACGGCATTCCGTATGTAAGGATGATAGATGATTTCTGGGAGGACACATCATGATGAAACTTGCGACATCAGCATTTGCGCTGACGGCTGTTTTGACATCAACCGCACCTGCGCTGGCGGGTAAATCTGACGATACGCTACGTGTTGCATTGGCTGAAGAAATTCTGAGCCTTGATTATCTTTATACCACTAAGCGCGAATATATCATTCTGGCACAGATGACCGATGCGACGCTTTTTGAAGTAAATCCGGATACAGCCGAATACATGCCGTCCGTTGCATCGGGTTTCACGTGGATTGATGAGACCACACTTGAAGTCACGCTGCGTGACGACGTCATGTTTCACGATGGCACCGTACTGACAGCGGATGACGTTGTTTATACGTATAACTGGATCGTCTCCGAAGAAAGTGAATCATCGGCCAAGGGCGCGATCGAGCGTTGGTTGGACACAGCTGAACGGACTGGCCCGAACTCCGTGCAGTTCAACCTTAAGACAGTATACCCGTTGGTTTTGCGCGACATGGCGCAACGGGTGATGCTGCGTAAAGACGGCGCTTATGAAGTCGACGGTGTAATCAATCAGGACAGCATGGCCAACAATCTAGTTGGCGCTGGTCCATATATGGTCGAAAGCTTCGAACCCGGCCAAGAACTGGTTTTGCAGCGCTTCGATGATTATTTTGACGCGGCCCCTGCGATTGAGAATGTTGTCGTGCGCAACTTGCCTGATATCGGGACCCAGCAGGCAGAACTGATGTCAGGCGGGATCGACTGGATGTTCAAAGTCCCATTGGATCTGGCACAATCGTTAGGTGAAACGCCGATGGCGGAACACCTGTCTGGGAACGACATGCGCGTCGGGTTTTTGGTGTTAGACGCCGCTGGCTATACTGACCCTGATGGCCCGTTGACCAATGTCATGGTCCGCCAAGCAATCAATCACGCGTTGAACACAGCCGAGATGGCGCAGTTCTTGATTGGCGGAAGCTCTGAGGCAATCCATACGCCGTGCCACCCTGTTCAGTTTGGATGCACTACAGACATCGCGCAGTATCCTTATGATCCCGATCAGGCGAAAGCGTTGCTAGCCGAAGCCGGTTATCCTGATGGTTTTCCGCTGGAATTATGGGCCTACCGCGACAAGGAAGTATCCGAGGCGATCGCAGCTGATTTAACCGTAATTGGGATCGAAGTTGATCTGCGCTATGTTAAACTGGCCAGCCTGAACAAAGCCCGTGCGAACCGCGAAATCCCGGCATATTTCGGGACGTGGGGTTCAGGAGGCACGGCTGATACGGCTGCAATTGCGCGCGTCCACTTCTCGGACACGTCCGATAGAAATCTGTCTGGTGATGCTGAATTGACGGCCGCCGTTCTGGCCGCCGAAAGCACAAATGATCGCGCATCACGTGCAGATCACTACGATACTGCGCTGAATATTATAGCGGACCAAGCATACTGGGCACCGTTGTTCACATATTCGGCGAACTATCTTGTATCACCGGACTTAAACTTTCCGCTGAGCCCCGATGGTTTGCCTCGTTTGGACCAAGCCAGCTGGAAGTAAAATAGGATCTGTGCGTCGCGAGGGTTCGCGGCGCACGTCCACCAAAGGAAGCTGATATGCTCAGATATATTTTTCAACGCGCGCTTTTGGCTGTTGCGGTGGCGTTTAGCGTGTCGCTTGCTACATTCTTTCTGCTCAATCTTGCAACTGATCCGGCCTACGCCATTGCTGGCGAGGATGCCGAGATCGAGGTCGTTGAACAAATTCGCGAAACGTACGGGCTGAACCGCCCGGTTGCGGTCCGATATTTTGATTGGCTGGGCGGCGTCGTACAGGGCGATTTCGGTGAAAGCTATTACTGGAAAAAGCCGGTTGCGGAGCTGGTCATTGACCGTGCCCCAACGACGATCAAACTGGCTCTGTCGGCACTATTTGTGACGATCATTGTTGCAATCCCATTAGGGGCTTGGGCCGCATTAAATCCCAACAGTTGGACGGATCGTTTCGCGCTGGGTGTGGCTGTGTCCGCGCAAGCTGTGCCCAACTTCTGGCTCGGGTTGATTATGATCATCGTCTTTGCCGTCACTTTTCCAATCTTTCCGGTGTCCGGTGACAGCACATGGCAGCATTTCGTTCTGCCAGCCTTTGTTTTGGGTGCGAGTTCCGTGCCCGCCGTTATGCGCCTGACGCGCACAGGCTTGATCGATGTGATGGAGAGCGACTACATCCGCACCGCACGCTCAAAGGGGTATCGCGGCACGGCATTGTTAACACGTCATGCGATGCGCAATGCCTTGTTGCCTGTGGTGTCCGTTCTTGCCGTTCAGCTGGGCCAGAAATTTGGCGGCTCTGTTATCACAGAGAGTATCTTTGCGATCAACGGTTTGGGGCGGCTTGCGCTTGAATCGATCCTTGGGTCGGACATCCCGACCGTCCAAATGTTGATCTTTGTCTTTGCCATTATTTTTGTTGCCATGAACCTTCTGGCCGATATCTTGAATGCCGCACTCGATCCAAGGATCCGCATCACATGAGCAGTGTTGAGACACCCGACATCGCAGAAGATCTGCCGCCCGCGCCACGGCAAATCATGCTCGCACGTGCAAAAACGCACGGTGGCTTTTTGATCGGGGCCACGATCTTGCTAAGCTTAATCCTTATTGCGATTTTCGCGCCGTTAATCGCGCCGATGGACCCGAATGCACAATCTCTTAGCACGCGGATGTTGCCTCCTGTCTGGAATGAAAGCGGTACGTGGGACCACTTGCTTGGCACTGATGGCAATGGGCGCGATTACTTGTCGCGGCTCATTTTTGGCGCACGTATTTCGATTTTGATTGGACTGGGGGCTGCGACGATCGGTTTGTTCATCGGCGTAACGCTTGGCGTGTGTGCAGGCTACTTCGGGGGCTGGGTCGATCATGCCGTTAGTTTCCTGCTGACGGCACAATTGGCTTTGCCGGGTTTGCTGCTGGCGATGGCTTTGGTGTTCATTATCGGTCCGTCAGTTCTTGTTGTAATTTGCATCATCGGGGTTTTGCATTGGACCTATTATCTGGTGGTCACGCGGGCCGCGACGCAGCGCATCCGCTCGCTTGATTTTGTTGCCGCCGCGCAATCGGCAGGGTCAACCCCGCGTCAGGTTATCTGGCACGAGATTATCCCAAACTTGATTCCACAGATCATCGTGATTTTCACGTTCGAGCTGGGCATTGCAATTCTCGCAGAGGCAAGTCTGTCGTTCCTGGGTGTCGGCATTCAGCCACCCACAGCATCTTGGGGTCTGATGATCGCCGAAGGTAAACAGGCGATGTTTTATCGCCCATGGTTGGTGATCTTGCCTGGTTTTTGCCTGTTTTTAACTGTGATCGGTGCCAATCTTTTGGGCGACGGTCTGCGCGATATTACATCGCCAGAGGGGCGGAACTAAAATGGCATTACTTGATATTCAAAACCTGTCTATCGACATTGATTTACCTGCAGGCAAGCTGTTTGCGGTGCGCGACATCAGCCTAAAGCTGGAACGCGGGCAATCGTTGGGCGTCGTCGGCGAGAGCGGATCTGGCAAGTCACTCACGGCACTGGCTTTGATGCGTCTGTTGCCCAAGGCGGCAAATGTGCAGGCCGATGTCGTGGGTTTTGACGGTATCGACTTGCCATCAGTCACAGTTTCAACGTTCGGCAAAGACATCCTTGGTGCGCGGATTTCGATGATATTCCAGGAGCCGATGACATCCTTGAACCCAGTCTATTCCATTGGGCGACAGCTAACCGAGGCCAGTGTGCGGACAGGGCATTTCACTCATGTGCAGGCCAAATCCCGTGCGCTGGATTTATTGGTGCGTGTTGGCATTCAGGAACCAAAGATGCGGATGCAGCAATACCCGCATCAGCTCTCTGGGGGACAACGCCAGCGGGTGATGATCGCTATGGCGCTGATGCTTGAACCCGAATTGTTGATCGCGGACGAACCGACGACGGCGCTCGATGTGACCGTGCAGGCTCAGATTATGGATCTCCTGTCTGATCTACGTCGTGAGATGGGCATGGCGATGATCTTGATTACGCATGATCTAGCCGTTGTGTCGTCGAATGTAGATAAAATTGCGGTGATGTACGGTGGTGAAATCGTTGAACAAGGCGACGCATCTGCGGTCTTGAGCCAACCCTCCCACCCTTACACGCGCGCATTGCTCAATGCGATCCCGCGTATGGACGGCGATGCCCGTGAGCTACAAGCTATTCCCGGAACGGTGCCATCGTTGATGTCGCAACCCACAGCCTGCGTATTTGCGCCACGTTGCGCCGAAGCAAAACCTGTTTGTACACAGCAGCGCCCGCCCAATGTCGGAACCATAGTACACATGCGGCGGTGCATTTTGACGGATGATGACATTGCGAAAATGGTAGCGGCAGTGCCCGCAGTCGTTGCCAAACGCGAACAGGTCACAGACGATGTCGTGCTATCGGCAAGCCGCGTCACACGGGTGTTTCAAACCCGCACCGGCTTATTTGCAGCCAAGCATGAAATACGCGCGGTGGATGACGTAT
This sequence comes from uncultured Yoonia sp., assembly GCA_965364065.1. GTDB lineage: Bacteria > Pseudomonadota > Alphaproteobacteria > Rhodobacterales > Rhodobacteraceae > Yoonia. The sequence continues at coordinate 3,384 of CBDTVI010000096.1, read as the reverse complement.
CATTGGACATTCACCGTGGCGAAACGCTTGCGTTGGTGGGTGAAAGCGGGTCGGGAAAATCGACCCTGTCTAAAATTCTGCTGGGACTTGATGCGCCAACGACAGGGTCCGTCTTGTTGGCTGGCGAACCAGTGGCGCAGATGCAACCTGCCAAACGCGCTGGTTTAGTGCAGCCTATTTTCCAAGACCCGTATTCGTCGCTCAACCCGCGTCGGACTTTGGCCGAAATCATTGCGCGCCCGTTGGTCTTGCGTGGCGAAAAATCGAGTGCGGATAATTTGAAATCTGCCCGCGAAATGTTGGATATGGTGCGTCTGCCCGCACGACTGCTGTATTCGTACCCTTCGCAACTGTCGGGTGGGCAACGGCAACGTGTGGCGATTGCACGCGCGCTTATCACATCCCCAAAGATGCTGATCTGTGACGAACCGACATCGGCACTGGATGTGAGTGTGCAGGCACAAATCTTGACCTTACTGGGGGACTTACAACGTGATTTGCAACTGACCTGCATGATTATCACACATGATATGGCTGTGGTTCATCAAATCGCGGACCGCGTGGCTGTGATGTTGAACGGTCAGATTGTAGAGCTCGGCACCGCGCAGGAAGTGTTTGTATCGCCGTCCAACAGCTATACAAAATCCCTGCTGGCAGCAGCCCCTCAATTCAAACAAGACACGGTGTTGGCATGAAAGACATGAACGCAGACGGATTTTCGCCAGCGACCGTTTTTTCGGACGAGAACCTGTGGCAATCGTGGTTGGACGTTGAGGCCGCACTGGCCCGAAGTCAGGCGCGTTTGGGGATTATACCGCAATCCGCTGCCGATGAGATTACCGCCAATGCTTCGGTCAAAAACATCGGCGCTGAGGCGATTTCGGCATCGATTGCTCAAACTATGGCCCCTGTTTTATCGTTGACGCGGTGTTTGGCTGACAAATGCGGAGAAAGCGGGAATTACGTGCATTGGGGGGCGACGACACAGAACGTTGCTCAAACTGGCAGGCTGTTGTTGATGCGACGGGCTGAGGCGCAGACCTTAAGCGCGCTAGGGCGGGCACTGAACACGCTTGGCGATTGGGCTAAGGAATTTTGTGATGCACCGATGGTCGCGCGTACAAACCGGACCCATGCTTTGCCGATCACGTTCGGGTTCAAGGTTGCAGGTTGGATTGCGGAGCTCGACCGCGCGGCCACGCGGATCACCGACAGTCAGCAACGTGTGTACAAGTTGTCGTTCGGCGGCGCTGTCGGTGCGTATCACAGCTTTGGCGACGCTGGCCCCGAATTAGCGCAAGACCTGGCGGGGGAGCTGGGTTTGGGGTTCTTGCCCGTCCCCAACCGGACTGCCAATGATCTGTTCGTGGACCATGTGATCCAATTATCGATGCTCGGCATGAGCCTTGAGCGGATCGCATTGGAATTCTATCAAATGATGGAAACCGAAGTGTCCGAGATGCGAGAGCAGTTAAACGATGGCGTTGTTGGTAGCTCGACCATGCCGCATAAGCACAACCCAAAGTACGTGGTGAACGTGATTGCGAAATGTGCAGCATTGCGCGCGAAAGCCGCCCCTGCGATGGAAGCGGGGCGCCCCAGCCACGAAGGCGATGCAGCCGCCAACCAATTGTTAACAATGGTACTGGATGAGACGGTGCCACTTGCGTGGACTGCTACTCAACAGTTTGCGCATTCGCTGGAAATTTTAGTACCAGACACCGAACAGATGCAGCATAATCTGTCGCTTCGCGGTGAAATGCTGGCCACAGAGAACCTAATGATGGGGCTGGCCAAGCATATTGGGCGCGGTGCGGCGCATGATTTGATCCACCACGCTATTCAAGATGCACAAAGCAAGGGGGCATCGGTGACAGACTCGTTGCTTGCAATTCCACAAGTAGTCCAGATGGGGCGGGCTGAGGCTTTCGCATTGCTGAATGCGATTCACTACACTGGCAGCAGTGCGGCGATTGCCAAAACGGCTGCGGCGCGGGCAAAAGTATTGGCTGCCGCCCTAAATGATCTCCAATAGTGGCGGATCATTTTTAACACGTTGCACCAACTGGGCTTTTACCGATGCAATAAAAGCGGCGGATAATTTATTGCGCGGCCCTTTGGGATGCAGAAAAGCGTAGGTGTGCCAGCGCGGGGACGCGAGGGGGCAGAGAACCGTATTGGCTTCATTGGCCGGGTTAATCGCCGTCTGATCGATTAGTGCAAGCCCTAGGCCGTCACGCACCATCTGCAACGCTACTACGGTTGAGCTGGTCTCGTAGTCGACCCGAACCTGATGCCCTTCTGAAAGAAATAGATCCTCTAGTCGATCACGCCAGCGTTGCCCTCGTCTAAGACCAATAAAGCTTTGGTCTTTGATGTCGTTCATCGACAGTTCTGCATTGGCCGCAAGGGGGTGATTTTTAGGCATGAGCACTCCCACACGTGCCCGTAAAAAGGGCTCAATCTCAAGCTCGAGAATTGCATTCTCGATTGGCAATGACACGAGTCCAAGAGAAAATCCACGAGCCGCTACACGGCTTTCGATATCAAACCTAGTTTCAACGTTTAACGAGCACTGAAAACCGGGCTCATGCTTGCGCAACTGCGCGAGGGCTGGCGACACAATCGAGTTGGCCATCGGAGCGGCGGTTACGATGGACAAAGAGTGGTGGGATTTTTCGTCAATGTCACGGGCAACCCGCGGGATGTCTTCTAGGCCATCAAGGGTGTGTACGATCCGACGATAAAACAGATCGCCGGCCCCCGAGAGACGCAACTGTCGCTTGTCTCGTTCGAATAACACGATCCCAATTTCGGATTCCAATAGAGAAACAAGCCTACTTGCCGCTGGGGTAGAGATATTTAGCGTGCGCGATGCCTCAACCAGCGAGCCAGTGAGCACAATTTGCCGGAAAATGCGTAATGCCTTAAGATTCAAAAACTTTCCTCGTCGCCAAAGACCTAGAGATGGGCTGCCATTCAGAATAGTAGTAGAGCCATCGCAATAATTGAAAGGTTTATTCGCGAGCGCGCAAAATGGTTCCTTGTTTGGGGTGCTTTCAATAGCTGCAGTGCATCAACTGAGCGCCAAAGTTGGAATTAGCTTTTGTGAACTAGGTTCTGAAATTTCTGGAAACGGACATCATGATGCACACTTAAGATCGACCGTTGCAGTCCAAGGAATTTGGTACTTAAGCGATTTTTTTGAAGCTGCGCTGCCGCGAATACGGTGGGTGTAGGATTGCAGCGTGTTGCTGGCACAAGTGAGAATCCAGCCGGAAAGCGCCAAAACCGGCCTTTCGACGAAGTTGCGTTAAGGGTCGTTTTGGCCGCAAAGCAGACCTCTGGATCGGTTGCAACAAACGGCTGCTTTCGGGTCTTTCT
>CBDTVI010000095.1:0-8476 GCA_965364065.1 uncultured Yoonia sp. | reverse complement strand
GGCCGCCGCGCTTGCCCTTTTCGTCGTAGCTATAAAAGCCTGCGTTGGATTTCCTCCCAAGCCGCTTTTGGTCGAACATCCAAAACAGAACCTCGTCAACTTCGCCGTCAGGATAGGCATCGCCCATTGCCGAACGGGTCGCTTTGGCGATTTTCACACCCAGATCTACGGATGTTTCATCAACCAATTGTAGCGGACCCAGTGGCATACCCAACAGCTTTGCGGCGTTTTCGATCAAAGCAGGCTCAACACCTTCCTTCACCATCCGAATACCTTCGTTGATGTAGGGGATGATGCAGCGGTTGGCATAGAAGAACCGCTCATCGTTGACGACAATCGGCGTTTTCTTAATCTGACGTACAAAGTCGAGCGCCTTGGCGACTGCCACATCGCCGGTCTTTTGACCCTTGATGATTTCAACCAGAAGCATCTTGTCCACGGGCGAGAAGAAGTGGATGCCGATGAACTTTTCTGCGTCTGTCGCTGCCTTGGCGAGTTCGGTGATTGGCAAGGTCGACGTGTTGGTCGCAAAGATGCAATCGGGACCTGTGACGGCTTGGACCTTGGCGGTCACGTCTGCTTTTACACCGACGTCTTCGAACACGGCTTCGACGATCAAGTCACAGCCTTTCAGCGCGTCATAATCGGTTGTCGCGTTGATCAGGCCAAGCACGGCGTCTTTCTTTTCTTGTGTCACCTTCTTGCGGGTCATGCCCTTATCAAGGTGGGCGGTGGTGTAGGATTTGCCTTTGTCTGCGGCCTCTTGGGTGCTGTCGATCAACACAACTTCGATGCCAGCCAAAGCAGACACGAGCGAGATGCCGGCACCCATCATGCCTGCGCCGATGACGCCGACTTTTTTGACCTTTTGGTCAGGGGCTTCGGGGCGGTTGGCCCCTTTTTCCAGCGCTTCTTTGTTCACGAACAAGGCGCGGATCATCGCACTTGATGACGGGTTCATCAGGACGTTGGTGAACCAGCGGGCCTCGATTTTCAGGGCTGTGTCGAACGGGACAAGCGCGCCTTCATAGACAGATGACAAAAGCGCCTTGGCGGCAGGATAGACGCCTTGGGTTTTGCCGTTGACCATCGCGGAGGCACCAACAAACGTCATAAAGCCCGCAGGGTGGTACGGCGTGCCGCCGGGCATTTTATAGCCCTTTTCATCCCATGGCTTCACGATTGAAGGCCCGGAAAGCACCCATGCCTTTGCAGCAGATAGCAGTTCATCTGCGGGCACGACTTCGTCGATCACACCAGCGGCTTTGGCTTTCTTGGGATCGTTCATTCTGCCTTCGAGCAGTAAGGGTGAAGCCCCCATCGCGCCCAACTTGCGTGAAAGGCGTGTCGTGCCACCAGCACCGGGGAAAATCCCGATCAGGATTTCCGGCAGGCCGATCTTGGCCTTTGGATTGTCAGCGGCAAAAATACGGTGGCAGCAAAGCGGGATTTCCAGACCAATGCCCAGCGCTGTGCCGGGCAGGGCAGCTGCAATCGGCTTGCCACCTTTGTTGGTCTTGGGGTCCATGCCTGCGCGTTCAATTTTGCGCATGATGCGGTGGGCATTCATGATGCCGTCAAAGAGACCTTTGGCCGGATCGTCGCCCGCCATTTCTTTCATCTTGGCGATGACCTTTAGGTCCATTCCGCCTGCAAAAGTACCTTCTTTGCCGGATGTCAGGACCACGCCTTTGATGGCGTCATCTGACAGCGCTTGGTCGATCAGAACGTCCAGATCATCCCAACCTTGCAAGGTCATGACGTTCATGGACTTGCCGATGGTGTCCCAAACAATCGTTGCGACACCGTCTGCGTCAGTTATCATTGTAAAATCAGTCATGTCGGACACTCCTTACACGCGTTCGATGATTGTGGCTGCACCCATGCCGGATGCGATGCAAAGCGTGGCAAGGCCTGTGCTTTTGCCGGTCCGCTCAAGCTCGTCCAGCAATGTGCCGATGATGATAGCGCCAGTCGCACCTAGCGGGTGACCCATCGCGATGGAGCCGCCGTTTACGTTGACCTTGCTGTGGTCAACATTGAACGCTTGCATGAAACGCAGAACGACAGATGCGAAAGCTTCGTTCACTTCGAACAGATCAATGTCGCTGATCGCCATGCCCGAATCCTTAAGGATTTTTTCGGTCACGGGCACAGGGCCTGTCAGCATGATGGTTGGGTCAGTGCCGATCTTGGCAGTGGCGCGGATTACAGCGCGAGGTTTAATCCCCATCGCCTCGCCCCATTCCTTAGACGCGATCAGAATGCCAGCAGCACCGTCCACGATACCCGACGAGTTACCAGCGTGGTGGATGTGGTTAATCTTTTCCAGATGCGGGTACTTCATCAGCGCGACTTTGTCGAAGCCGGGCATGACTTCACCCATGGCTTGGAAGGCTGGGTTAAGCGCGCCCAGCGTCTGCATGTTTGTTTCTGGACGCATGTATTCGTCATGGTCGAGGATTGGCAGACCGTTGATGTCACGGACAGTCACTACTGATTTTGCAAAGCGATTGTCATCCCAAGCAGCTTTGGCGCGCTCTTGGCTTGCGACCGCCAATTGGTCGGCGTCATCGCGGCTAAAGCCATATTCAGTCGCGATAATATCGGCAGAGATACCTTGCGGGACGAAATACGTGTCCATCGCAATGGATGGGTCGACAGCAATCGCTGCCCCGTCAGAGCCCATCGCCACACGGCCCATCATTTCGACGCCGCCTGCGATATAGGCCTGACCTGCGCCGCCTTTGATCTGGTTGGCGGCAAGGTTGACCGCTTCCATGCCAGAAGCACAGAAACGGTTGATCGCAAGACCGGGGATGGATTGATCAAGGTCCGAGGCCAGAACAGCCGTCCGCGCGAGGCAACCGCCTTGTTCGCCGACTTGGGTAACGTTGCCCCAGATGACATCCTCGACGGCATGGCCTTCGAGGTTGTTGCGCGCTTTGAGTGCATTCAACACGCCCGCAGACAGGCGCGCTGATGTGACTTCGTGCAGGCTGCCGTCTTTGCGGCCTTTGCCGCGCGGGGTGCGGATGGCGTCGTAGATATAGGCTTCGGTCATAGTGTCCTCCGGTTTTCGGTGCGCGTTAGCTCAGGGCGCGCGGCATCAGGTCATAAGGGTGTTTCCAACCAGGCTGGGCTGCGATTGCGTCCAGCCAACGGTCGATATGTGGATAATCGGCACGGTTAAAAGTGAATTCTTCAGGGTAGAACAGGTAACCGGCACAGGCGATGTCGGCGATTGTCATCTCGGCACCTGCAAGCCATGTGGTGTCTGCCAGCTGGGTTTCCATGATCTTAAGCGCGCCTGCCAAACGGGCCGCCATGTAGGCGTTCACATCTGCGTTGCGTTTTTCTTCGGGCAGATAGTTCATGTTGAAACGCAAAGGACCTGCAACGCCAGAGACCTTGTGGTTGTCAAAGAACATCCAGCGCAGGATATTGCGACGCTCTGCTGCGGATTTTGCGCCCAGCTTGCCGGTTTTGGAACTGACGTAATCCTGGATGACCCCCGATTGGGTCAGGATCATGTCGCCGTCTTCAAGCACAGGCACTTCGCCCATCACATTGAGCGCGCGGAATTCAGGGCTGCGGGTGGCTCCGTTGAAGAAATCAACAAAAACGGGCTCCCATTCGGCATCTGCCAGCGCCAAAGTGAGGGCGGCCTTATAAGCGTTTCCGCTTTCACCAAAGCAATGTAGTTTCATATTCATCTTGAAGGCCTCCCAACCCGTGGCGGGGCCAACACATGCTGTATTGGCCGAAAGAGGCGCGCCAAAATTGGCGCGCCTTCTCAGAGCTTAGAAGTTTGCAGCATCCAGCGCCATGACAGTATCACCGCCTGTGTTAATCCGTGTAAGGTGCATCGCGGTCGCGGGCAGTTGGCGCGCCATATAATAACGGCCGGTTGCAATCTTCGTCTCGAAGAATTCGGTGTCAGATGCACCACTCTCAAGGGCCTCCATTGCGGCCTTTGCCATGCGCGCCCACATCAAGCCAAGGCAGACGTGGCCCATCATGTGCATGAAGTCGTAAGACCCAGACAGCGCGTTGTTCGGCTTTGTGGCGTTCTGCATAAAGTACATGCCTGCTGATTGCAGGTCCTTCGACGCCGCTTTCAGCGGTTCAAGGAAATCCTTTGCCAAAGCCTCATTGCCTTCGTTTTCCTTGATGAACGTCTTGATCATCTCAAAGAATGCCATCACGTGCTTGCCACCGTCGAGTGCGAGCTTGCGCCCTACAAGATCAAGCGCCTGCACGCCGTTTGCACCTTCGTAGATCATGGCGATCCGTGCATCACGGGCGTATTGGGACATGCCCCATTCTTCGATATAGCCATGCCCGCCGTAAACTTGTTGCGCGGCTGTGGCATATTCAAAACCTTTGTCGGTCAAGAAACCTTTGATGACAGGTGTCATTAAAGAAATCAGACCATCCGCATCTGCGTCTTGGTTCTTGTGGGCGCGGTCGATCAGGTAGGCACCCCAGAATGTAAATGCGCGCGCGCCTTCGACGAATGATTTTTGATCCATCAAGTTGCGGCGAATATCAGGATGCACGATCAAGGGATCAGCTGGGCCGTCAGGATTTTCGGCTCCTGTGACGGCGCGTCCTTGCAGGCGGTCGTTGGCATAAGCCACGGCGTTTTGATACGCACTTTCGGCTTGGGCGTAGCCTTGCAGGCCCACACCCAGACGGGCTTCGTTCATCATAGTGAACATCGCACGCATACCTTTGTGCGCGTCGCCCAACAGATAACCTGTTGCGTCGTCGTAGTTCATCACACAGGTCGAGTTCCCGTGGATGCCCATTTTGTCTTCGATTTTGCCCACGGTCACGCCGTTGCGTGCGCCAAGTGTGCCGTCTTCGTTCACAAGGAACTTAGGCACGATGAACAAGGACACACCTTTGATCCCCTCTGGCCCGCCTTGGATTTTGCCCAAGACAAGGTGGATGATGTTGTCGGCCATGTCGTGCTCACCAGCCGAGATAAAGATCTTTTGGCCAGAGATTTTGTAGGACCCGTCATCGTTCGGTACGGCTTTGGTGCGCATGAGGCCCAGATCAGTGCCGCAATGCGGTTCGGTCAGGTTCATTGTGCCGGTCCATTCGCAAGACACCATCTTGGGCAGATATGTCTGCTTTTGCGCGTCAGTTCCGTGCGCATGGATCGCCGAATAAGCACCATGCGTCAGGCCTTGATACATCTGGAAGGCCATGTTGGCGGAAACGAATATTTCCTGCGCCGCGGTGTTCATGACGTAGGGCAAGCCTTGGCCACCATATTCCGGATCACAGTCCATCGCTGTCCAACCGCCGTCCTGCATCTGTTTGAAGGCGTCTTTGAAACCGGTGGGTGTGCGCACAACGCCGTTTTCCAAAACGCAGCCTTCTTTGTCGCCGACCATGTTGAGCGGGTGCAACACTTCGGATGCCACTTTGCCGGCTTCTTCGACAACGGCATTGGTGAAGTCACGGTCAAGATCATCAAACCCGAGGATATCCTGTTCGCTGATCTTCAGCAGGTCATGCAAAACAAACTGAATGTCTTTAGTCGGTGCATTGTAGATTGGCATGGGATGTATCTCCGTCAGGTAGGTGTCTGGTTGTCGCGGCTTTTATGCCGCGACTGATTTGCGGTCGGCCAGTTTCGCAAGTTTCTCTGCGCCCCAAGCCATTTGTTCTTTCAACTCGCCAATTGCTTCTTCCAGTTCAGCCTTTTGGGCCTCCATGTCGGCAAGGTGACGTTCGGCAAGCAAGTATGTTTTGGACAATTGTTCTTCTTGCCCGTCGCCCATGTGATAAAGATCAAGCAACTGGCGAATTTCTTCCAAAGAGAACCCGAAACGCTTTCCGCGCAGGATCAACTTAAGCCGTGCACGGTCGCGCTTGGTGAAAAGCCGCTTTTGGCCTTCACGGATCGGGAACAGCAGTTCTTTGGCCTCATAAAAGCGAAGGGTGCGCGGGGTCACATCAAATGCCTCACACATATCGCGAATGTTCAGTGTTTCGGTCGTCATCTTCTCATTCCTTTGTGCGTGTGTTTCGTTAGGACGCACTTGCAGGTGATGGGATGGCTTTACAAGAAAGTTGACGTTAACGTAAACGTAACGTGGCGTCATTCCCTGCTTGACGAAAGGTAAGCAAAGATGACGCGGTGTCGCGCGCAATTAAAAAACGGGGAAGAATTGGGTTAATTTCCCCCTCAAAGCGCTTCTAGTCGGCGTTTGGGACGAATATCGGGCCTACCGCGTGCAATCATTGACGGGCGGTTCTACTAGGACTGTCGCGCCTTGGTGGCGTATAATTGATGAAATAGTGAAATTGTTTCGGGGCGACTGCCCCGCTAGCCCAGCGTCTTGGCGGTATCGTCACGCAACTGCTGTAGCTCTGTCATTGTTTCTTCGAGCTGGCGCTTTTGTTCTGTAAGCTCTGTCATTTGCCGATCTGCGAGGGCGACCCACTCGTGCATCTGCGCTTGTGTGCCTTCATTTTCGTAGATCAAAAGCCATTGCCTGATGTCTTCAAGAGAAAACCCAAAACGGCGTCCGCGCAAGATTAACGTCATGCGGGCTAGCTCTTTGCCGCCATAGAACCGTGAGCGGCCCTCTTTTTCAGGGGTAAGAAGCTCAATATATTCGTAATATCGCAACGTGCGTGGAGTCACGTCGAATTTCGCGCACATCTCTTTGAATGATTGCCGTATTTCTGACATCCGGTCCTCCGTCTTATTATCGTAGCGGCAAGTATGCTGCTCGGCAACGGCTGATCGGAAGCTGCGCGTTGTGGTGGCAAAGTCCCACAAACCGCGTTACCCAAAGCTAAACAACTCCGGAGCAGTCATGTCAGACCAGAACAAGCAACGCCGCGAGGCAATCGCGCGACAGTTCATCGAAGCCATCCCGCATGCGCAAGAACTGGGTATGCAACTGACCGAAATCAGCGATGGAAAAGCTGTGATCGGGATGGATTATGATGCGCGTCTCGTCGGTGATCCGGAAACAGGCGTTATTCACGGCGGGGCTGTGTCTGCGTTGATGGATACCTGTGCGGGGGCGGCTGTGATGTCACATCCGGCGGCTCCCCTTGCCACTGCAACCCTTGATCTGCGGATTGACTATATGCGCCCTGCCACGCCCGGTGACCGGATTACTGCCACAGCCGAATGCTACCACGTGACCCGCTCGGTCGCATTTGTGCGCGCCACGGCGGTGGACGGCGATCCTGATCGCCCCGTCGCCACCGCAACCGGTGCATTTACGATTGAAAGGGCCGCATCATGATCCGCCGTCCAGAGCCCGTTCAAGTCATCAAGCAACGCCGCGACGCGGCCTTGCAAAAACTGGTATCGGGCGTTCCGTATATTCAGTTTCTGGGTATTCAGATTGATCGGCGCGGGGATGAATTGACAGCGATCCTGCCTTATGCGGACAAATTGATCGGGAACCCGACGCTGCCTGCTATTCACGGTGGTGTAACGGCTGCCTTTCTTGAAGTGACCGCGATTATGGAGCTGAGCTGGGCGATGATCTGGGAAGACATGGAGGCCGGTAAGGTCAAGGACGATGCGCCACGGATCAAATTGCCCAAGACGGTCGATTTTACCGTGGACTATCTGCGCTCGGGTCTGCCGCGTGATGCGTATGCGCGTGCGCGGATCAACCGCTCAGGTCGTCGCTTTGCGTCGGTGCATGTAGAAGCGTGGCAGGACAACCGCACACGTTTGTTTGCCCAAGGCACCGGACATTTCTTGATGCCTGAGCGTGATGGCTGACCCGCTACCGCTTACCCATAAACGGGTCTTGGCCATTGCTTTGCCGATTGTGCTGTCGAACGCGACGGTGCCGATCCTTGGTGTCGTAGATACAGCCGTTGTCGGGCAACTTGGCGAGGCGGCACCGATAGGTGCGGTGGGTATTGGTGCGATCATCCTGTCGTCAGTCTATTGGATTTTCGGTTTCTTGCGGATGGGCACAACGGGCCTGACATCGCAGGCCAGCGGGGCAGGGGACGGCGATGAGGTCGACGCGCTGCTGTCGCGTGCCTTGCTAATCGGGATCACGGCGGGCGTTGTCATGATTGCTGCGCAGATGTTCATCATTCGCGGCGCATTTTGGATTTCCCCGGCAAGTGCGGAGGTCGAAAGCCTTGCGCGCGATTACATGGTGATCCGGATTTGGTCGGCACCGGCCACAATCGCTTTGTACGGCATCACCGGTTGGTTGATTGCCCAAGAACGCACACGCGCGGTGCTGGTCATCCAAGTGGGCATGAACGGTGTGAACATATTGCTTAGCTATTACATGGGGCTCAAGCTGGGTTGGGGCATTGAAGGTGTAGCTTGGGCCACGTTCATCGCTGAATGGGGCGGTTTGGCGCTGGGCCTTTGGTTTTGCCGCGCGGCATTTGCAGGGACGGCTTGGCGGTCCGCGGCGCGGGTGTTTGATGTTGTACGGCTCAAGCATATGGCGGG
>CBDTVI010000094.1:0-8532 GCA_965364065.1 uncultured Yoonia sp. | reverse complement strand
TACACAATCGCGAAAATGGGTCTTTGGGCGATGACACGCACGACGGCGCAGGCATTAGCCCCGCGTGTGCGGGTGAATGGCATCGGTCCGGGTCCGACTTTGAAAGGGCAGCGGCAAAGCAAAGACCACTTTGACAATCAGCGCGCGGCGACCATTTTACAGCGTGGCGCAAACCCCTCGGACATTACCGCAGCACTTGGGTATTTCCTCGATGCGCAGGCCGTGACGGGGCAAATGCTAGCCGTTGATGGCGGTCAGCACCTCGCTTGGGAAACGCCAGATGTGACTGGGGTTGAGTAGCAGATGCCAAAAGTTGTGCACGGGGGTATGAGTGGATTAACAGTCCCTTTACAAACCGAGTGTTATCAAGGCGTTAACGCAGTTCAGTGAAAAATACACAATAAAATCAAACAGTTAAATAAGTGCCTATTTTTTAGGCACTTTAACGAAGCCTGCCAAAAACAACGGAAAATCAAGGCTCATCAGGATTAACCCACTGACTTATCCACAGAAACAGTGGATGCCTTTTCTCTTGTCCTTGGTGCGTTACCATTGCAGCCAGCGAAGAATCATAGATCTGCCAAAATGACCGACCCGACACCCAAAACCGGATACGATATTATCCACGATTATCTGCGTACGCTGGACTCTAGTCCTGGCGTGTACCGGATGTTGGATGCGGACAGTCGTGTGCTTTACGTGGGCAAAGCGCGGAACCTAAAGGCACGTGTCAGCAACTATTCCCGTCCAGGCAGCCATTCCCCTCGTATTGCCCGCATGATCAGCGAAACCGCTACGATGATGTTCCTGACCACGCGGACTGAAACCGAAGCGTTGTTGCTGGAACAGAACCTGATCAAGCAATTGAAACCGCGCTACAACGTCCTGCTGCGCGACGACAAATCCTTTCCCAATATCATGGTCGCCAAAGATCATGCTTTTCCGATGATCAAAAAGCATCGCGGCGCGAAGAAGGAAAAGGGCAATTACTACGGTCCCTTCGCAAGTGCGGGTGCGGTCAATCGCACGCTGAACCAATTGCAGCGAGTATTTTTGCTGCGCAATTGTTCTGACAGCGATTTTGAGACGCGCACGCGGCCTTGCCTGCAGTACCAGATCAAGCGTTGTTCCGGACCTTGCTGCGGCCTGATCGCCGAGGCGGACTATGCTGCCACAGTCGCGGACGCTGAAAAGTTTTTGCAAGGCCGCACAAAGGGCATTCAAGAAGCGCTGGCCAAGCAAATGCAAGCCGCTAGCGATGCGATGGAATTCGAACGCGCCGCCGCAATGCGCGACCGGATCAAAGCCTTGACGCAGGTGCAAACCGCCCAAGGGATTAACCCGCAAAGCACGCCCGAGGCAGATGTCATCGCGCTCCACCGCGACGGTGGGCAAGCTTGCGTGCAGGTATTTTTTATCCGTGCCAATCAAAACTGGGGCAATCACGACTACTACCCGCGCATCAGCGGGGACGAGGACGCATCTGAGGTCATGGAAGCATTTGTCGGCCAGTTCTATTCTGACCGCGAACCACCCAAGATGCTGATCCTTTCGCATGGCTTGGACAACGATGATCTGATGACGGCCGCGATGGCTGAAAAGGCGGGTCGCAAAGTCGAGATCATTATCCCCCAGCGTGGCGAAAAGGCCGAGCTAGTGCAAAACGCCCTGCGCAACGCCCGCGAAAGTTTGGCCCGCAAGATGTCAGAAACCGCTACGCAGGCGCGCTTGTTGAAAGGCGTGGCAGAGGCATTCGGCATGGATAAAGTCCCTCAACGGATCGAAGTCTACGACAACTCGCATATCTCGGGGGCGCACGCCGTCGGCGCGATGATCGTCGCGGGTCCTGACGGGTTCGACAAAAATCAATACCGCAAGTTCAACATCAAAGACGAAAACCTTTCCCCCGGCGATGACTTCGGCATGATGAAAGAGGTCCTGTCCCGCCGTTTTCTGCGTCTACTGAAAGAAGACGCAGACCGCGGGCAAGGCACTTGGCCCGATCTGCTGTTGATTGATGGCGGGCAAGGCCAAGTCAGCGCAGTGCGCGAGATTATGGATAATCTAGGCGTCAGCGACATTCCCATGGTCGGCGTCGCCAAAGGCGAAGACCGCGACGCGGGCAAAGAAGAATTCCACCGTACCGGCAAACCCGTCATGGCGCTGCGTCACAATGATCCGGTGCTTTATTTCATCCAGCGCATGCGTGACGAGGTCCACCGCTTTGCCATCGGCACCCACCGTGCGAAACGGTCCAAGGCAATCGGAGCAACCCCGCTTGATGATGTGCCGGGCGTCGGTGCGACCCGCAAACGGGCGCTTCTTGCGCACTTTGGATCGGCCAAAGCCGTGGCACGGGCGAACTTGGCGGATCTGAAAGCGGTGGATGGGGTCTCTGCGAAGCTGGCGCAGACTGTCTATGACTATTTCCACGAGAATGGTTGACAGATCAGCCATGCGGTTCGCAAGCTAACACGAAACCGAGGGATGACTGATGGCGAATTTTAAGCACAGATTAAATGAAACCGACGATCTTTTGACTGCCCACATCTGCACGATACCCTCTGCGACAGTCACGCAAGCCATCGCTGCGGCGGGGGCCGATGCTGTAATTATTGATCTTGAACACGGGGCAGTGGACTATGCCAGCGCCCATGCGATGATCGCGGCAACCCAAGGCACCAAATGCGCGCCCCTTGTCAGGGTCGCGGAAAATGACCCCGTACAGGTCAAACGCGTTCTTGATCTTGGTGCGCAGGGCATTTGTTTCCCCATGATCAACACCGCAGCGGATGCGCGCAAAGCCGTTGCATCATTATATTATCCGCCGAAAGGCAACCGCGGCTTTGGGCCGTTTATTGCGCATTCGGGTGCGGGTGTGTCATTGCTGGACTACAAAGATGCCGTGGACGGCACACTGGCTTGTATGCTGCTGGTCGAGACAGCAGAAGCGATCAACAATATCGACGAAATCGCAGCGGTACCGGGCATTGATTTGCTCGTCCCTGCGCAGTTCGACCTGTCGACAGATCTGGGCATTTCAGGGCAGTTTGATCACCCTGATTTCATTGCCGCGATTGCCAAGGTCGAAGCGGCAGCAAAAGCCAACAACATCCCGCTAGGCAATGTGGCCTTGGGGCAACCGCAGGCCAAAGGATTGTTTGCGCGTGGCTACCGCGTCATCGCGGGTTTCGATATTCTTTGGCTCAAGGCCAAAGCGGCAGAAACGCAAAGCTGGCTTACCTTGGACTGATGCGAGGTTCGCCAATCCACTTTCCACTTCTGACGCAAGCGGCTACACCAGCACTATGAACTTAAACCTGCCAAATATCCTGACGATCCTGCGCCTTGCCGCAGCCCCTGGTATCGTCATCATGTTTTTATATTTCAACCGCCCCTTGGCGGATTGGTTTGCCTTGACGCTGTTCGTCGTGGCTGCCTTTACCGATTTCCTTGATGGCTATCTGGCCCGTGCGTGGAAACAGGAAAGCAAACTCGGCACGATGCTTGATCCCATTGCGGACAAAGCGATGGTGATTATTGCGCTCGTTGTCATAACCGGATTTTCCGGCATGAACCCATGGATTTTGCTGCCCGCGACATTGATCATTTTCCGCGAGGTTTTTGTGTCTGGTTTGCGTGAATTTCTGGGCGATACCGCGGGTACGTTGAAGGTCACAAATCTTGCCAAGTGGAAAACCACGGCTCAGATGGTCGCGATCTCGATGCTTTTCGCGACAGGTGCGTTTGAACATTACTTTGGTATGCAGTCCCTCGCCATGACCGCTGGCATGGTTGAGGATGCGATTTCTCGGCAGGGACCGGATGAGCTTGGCCTGTATTGGAAATACCAAGGCATGGTCATCAGCTGGTGGGGCGGCATCATTATGCTTTGGATTGCGGCCCTTCTGACAATTATCACGGGCTGGGATTATTTCCGAAAGTCGCAACCCTATCTTATGGAAGATGACACATGAATGTTGTCTATTTTGCATGGGTGCGTGAACGGATCGGCTTACCGCAAGAGACCGTGAATACGGACGCGGCAACGGTCAACGACCTTATCGCAGAACTGTCCGCCCGCGAAGAACGTTATGCTGCGGCTTTTGCGGATATGAACGCCCTGCGCGTGGCATTGGATCAAGAACTGTCAGATTTTGATGCCCCCCTCGCAGGCGTGCGCGAAGTCGCGTTTTTCCCGCCGATGACAGGCGGATAATGACCGTCCGCGTACAATCAGAAGCCTTCGACGCAGGAACAGAACTGAATGGTTTTGCCCAAGGACGCCATGATATTGGTGCCGTTGTCAGCTTTACCGGCGTTGTGCGTGACACCAAAGGTGATCTGCAAGAGATGCTGATCGAACACTACCCCGGCATGACACAAAGCGCGATTTCCAAGATTGCAGAAGAAGCTATGCAGCGTTGGGATTTAGCCGATGTTCTGGTGATCCACCGCTATGGCGCCTTGCCACCGGGTGCGCCGATTATGATGGTCGCAACTGCGTCGGCACACCGTGCGGCTGCATTCGAGGCGGCGGATTTCTTGATGGACTACCTCAAATCCCGCGCGCCGTTCTGGAAGAAAGAAATAACGACAAGCGGCGCATCTTGGGTTGCTGCAAAAGACGCCGACGAAGACGCGCTAAACCGTTGGTAAGCGCGCCATTGCGGCACAAGGTTCGTGGCGTGGGCAAGTTGTTAGATGGTTGTTGATAAGCCCTGTCGCCTCCATGAATGCATAAATGATTGTAGGGCCGCAAAATTTGAAACCCGCCTTCTTGAGGTCTTTTGACATCCGAATTGTCAGTGGCGATTGCGTTGGGATCAATGCACGATCCGTATGCACAGTACGCAGCGGCACGCCATCAACATACTTCCATAGAAAGTTTTCAAAACCCTCACGGGCCTCAATCTGCTGCCATGCACGGGCGTTGCCAATGGTCGCTTCAATCTTGCCACGGTGGCGAATGATGCCTGCGTTACTCAAAAGGCGGATGACATCGTCTTCGCCCCATTCGGCAATGACGTTGGGGTCAAAATCCATGAAAGCAGCGCGAAAATTATCACGCTTTTTCAAGATCGTGATCCACGACAGACCAGCTTGAAACCCATCAAGGATCAGCTTTTCCCAAAGGGTGCGGCTGTCATATTCGGGTACGCCCCATTCGGTGTCGTGATAATCGATATAAATCTGTTCGGGTCCGGCCCAACCACAACGATCAGTCATTTTGTATCCTTAATAAGTTGTTAGGCGGCAGGGGCCTATGGTGCTGGAAACAGTATGGGGCCGGACAATGCAAAACACCACGCTCAGACGTGCCGACATGGAAGAACAGGCGTTGGTGGACCCATTCCTTTATGCGATGGCCAGCCGTGAAGCTGATGTGACGACCATGGTGCGTGATGCGTTGGCTGCAGGTCGCGCACAACTGGCGTTTCATCCAGTGTTGACAGCAGGCGAGGATCGACGCGTTGCTTTTCACGAAGGTCTGGTGCGGCTTAAGGATGAAACGGGACGGGTCATCCCCGCTGCGCATTTCATGCCCTTGGTTGAACAGTCAGGTTTGGGGCGTCAGATTGATTGCGTCATGTTGCAACTGGCGTTGAAGCAGCTGCGCGAAACGCCTGAATTGCGGCTGTCGGTGAATGTCTCGGCGCGGTCAATTGGTGATGGCGAATGGCGGCGAATTTTAGATCACGGGCTGCTAGACCGAACACCTATCGGGGACAGGTTGATTTTTGAAATCAGCGAAAGCTCTGCCATGCTGCTCCATGAAAACGTGATCCGCTTCATGACCGAAATGCAGCCCCGAGGCGTGGGGTTCGCATTGGATGGATTCGGTGCGGGGTTCACGGCGTTTCGCTATCTTAAGGATTTCTATTTCGACCTGGTGAAAATTGACAAAAGCTTTGTGCGCGGAATTGATCACGATTCTGACAATCAGGTCCTTGCAGAGGCGTTGATCACAGTTGCTCACCAGTTCGAAATGTTCGCAGTGGCCGACGGCGTCGAAACAGAGGAAGAGGCTGCATTTTTGTCGTCCATCGGGGCGGATTGCCTGCAGGGCTATCATTTTGGCGTGCCAAGCCTTGATCTTTGATGCATTGCGCTGGGCGCATAGGGGGTTTGAGTTGCCCTACGTCAACTCTGGCCCTATGAAACAGGTATCGGCAGTTTGGGCTGACTTGCACCTGTTTCGTGCAAATGGCACCGTCCTGCCAGGGAAAAACCTGAAGAGGACTAAATATGACCAACGTTGTTATCGCATCCGCCGCCCGCACAGCCGTGGGCAGCTTTGGCGGATCATTTGCCAACACACCCGCACATGATCTGGGTGCTGCCATTCTAGAAGCCGTTGTCGCCCGTGCCGGTATCGACAAATCAGAAGTAAGCGAAACAATTCTAGGTCAGGTTCTGACTGCAGCACAGGGTCAAAACCCCGCGCGTCAAGCACACATCAACGCTGGCCTACCAATGGAATCCGCTGCATGGGGAATTAACCAAGTTTGTGGTTCCGGTCTGCGCGCTGTCGCACTGGGTGCGCAACATATCCAGCTTGGCGATGCATCCATCGTGGCAGCTGGCGGTCAAGAAAACATGTCGCTCTCCACTCATGCTGCAAACCTGCGCCAGGGTCAAAAAATGGGCGATATGAAGTACATCGACACAATGATCCGCGACGGTCTTTGGGATGCTTTTAATAATTACCATATGGGTCAAACGGCTGAAAACGTTGCCGAAAAATGGCAAATTAGCCGCGAAATGCAAGACACTTTTGCAGTCGCTTCGCAAAACAAAGCTGAAGCCGCACAAAAGGCAGGTCGCTTTGACGATGAGATTGCCGCTTTCACAGTGAAGACACGCAAGGGCGATATTATTGTCGATAAGGACGAATACATTCGTCACGGTGCGACAATGGAAGCAATGCAAAAACTGCGTCCAGCGTTCGCTAAAGACGGGTCCGTCACTGCGGCAAATGCGTCTGGACTGAACGACGGTGCTGCTGCGACATTGCTGATGTCTGCTGATGAGGCCGAAAAGCGCGGGATCGAGCCTTTGGCCCGCATCGTGTCTTACGCGACAGCTGGTTTGGATCCGTCCATCATGGGCGTTGGCCCGATCTACGCATCACGCAAAGCGCTCGCGAAAGCAGGCTGGACAGTCGATGATCTGGACCTTGTCGAAGCGAACGAAGCATTTGCGGCTCAGGCCTGTGCGGTGAACAAAGACATGGGCTGGGACCCATCAATTGTGAACGTCAACGGCGGTGCCATTGCGATTGGTCACCCAATCGGTGCGTCCGGTTGTCGCGTCCTGAATACACTTTTGTTCGAGATGAAGCGCCGCGGTGCTAAAAAAGGCCTTGCGACATTGTGCATCGGCGGTGGCATGGGCGTCGCAATGTGTGTTGAGCGTCCATAACTTACCGCGAAATAATGTTGCGCCCTGCGGGGCGCAACGCTAATAAGATTACGTAATTAAATTCTCTGGAGGAGAAACTCATGTCACGTGTTGCACTTGTAACAGGCGGATCGCGCGGAATCGGCGCGGCTATTTCTAAAGCTCTTAAAGACGCAGGTTGCAATGTTGCCGCTACTTATGCGGGCAACGATGAAAAAGCCGCAGCTTTCACAGCTGAAACAGGCATTAAAACGTACAAATGGGACGTTGGTAACTACGAAGCCTGCCAGGCCGGTGTAGCGCAGATCGTAGCAGACCTTGGTCCGGTTGATATTTTGGTGAACAATGCGGGCATCACCCGGGACGCGCCATTTCACAAGATGACACCGCAGCAGTGGCACGAATGCATCGACACCAACCTGAACGGCGTATTCAACATGACGCACAATGTTTGGGGCGGCATGCGTGAACGCAAGTTTGGTCGTATCGTCACCATCAGCTCGATCAACGGACAAAAGGGTCAGTTTGCACAGGCAAACTATGCTGCGACCAAAGCAGGCGACATCGGCTTTACCAAGTCGCTGGCCCAAGAAGGCGCACGCGCCGGCATCACCGTGAATATTGTAGCCCCCGGTTACATCAACACAGAGATGATGAGCACAATTCCTGAAAAAGTAATGAACGAAGTTATCTTGCCGCAGATCCCTGTTGGCCGCCTTGGCGAAGCATCTGAAATCGCACGCGCGGTCTGCTTCCTTGCATCCGACGATGCGGGCTTTGTGACTGGTTCAACACTGTCCGCGAACGGCGGTCAGTATATGTCCTAAGCCAGGACATACGGAAAAACAAAAAGGCCGCGCTGATAAAGCGCGGCCTTTTTTGTTCGATTGGCTCTTGCCTTAACGGCGGCGAGTGAGCCAGCGAATAACATTGCGCAGTGCTTCTGCACGCTCATGGTGGGCGCGTTCGATACCTTCACGGATGCGGGGGCTTGTTGTTGTCTCGTACATTTTGTCATTCCTAAGTCTGAGTGTCTTGATGCCTCTAATATGGGGCTTTCAATGCCTACCTACAAACGAGACTTTCTATTGCTTCAGTTAAGCTGTATTAAACTGAACTATGTCAGAT
>CBDTVI010000093.1:0-8555 GCA_965364065.1 uncultured Yoonia sp. | reverse complement strand
CTCTATTACTACAAAATCCAAATACGTGCGGCACTGATCCGCATGACGACAGCTGCGCCAAGTTTCGACAATGGTTGGGACAAGCTGATGGCAGGTATTGCTAGCGGTTCAAAAGCACTCACCCGGATGATCCAAACAGGCGTTTTGCGGCAGTATATGTTCGTGACGTTTGCTACCGCTTTGGTCGCGATGGGGGCTACTTTGTTCATCCGCACCACGGGCATTCCGTCGGTTGGCTGGCCGGATATTGAGCTTTGGGATTGGCTTGTGTTCTTGCTAGTGCTGGCGGGCGCGGGCCTGACCGTTGTGACGAATTCTCGCATCACCGCGATTGCAGGCCTTGGCGTCGTAGGCATAGGCATGGCAATGATCTTTATCTTGTTTAGCGCCCCTGACGTGGCAATCACGCAGTTGCTGGTTGAAACGCTGGTTGTCGTTTTGTTTGCAGCGGCGGCACTCAAACTGCCTGAATTGGACAAAGAGCGATTGGGCGCGCGGCCTTTGGATGCGTTGATCGCACTTGGCTTTGGCGTCGTGACCACAATTATCGTCATGAAGGTAACCGCCGGCCCTATCGACCGCGAACTGACTACATTCTTTGAAACCGCGAGCTGGCCCGAAGCGTACGGTCAAAACATCGTTAATGTGATCCTCGTGGACTTCCGCGCCTTGGATACATTCGGTGAAATCGCAGTGGTCCTGATCGCGGCCATCAGCATCTATGCATTGCTCAAAAGCAAGCCCGAGGAGGACAAGCCATGAACTCTGTTATCCTGATTGCAGGCGCGCGGCTGCAAGCCGTGCTGTTGTTGGTTTTCTCGGCTTACATGCTGCTGCGCGGACATAACGCGCCGGGTGGTGGTTTCATCGGCGGGTTGATCGCGGCCACCGGATTTGTGGTTTATGCGATCGCCTGCGGCACCGAAGATGCGCGCAAAGCTTTGCGATTTGATCCCGGCAGCATCGCTGGTGCGGGTCTGGGTATCGCGTTGTTTGCTGGTGTGATGGCGATCTTTTGGGGCGATGCGTTCTTTACGGGCCAATGGCTATTCATCGGGGCGACCGAAGACAGCAAAGGCTTGCCCCTTTCATCCGTGTTGATCTTTGATATCGGCGTTTACCTTGTGGTTTTGGGCGCTGTCCTGTCGATCACCTTTTCACTGGAAGAGGCAGTCTAATGGAACAGCTCTTATCCCTTCTTATCGGCGTTTTGGTTGCGGCATCCGTCTACCTGATGCTCGCGCGCAATTTGTTGCGGTTCCTTTTTGGGCTGATCTTGTTGTCGAACGCGGCAAACCTGACGATCTTTGTGGCTGGCCGTTTGACCCCTGGTGCGCCCTCTATCGTGCCAGACGGTGTTGATGCACCTATCGGTGTTGTCGCAAATGCCCTGCCCCAAGCGCTTGTGCTGACGGCCATCGTGATCGG
Source organism: uncultured Yoonia sp. (assembly GCA_965364065.1). Classification (GTDB taxonomy): domain Bacteria; phylum Pseudomonadota; class Alphaproteobacteria; order Rhodobacterales; family Rhodobacteraceae; genus Yoonia. The sequence continues at coordinate 7,127 of CBDTVI010000093.1, read as the reverse complement.
CTTTGGCCTGTTTGCTTTTGCCTTGATCCTTTCGTTTCGCGCCTATCAATCACTTGGCACCCTGAATACCGACGAAATGCGCGTCGCTGAACCAAAAGAACAATAAATACAATGAGTTGGTATCTTTCTCTTCCCCTGATCATCCCGTTTATCGCGGCTATCACAGCGTTTCTTTTGCGCCATTCAGCGCTGGGGCGCTGGGTGTCGATCATCGGGTCTGGCTTGGGTTTGGTCGCCTCTATCGCGCTGATGATGGTGGTACTTGATGCAGGTGTTCTTGCCGGGCAGATGGGCAATTGGCCCGCGCCATTTGGCATTACACTGGTAGCGGATTTGTTGTCTGCAGTGATGGTTCTGATCACAGCAATCACCGGCTTTGCGGTCGCCATCTACGCATTGGGCGACATTACAGAGCGTCAGGAAAAGCTAGGCTATCACGCCCTGTTCCAGATGCTGCTTGCGGGTGTGACCGGTGCGTTCCTGACGGGTGACTTGTTCAACCTCTACGTCTGGTTCGAGGTCATGTTGATTGCGTCATTCGGTCTGCTGATCCTTAATGGTGGCAAAGAACAGATCGATGGCGGCGTGAAATACGTGGCTCTGAATTTGATCTCGACCATCTTGTTCCTGACGGGCATCGGCCTGCTTTATGGCATGACAGGCACGTTGAATTTTGCCGATCTGGCGCTGAAAGTCGAAGGCGTCGAAAACCAAGGCCTCCTGACCGTTGTCGCAATGATGTTCATGGTCGCCTTTGGCGTCAAAGCCGCGGTATTTCCGCTGTTTTTCTGGCTCCCTGCGGCCTACCACACACCAAGCTTTGCTGTGTCGGCGATTTTTGCAGGTTTGCTGACCAAAGTCGGCGTCTATGCGTTGATCCGCATGTTCACGATGGTCTTTGACCACGACGTCAGTTTTACGCACACGATCTTGCTGTGGGTGGCCTGCTTTACCATGGTGATTGGTGTCTTGGGCGCAGCCGCGCAATCAGATTTCCGCAAGATCCTATCGTTCCATATTATTAGCCAGATCGGTTATATGATACTTGGTTTGGCGTTGATGACACCGCTGGCGCTGGTTGGCGCGGTGTTCTATTTGGTGCACCACATCATCGTCAAAGCGAACTTGTTTTTGATTGCAGGCGTGGCACACCGCCTGACGGGCAGCACAGAGGTCTACAAGATTGGTGGCCTTTATAAATCGGCCCCGTTCCTTGCGATCTTGTTCCTGATCCCCGCGTTTTCACTCGCCGGTTTTCCACCACTTTCGGGCTTTTGGGCCAAATACATCATCGTCAAAGCAACTTTGGACATCGAAATGTGGTTTGTTGCCTTCATCGCACTGGCCGTGGGTTTGATGACGATTTATTCGATGACCAAAATCTGGGCAGAGGCGTTTTGGAAACCTCATCCAGTTGGTGTTCAGCCGGAACTCAAGACGCTTGAGAACAAGGTCGCACTGCTTCTACCGATCACAGGTTTGGCGGTTATGACGGTCATCATCGGTCTAAACCCCGAACCTTTCGTGCAATTTGCCGAACGGACGGCCGCGCAATTGCTTGACCCAACCGCTTATATAACCGCCGTTTTGGGGGATGCGTCATGAACCCGTTTTTACTGAACCTCCTGCTGGCGATACTCTGGGCCGCACTTTGGGGTAGCTTTACGCTGACGCAACTGGTCGCGGGCTTTCTTGTCGGGTTTGCCACGCTCTGGGTCACCCAGCCGCTTTTTGGTGGGCCAAACACCTATTACTTGCGCGCATACCGCATCGTTCGGCTGATCGCGTTCTTTATATATGATCTGACGATGTCCAGCATCCGCGTTGCATACGACGTGCTGACGCCAACAGACCGAAGCAATCCTGCGATCCTTGAGATGCCTTTGGATGTCAAATCTGATATCGAGATTTTGCTGGTCACCAACCTTATCTCGCTGACGCCCGGCACACTGAGCTTGGATGTCACGCCAGACCGCAAAACGCTGATCGTACATGCAATGTTCGCAGACGATCCAGACGCCGTAATTGCCGGCCTGAAATCAGGGATGGAACGAATGGTGAAAGAGGTATTTGAAGAATGACATCTGCAGAATTTCTGGACCTATCGGTCTACGCGACATTTGTGATGGTGATGCTTTCATTGGCCATTGCATTTGTCCGGTTGGCGCTTGGCCCCACACTTGCCGACCGCGTCGTCGCACTTGATATGATGACAGTTACCATCATCGCGGTCTGCGGTGTCGCGGCTGTTGCGACGGGTGTCTATGCATTGCTTGATGTGGCCCTCGTGCTGGCCCTTGTCGGTTTTTTGGCGACTGTGGCACTTGCCCGTTTTGCTGAGCGCCGCGATGCGCGTGGAACTGGAGATCCGCAATGATCAACATCATCATCTCGATCTTTTTACTTTTGGGCGGCTTTTTCGCGCTGATCGCAGGCATTGGCGTTTTGCGCTTGCCTGACGTGCTGACGCGTATGCACGCCTCGACCAAGGCCGGTATTCTGGGCAGTAGCCTGATCTTGATCGGCGGCGCAATCTACCTGCAGGAAACTGAAATCACCGTCCGCGTGATCGCGATCATCCTGTTCTTGATGCTCACCTCTCCTATTGGCGCCCATATGATCGGGCGCGCATCGGTGCGCGATTTACAGTCGAAGAAAGATATCATCAAGGACAACAGCCAATAGGCTTGCGCAAAGGTGTCGGGTGAAGGCAACATAGCCTTACAAAACGCAGGAGCCCGCGCAATGCCTACCCCATTTGACCTTGTGATCACTGGCGGCCAAATCGTCACGCCGGATGGTGTGGTGTCGGGCGACATCGGTATTACCGGATCATCGATTGCGCAGATTGGCACCGACCTTGGCGCTGCCGTGCAAACGATAGATGCGCGTGGAAAGTGGGTCATGCCCGGCGGTATCGACCCGCATGCTCATATTGAACAAATGTCTGGCATGGGTGTGATGAACGCCGACACATTCGAAACAGCAACCCGTTCTGCCGCGTTGGGTGGCACGACAAGCGTGATCTCATTCGCAGCCCAAGCCAAGGGCGAGCGGTTGGCGGATACCGTCTCTGACTACAGCGCAAGGGCTGCGCGTGGTGCTATGATCGACTATGCGTTTCATATGACCGTGACCGATACAGCCGTCACGGGTTTTGACGCGGATTTGGCGCAACTGATCGCCGCAGGCAATCGTTCGATCAAAGTGTTCACCACTTACAACATCCAACTGACAGACGCGCAGATCATCGCCACAATGAAGATCGCCCGCGTGCAGGGCGCCTTGGTCTGCGTGCATGCCGAAACTGACGCTATTCTGGCCGACGCCAAAGCGTCCTTGATCGCTGCAGGTAAAACTGCGCCCCGTTATCACGCCGCATCGCACCCCCGCATCGCCGAGATCGAAGCGGTTGAACGGATGTGCCGCTTTGCTGAATACCTTGGGCAACCTGTTATGCTTTTCCATATTTCAACCACCGAAGGGGCGGCCGCGGTCTGTGCTGCCCGCGCGCGCGGCGCGCCGGTCTGGGCCGAAACATGCCCGCACTACCTATTCATGACCGAAGATATATTGCGCCAACCCGGCCTAGAGGGCGGCAAGTGGATGTGTTCCCCCCCACAACGCCATATCGCTGATCAAGAGGCCCTATGGGACGCCCTGAACGCAGGTGATCTACAACTTGTCTCATCCGATCACGCGCCTTACCGATTTGACGAAAGTGGCAAGCTGTCCGCTGGGCCGGATGCAGAATTCCCAGACATTGCGAACGGATTGCCGGGGCTAGAGACACGTCTGCCGTTGATGTTTGATGCGATGGTCAACCAAGGACGCGGTGGGCCGGAAAGTTTTGCCCGCCTGACCGCGACCGCTGCCGCTGACATCTATGGCCTGCCCAAGAAGGGGCGCTTAGCGATCGGTATGGATGCGGATATCGCCTTGTGGGACCCAGATAAATCAACGACTTACGGCGCAAATGATTTGCATGACAATGTGGGGTATAATCCGTGGGAAGGTCGTACAATCAAAGGCTGGCCCACGGATGTTTGGCTGCGCGGTAAACATATTGTCCAAGACAGCATTCTGAATGCCTTGCCGGGAAGTGGCGCAAAGATCGACCGCCCTACCCTTGCCGTCAGCCCAACTGAACCTCAATCCTAAGGACTGCCATGCCCCGCCCTGACGCGCCAAACACCCTCGCCATCACGTTTTTCTACTACCGCGACCTACCCGCCGCGATGCGGTTTTACGAGGATATTCTTGGGTTGCCGCTGGCCATTGATCAAGGCTGGTGCAAAATCTACGAAATTTGCCCGGGCGCCCATGTGGGCTTAGTGGATGAGGCCAAAGGCATGAATAAATGGCAAGCGGTGAAACCCGTGCAGCTGTGCATTCGCGTGCCCGATGTGGACGCATGGTACGCTTACGCCAAAGAAGAAAAGCTGGACGGTTTATCTGACCTCTTTGTCGCCGACGAAATCGGCATCCGCGCCTTTGTGTTCAATGACCCGGAGGGCTATCAAGTCGAAATTCAAACAGCAACAAGGACGGGCGCATGACTACTGATACACTGATCATCATTAACCCGAATTCATCGCAGGTGGTGACGGATGGAATTGATGCGGCCGTCGACCCGTTACGCCGTTTTGGCACACCAATTGAATGCCTGACATTGGAACATGGGCCGCCCGGGATTGAAAACCAAAGGCAAGCCGACCTTACGGTAGCGCTGACCTTGCGCCTTGCTGCTGCACAAAAACATGCCGCAGGCTATGTGATTGCCTGCTTTGGTGATCCGGGCCTGCACGCGCTGCGCGATCAAACCGCCTTGCCCGTTGTCGGCATTCAAGAGGCAGCGGTGATGACCGCCTTGACGTTGGGCCAACGGTTTGGCGTCATTGCGATCCTGCCCGCGTCAATTCCGCGACACCTGCGCGCCTTTGGGGCGATGGGTGTGCTGGACCGACTGGCGGGTGACCGCGCCTTGGGTCTGGGTGTTGCTGATCTGGCAGACGAAGAAAAAAGCCTATCGGCGATGGTTATTACCGGAAAACGCCTGCGCGATGACGACGGGGCCAACGTGCTGATTATGGGCTGTGCCGGCATGGCCCAATACCGCGATATTCTAGAGGCAGAAACTGGGTTGCCCGTCGTTGAACCGACCCAAGCCGCCACAGCAATGGCTCTTGGTCAAATCGCCCTTGGCCTCAGCCATAAAGGAGCACCGGATGCTTGATGAAACCGCCCAAGGCGTTTTCACTATCGCTGTCACACCCTTTTTGCCAGATGGCGCAATTGATTGGGACAGCGTCGACAGTATGGTCGATTTCTATATCGAAAAAGGCGCCACCGGCCTGACGATCCTTGGCATGATGGGCGAAGCAGGCAAGCTAACGGCCGCCGAATCCATCGCCATAGTCAAACGCGTAATTGCGCGCAGCACTGTACCTGTGGTTGTCGGCGTTTCGGCACCCGGATTTGCCGCGATGAAAACGCTCAGCGATGCGTCGATGGATTTGGGTGTGGCCGGTGTCATGGTCGCCCCGCCCAGCAACTTGCGTAGTGACGCGCAGATCGTCACCTACTACCACAACACCGCAGAGGCCTTGGGTGCGGCACCTTTTGTCCTGCAGGATTTCCCATTGGTGACCAATGTTGTGATCCCTACTTCCGTGATCCTAAAGATCGTCGAGGACTGCCCGACCTGTGTCATGCTTAAGCACGAAGACTGGCCCGGACTTGAAAAAATCAGCGCTTTGCGCGCGGCGTCCAGTGCAGGAGCACGGCGGATTTCTATCCTGTGCGGCAATGGCGGGTTGTACCTGCTTGAGGAAATGCTCCGCGACGCGGATGGAGCAATGACAGGCTTTGCCTATCCTGAAATGATGGCACAAGTGATCGCCGCCTACCGGTCCGGTGATCTGGACCATGGGCGCGACATCTTTGACGCATACCTCCCCATGGTCCGCTATGAAGCCCAGCCGGGTCTGGGCTTGGCAATCCGCAAGTATACATTGGCGCAACGTGGCGCGATCGCGCATGACACAGTACGCAAGCCCGGCGCGGCATTAAGCACAGCGAGCAAAGCAGAGGTGGATGCGCTGGCCACACGGCAAGAAACCGCGCTGAACAGGCTGCTCTGACAAACGGTTGTGGGCAAATGTGCGGGGATGTCCTTAAAGTGCGGGATAGACAGAACCCCAGCATCGAAAGCCATGAAATGACCCTGAACAGACGCGTTTTCCTTGCAGCATGCGGCACCTTCGCTTTTGCGGCCTGTGCACAAGGCTCTCCTGCAATGAGGCCGGTAAGTAGACCATCCGAAAACTACAGACCCGTTGCAAACGTTGATTTCGACAACTGGGTCAGGGCATTTCAATCTCGGGCACGTAGTGCAGGCATCTCGCAGGGCACGCTTGATCGGGCTTTTGCGAACGCGGGCTATGTCCCGTGGGTCGTCACACGCGACAGAAACCAAATCGAGGTGACACGCACCTTCGAAGATTACCTGTCAATCGCAGCATCAGACGACAGGATTGCAAAAGGCCGCGCGGCCTATGCCAGATACGCAAGCACGCTTTCTACGATAGAGGCACGGTACGGCGTAGATGCGCGGATCGTTACCGCAATTTGGGGTCTGGAAAGCCGATATGGCGAAAGACGCGGTGATATCCCCGTCATCTCGTCTACTGCAACACTTGCATTCGATGGACGCCGTGCGACATTTTACGAGAAACAGCTGCTTGCTGCGTTGCGCATCTTGCAACGAGGCGACACCACCCCCGACCAGATGATTGGCAGCTGGGCAGGTGCGATGGGCCACACGCAGTTTATCCCCACATCGTTTGAGGCTTTGGCCGTTGATTTTACGGGTGACGGGCGGCGCGACATCTGGGGCGAAGACCCTACTGATGCCTTGGCATCGACTGCGAACTATTTGGCGCGGAACGGGTGGCGTAGCGGCCTAAAATGGGGTGCAGAGACCGGAACAGGTGGGCCTGCTGGTCGCAAGCTAACGCCCCAAAGCGGTGGGATCACGTTTGAAGTGACGCGAAATTTTGATGTGCTGAAAACCTACAATAACTCTGACTTCTATGCGATTGGCGTTGGTCATTTGGCCGACCGCA
>CBDTVI010000092.1:0-8756 GCA_965364065.1 uncultured Yoonia sp. | reverse complement strand
GGGCCTTCTTCACCAGTTTGCGGATCGGGCGCAAAAAAACCTTCGGTCAGCGTATGAACTGCCTCAATTCGCGTGGTCAGCTCAGTACGCAAGTCAGCAACATCTTGTCCCATGAAGGCCGCCAAACGCGCAAATCCTTGTTCATCTTTTGGCAAGGTCTGGGTCTGTGCGTCGTTGATCATTTGCAGGCGATGCTCGACCTCGCGAAGATAGCGGTAGTGGTCATAAAGCTGTTCAGAGACGTCTTGTTCAATCCAGTCGGCTTTGGTCAAGCTATCTAAGCCTGTCCGCGTTCCACTGGCGCGCAAGCTTGCGTCGCGCCCACCAGCAATCAATTGACGCGTTTGGGTGAAAAATTCGATCTCGCGGATACCGCCACGCCCCAGTTTGATGTTGTGCCCTTCGAGGACCAGCGATCCATGCAGCCCTTTGTGGTTGCGGATTTTAAGGCGCATATCATGAGCATCTTGGATGGCCGCAAAATCAAGATGCTTGCGCCAAACAAAGGGTATTAAGGTTGTAAGAAACCGCGCGCCTGCTGCCTTATCGCCAGCACATGCCCGCGCTTTGATGTATGCCGCCCGTTCCCATGTGCGGCCAACACTTTCGTAATAACGTTCTGCGGCTTCCATCGATAGGCATACTGGTGTGACCGATGCATCAGGGCGCAGGCGCAAATCAGTGCGGAACACATAGCCGCCATCGCGCACATCTGACAGAATTGCAGCCATCTTGCGGGTGACGCGGATAAAGGCCGCGCGCACATCATGGTAGTCATCGGGATCAAAGCGGGTTTCGTCGAACAGGCAAATCAGGTCGATGTCGGATGAGTAATTCAGCTCTCCTGCCCCCATCTTGCCCATAGCCAACACGACCATTCCGCCTGCATTTGACGAATCGTCGGATGTGGGCAACTTGCCGCGACTGACCTCTGCGGCCACGAGGGCGGCAATGCTTGCCTGTACGGCCGCGTCCGCAAAATCAGTTAAGACCTGCGTGACTGTTTCAAGCGGCCAAACGCCGCCCAAATCAGCCAAGCCGACCAACAACGCAATCCGCCGTTTGCAGCGGCGCAATTCAACCGGCAACACATCGAGTGGGAATTGCGGGATTTCCACCAACAGATCGGCGACCGCCCGTTCTGGATCATCAAGGGCATCGGTGATCCAATCCGCCTCTGATCGCAGCAAATCCGCAAGATACGGGCTGCACCCTGCAGCGCCTGTGATTAGGTCGACCACTTTTGCGGTCATATTTTCGAAAGCCTTTGCCACATCTGCCCCGCGCGTCGGGTCATAGGCATGTGGCAAGCGCGTGATACGGGATGTGAATGTCATGGAACCACAGTATTCACCGCACCGCGCGGGTCAATAAGGATGCGGTATTGTGCCATATTTTTCCCAAATACAGGCTCGCAGTCAATCTTTTTAAATGTAAGTCACAAAAAATGACACGCCTAACCTACTGATATAAATACCAAAACAAAGTTAATGTAAAAAACATTTACATTATCTCTTGAAGTGGCGATCAGAAAGCCCGATATCGGTAATGTGAAAAGCATTCACATACACAAACAAACCCCGAAGGAGACAATCATGAACACCGCCACTTCACATTCACCGATCGCAATGGATCATCGCCCTGGTTTTTTTGCCCGCGCCGAAGCGTGGCTGGATGCACGTGGTAAAGGCGCTTGGATCGCCGCCATGGTTGTCAGCTTTATCGTATTCTGGCCAATCGGTCTTGCCCTATTAGCCTACATGATCTGGAGTAAACGCATGTTTAATTCATCTTGCAAATCAATGACCCGTCACAGCATTCACATGGAAAAGTCATCCGGAAATGCCGCATTTGACGCCTATAAGGCCGAAACACTGCGCCGCCTTGAAGACGAACAGGGCAACTTTGAAGCTTTCCTCAAGCGTCTGCGTGACGCCAAAGACAAAGCAGAGTTTGACCAATTCATGAATGACCGCGCGTCAGCCAATGACGCCGCTGCAGAACCAACCCAGACCGGTCCCGCATCCGCGTAATCTGTTCTGCCCCCCAAGGGTGGCCTGTTCCCCGCAGGCCACCCCACCTTTTTCTCAATAACCCGAGGCACAGTGACCGATGTCGATGAACCACAGTCCACGTTCTACCCGTTTTGCACCGCGCCAATTTTCCGGTGTCCCGCTCAAGCGCGGCTTGGCTTGGGTCTTTGATGTCGTTTTGATTGCCGTGCTTTGCACTTTGATTCTGCCTTTTACGGCCTTTACCGGTATCTTCTTCTTTCCATTCTTGATGCTGGTTGTGGGCTTTATTTACCGCTGGTTTACGATTGCGGGCGGATCGGCCACTTGGGGCATGCGCATTATGGGCATTGAATTGCGTGACAATGATGGTGCCAAACTTACCTCTGGCCTCGCGCTTGCGCATACGTTTGGCTATTCGATCAGTGTTGCGTTGCCACCTTTGCAACTGATTTCAATCGTGCTGATGCTTCTGACCGCGCGCGGCCAAGGTCTGACGGATCATCTGCTAGGAACAACAGCTATCAACCTGCACTAGCCTGCTATAAAAAATGGTGCAAAGCGGCACTTGGCGGATGGTAAATCGATTGTTAAGCTTGCCCGAAGCTATTCGGAAACAATCATGCGTCACACGCTGCCAGTCGCACCTCAGTTCTATGTCACAGCCCCCCAGCCCTGCCCTTATCTTCCGGGCCGGATGGAGCGAAAGTTGTTTACGGCATTGCAAGGTGATGCGGCCCCTGACCTGAATGACAAACTATCCAAACAAGGGTTTCGCCGTTCGCAAAATGTGCTGTACCGCCCGTCATGTGCAGAGTGTTCGGCCTGCATGTCCGCGCGAATTGATGTGTCAAAATTTGCCCCGACGCGCAGCCAACGCCGTGTCGAAAAGCGCGGTGGCCACCTTGACCGCCGTGCGACATCGCCTTGGGCCACCGAAGAACAATATGACCTGTTCCGCAAATACCTAGACGGTCGCCACGCGGCTGGCGGCATGGCGGATATGGATATGTTCGAGTTCGCCGCGATGGTCGAAGAAACCCCGATTAGGTCGCGCTTGTTTGAGTATACCGACGGGCGCAGTTTAAGTGCGGTTTGCCTGACTGATATCCTCGATGATGGGTTGTCGATGGTCTATTCGTTCTTTGAACCCAACCTCGAGAAACTATCACTGGGCACATACTTAATCCTTGATCATATCAAGATCGCTCAGGAATTGGGCCTGCCCTATATCTACTTGGGCTATTGGGTGCCTGGCAGTCCAAAGATGGATTACAAAGCCAACTTTAAAGGGCTGGAAGTTTACCGCGCAGGCGCTTGGGAGCCCTTGGGCGATCCGGCTGGCTACGAAGTCGATGCCCATCCTTTGTCCACTGATCCTATTGCTGAACAAGTCGCACGGATCGAACTGCCCCCCGGACGGACTTAGACCCAGATAGCTTTCAACGAAAAAGGGCGGCGCCAATGGCACCGCCCCTTTTTCGTGCCTTTGCTGTGCCGGTTAATTCAGCAAGCTAGGAATGATTGTGACCACGCCTGGGAACAAAGCGAGCAGTGTCAGTGCCCCGACTTGGATGCCGATGAACGGCATCACGCCACGGTAAATTTGACCCGTCGTGATCGACTTCGGCGCGACCCCGCGCAGATAGAACAGGGCAAAGCCAAAGGGCGGCGTCAAGAAGGACGTCTGCAGGTTCACCGCGATCATAATCGTCACCCATTTGGGATCGAAGGTACCGCCATAAATGACCGGCCCGACGATCGGGATCACAATGTAGATGATCTCGAGGAAATCTAGCACGAAGCCCAAGACAAATAGCACCAACATAACCAGCAAGAACACCGTCCATTCGTTGTCGAACGAGCGTAGGAATTGCTGGATGTAATGCTCTCCTCCGAAAGAGATCAGCACAAGGTTCAGCATTTGCGAGCCTATCAAAATGGTAAAGACCATCGAGGTGACTTTGGCCGTTTCGCGCACCACAGGTCCCATGACCCCGCCCGAAATCAAGATCCAGCACGACCACAGTAGGCCAAACATCGCAAACAGGAATGCCCCGAATGTGACAAGGAACGCGATGCGGTTTTCAAGCAGAACCACATCTTGGCCAAGGCGCATATCAAAGTTTGTACCTACGATCAGCATCAGCAAGATTGCACCTGCTGTCAGCAGGACGATCCGCCCTGATAGCCCCTGATCCTTGCGCTTGCGGTACGCCGCAAGCAAGATCGCACCACCCGCACCCAAGGCCGCAGCCGGCGTCGGGTTTGTGATCCCGCCAAGGATCGACCCTAGCACAGCAACAATCAAAACCAGCGGCGGAAACACCACGCGCAAAATCTCGTTGCTGGCCAGATAGCCTGCGGCAGTTCGCAATCCGAGGAAGACAATAATCAACGGTATTGCGATAAATACCGTCGTCGTTCCCGGCGATGTCAGCGGTGAAACCAGCACGATGTCTACCAGCAGCATCAGCAAGATACCCGACACTCCGACCCACAACATTTTTGGATCACGGCTTGGTGCCACTCCGCGCGCGATGGCAAACACCAGACCCAGCAGAACTGCTGCGACCGAAATGCCTGTGCCGATTGGTGCGGCGTCAGCGGCGCGTTGCAAGACCAGTTCTGCGCGTTCTTCAACACCCAGTTCGCGTGCTTGTGTCACACCGCCTGCATCTTCGATGGTGGCTTGTTCGGAAAGCGCTGTTTCCCAAGCTTCCATGCCGTGCAACTCGATCATAGAGGCCGCACATTCTTCACTGACACGTGTGCGCAACGACGCGCTTTGACCTGAATCGGTGAAGCTGTCGACGATGATGGATTGCGTGCCAACAAGGTTGACCTGCCCCATCCCAATCGTCAGCGCAATAATACCAACTGGCACAGCCAAGAACCATGTCAGGCCCTCTTTGCGCGTGATGACTTCTCTTTCGCCATCAGAATCGAATTGCACTGGTGGGGCTTTGTCTGGGTTGATCAACGCATAAACAAACGCATAGCCCGCATAAAGCAACGCCAACATAACACCCGGCAACAAGGCCGCTTGGAATAATGTACCAACCGACAAAACGGCTGGGCTGCCAAGATAGGTCAGCGCGTCGTTACATCCCGCAAGCTGCGCGCGGTTTTCTTGGGCGGCCGAATAGATATCACCGGCCAATGTACCCAGCAACACGATCACGATTGAGGGCGGAATGATCTGCCCCAAAGTACCAGACGCAGCAATAACACCGGTCGAGAGTTCCGGCGAATAGCCGTTTTTGAGCATCGTCGGCAGCGCCAACAGACCCATCGTTACAACCGTTGCACCCACGATCCCTGTGGACGCCGCAAGAAAAGCACCAACCAGAACGATCGACACGGCCAAACCACCTGGCAGCGGACCAAAGACTTTGGCCATTGATGTCAGCAATTCATCCGCGATCCGCGAACGTTCCAGCACGATGCCCATCATCACGAACATCAATACTGCCAACAGCGTTTCAATCGATTGGCCCGCCAGAACGCGTTCGTTCATCCGGTTGACCATAAAGCCAATGTTGCGATCAAGGGCGACTTCCCAGCCTTGCGGGAACAAGACGTCCTGGTAACGAGGCAGTTCAGGGTATCTGAACACCGAAATAGCCTCGCGTCGCACACCATCAGCCAACAAGGCTGCGTATTCGTCGGTGCCCGTATCAACGGCTGCGTGGATCAGCAGGCCCGAGCTGTCGAGGGCTGCAATGATCGCGAATGAAATCACCGCAGAGCCAGAGATTGCGAATGCGACCGGAAAGCCCGAAAGGATCCCTGCAAACAAAGTCAAAAAGACGATAATAATACCGACTTCAATGCCATCTAGTCCGAAAAGCATGTGTCTACCGCCCTACTTTAATGAATGTCTGCGACAAGTTCGGCGGTTGGATCGCCAAGCTGGTCTTTGTCAAGGAATTTGCCTTCGCTTTCGGGGCCTTCTTTGAACTCGAGGTAAGAGCGGTAAAGGAAGGCGACCGCTTGCAGCAAGATCATCAAGGTGAAGGCCACCAAAAGAACCTTGAACATGAAATAGGCGTTAAAGCCGTTGGGCGAGAAACCGATCGTTTCGATGTTCCACCGCAAGGCGCGGGCTTTTGTTAGCAAGCGCTCTAGTGTGTCAGAGGCGGATGGGTTCGGCACGATTAGGTGGCGCCACATAAAGAACCAGCCGTAGAGCCAGATGATCATCGCACCCGGCACCATAAAGACCATCGACCCCAGCATATCGACCACGCGTTTGGCGCGGTAACTGATCGCGGAATAGACAAGATCAACGCGGACATGGCCACCTTGGACAAACGTATAAGCGGCACAGAGGCACACGATCATCGCGTTGTAGAATTTAAGTTCTTCTGACCACCAGCTGATATCTTTGGTAAATGTTGCCCCGAAACCGATACTGATTTCAGAAACCGCAAAGATACGCTGCATAAAGATGATCACAATTTGCTGAAGCACCATCAGCAAGCCCGCCCAAGCGGCGATGCGCCCGACAGCGTTGGCAAACCCTTCAAGGCCGCGCACGCAGCCCCACATGAAGCGGTTGTTGATCACACCAATTGTCGTGATGGTCAGGAATATGATCAAAACGACGAAAAAGAATTCGACCGACGCGCCATAGTAGATGAAGCGCATGAGCGCTTCTTTCTGCTCGGTTTCCATCGGGCCGTTGATTGTGGGTATCCAAGACAACCACATACCGGGGTTAAAAATCGCGTAAAAGAGGTTGTAAAACGCTTCGATCAGATTGGCAAAAAACCACCCAATTGCGTTCCCGCCCCATGCTTCGACTAGACCCATGGTCTAACCCCCGATTAATAATGAATGCTTTTGACATGGAGGGCCCCGCCAATGACAGGGCCCTCCACTTAATGTATCTGCTTCAGCCGCTTAACGGCCAAAGCTAACTGTTTAGCCTGCGTTAACGCGTGCGCGTTGGCGTGCAAATTCAGCGTCAGAGATGCTGGTCCAACCGGATGTGGACGCAGCAGATGCTTCTTGGCTCGCGCGGATACGTGCGAACAATTCGTCATCCATGAATTCGTCCAATGCTTCTTTGGACGCTTTGCCAAACGCATCCCAAACGTCGTCAGGGAATTGCATGATCTTCGTGCCCTGCGCTTGCAGACGGCCCAATGCAGCACCGTTCACAGCGTTAGACTGTGCCAGGCTCCAGTGGTGTGTCGCCATCGCAGCTGTTTCCATGATCTGCTGCTGCGCAGGTGTCATTTCATTGAACACGTCGCGGTTAAATGCAGCTGTCAAAACCGAACCCGGCTCGTGGAAACCACCTGTGTAGTAGAATTCACAAACTTCCTGGAAGCCTAGACGCTCGTCTGCGAATGGACCGATCCACTCGGCACCGTCGATGGCACCAGAGGACAGCGCTTGATAGATTTCGCCGCCTGGAATGTTCTGAACGGACGCACCTGTGCGACCCAACGCAAGACCACCAAGGCCCGGCATACGGAACTTCAGACCCTGCAGGTCAGCAGCAGAGCTGATTTCCTTGTTGAACCAACCGCCTGGCTGGTGGCCAGTGTTGCCGCACATGAAGGATTTCAGGTTAAAGATCTCGCCCAGCTCGTCGTGCAGTTCTTTACCGCCGCCATGCTGGTTCCAGCTGATCATCTCGGCGCCGGTTGCGCCAAATGGTACGGCCGTGAAGAAGTAGTAGCCCGGGTGCTGGCCACCAAAGTAGTAGTCAGCAGAGTGATAGATATCAGCCTGACCCGAAGACACAGCGTCGAATACTTCGAACGCACCAACCAATTGGCCAGCAGCTTTCTTCTCAATGGTGATAGAACCATCGGACATTGTGTTAACCATATCGATGAACTTGACAGCTGCGTCATCGAAGATCGCAAATCCGTCAGGAACGGATGTAACCATAGTCAAAGTGCGGTTGCCTTGTGCGTATGCCGGTGCTGCCAAAGCTGCGGTTGCCGCAGCGGTGCCTCCGACGGCAGTGTTCTTTAGAAATGAACGACGATCCATGTAGTATTCCTCCAAGTAGTGTTCGTGAAAAAGACGGGTGTCGTCCCTTCATCGCCGGATACTAAACGGACGCTGTCAGAATGGTCCACAGGCAAAAGCAAAAAGCGAAGCCTTTCTGCATGTTTGCGACCCCGCCTATCTGACTTGAATTGCACAGGAATTAGGCATGTGGCCAATGTTAGCGCAAAAGCTATCGCTAACATGGGAAATTGGCCGTGTTAGCGCCCCGGCGCAGTTCCAGATCAGAAAACATGGTCATGTGTGATTGCGCGCGCGTGCGGCAATCGGACGCGACACTTAATTCCTTAGCGCCGCGTTTCGTGGATCAATTGTTGCGCGCCCATGCGGGTCGCCGCACTCAAAACGGGTTCAGAAATGAAAACGCCCGCGGCAATCAAGCCGCGGGCGTAGTCGTTATTCAGGTGGATGCCGAACTTAGTTTTCGACAGTTTCCTGGATCGCCTCTCGTACAATCGAGAACCACTCGCCAGACAAGCGGAGTTCTTCGAGACCTGCGTTGATGATAGGCAACGCATCGTTTGCGAACTGGTTGTCCTTGGAGACGAAGATGTGCGTTGTCACCGAGGATGTCAGATCATCAAGTGTTGTGATCTGGTCAGTGAGACCCGCCTCGCGTGCGTCCTCTTCGGCAGGCAATGCGTCATAGGTGACAACATCGACTTCGCCATCGACAAGCAGTTGCCAGCAACCGTTCTGCGCAACCGTGGT
>CBDTVI010000091.1:0-8792 GCA_965364065.1 uncultured Yoonia sp. | reverse complement strand
TGTCGCTCCTGTGGCGTTTCTGGCAACGGATCATCCGCTTGCACAAAACCAAACAGTAGATCTTACTGACCTCGCCCAAGATCCTCTGATCTTGTTCAGCGAAGACCTGTCCGAAGGCTTCATGCGTGATCTGTTTGAGCGGGTAAAGATTGCACCAATCATCCAACAAAAGGTCGCGTCGCTTGAAATGATGCGCTCGCTTGCCGCGCATGGTGTCGGGGTCGGCATCAGCTATTCGCACCCGCCAAACGACAGCAGCTACGATGGAAAGCGCCTTGTCACGGTGCCAATCAGCACACCCGAGGCAAAAACCGAAATTAGCCTGATATGGTCCACACGACGCCGCGAAAATCCCGCATTTGAAGGCATTCTCAAAGCGTTGAGCGTCAAAGAACCGTCCGAAGCTGATAGCCCGGCCTGAACAACAAGCGCACCTTGGTCACCGACGCCTTGCCATCCCACGTCAGTCGGTCAATTGCGAAAACGGCGCTTTGTGCAGGTACGCCAAGGATAGCCGCATCATCGGGACCGACCTGCACCGCAGAAAACGCGATTTCGCCGTGCGTGTAGGGTGTGTGTTTCAGTAACCATTCATTCGCGCTGACAGCCGCAAAATCCTCGGTTTTGGCTTGCGGAACCACAAGGGTGTTTATCCATCGATCCTCAAAGGCATAAGGCGCATCATCTGCAAGGTGCAAGGCGCGTACATGCAGCATTCTGTCCGTACCGCTCGTTTGCATCGCGCCACAAATGGTCAGGGACGGAATGACCAGTTCGCGGTCAATCAACTGATAGCCGTATTTGCTACCGCGCGCCTCGACCTCATGGCGGATAACGGCGATGTCGAGCGTGGCTTTCGCGACAGGCTGCGCGGCGACCCGCGTGCCTGCTTTGCGTTTACGGTCGAGTAACCCGCTGTCGGCCAACGACCGCAATGCGCGGTTCACAGTGGATCGCGCACAACCGAACTCAATCGCAAGATCAGCCTCGTTGGGGATCAGGTCACCGGGCTTCCATTCACGGGCGTGGATGCGGCGCAAAACCTCGTCCTGCACGCTTTGCCAGTTTCGAAAAGTCTCTGCGTTCATAAAGTGTCTTTCAGGGCGTCAATTGTGCGTTTGTATGCGGCGACAATTGCGTCGCGCGCCACGTGTTGACCGCCACTTACCATATGGCGACCCGCAGACCAAACATCCTGCACAAGCCTATCGTCTCCTGCGAAAATCCATGCGTCCAGCACGGTGTCGCCACTACGGCCCCATAGGTGTTCTGACGTGGTATCAAGCGTCAACATATCTGCCCAAGCGCCTACGGCGATGCGACCTGTGTCGCGGCCCGCCGCCTGTGCGCCGCCTTGCAAGATGCCGTCAAACATCCGCCGCCCTGTCGATTTATCGAGGCTTGCCAATGCTGCACGCGTGCCGTCGCGCAGGCGTTGTGAATAGTCCAGTGTCCGCAATTCCTCGCTTAACGAAATGCGGATGTTGCTGTCGGAACCGATGGCAAAGGCCCCTGCGTGATCAACCCAGCGAACGGCATCAAATATCCCGTCGCCCAGACTGCTTTCGGTGATCGGACAAAGCCCTGCCACAGCGCTAGAACGGGCAAGTGCGATCGTCTCTTCTGGCGTCATCTGCGTGCAGTGGATCAAACACCAGCGATCATCCAAATCCATGTTGTCCAGCGCCCACGTCACGGGACGAGCACCCCAATGCTGCACGACCTCTGCGACCTCAGCTTTTTGTTCGGCAAGATGCATGTGGATCGGGCCAGTCGGAAATGTTGTATGATACGATTTCAAATCATCGACCCCAACGGCACGCAACGAATGGGGGGCCACGCCAATATGGCTATCGGCGAGACCATTCTTAAGCGCCACTGACGCTGCATCATGTAAGGTCTGAAACTGCGAAGACGTATTGCCGAACCTGATTTGCCCCGCCGTCAATTCGCGTCCGTCACAGCCGCCAAATTGATAGTGTACCGGCAACAAACACAGCCCCATGCCCGTCTGGTCAGCCGCCGCCAAAATCCGCGTCGATGTCTCTGCAAGGTTGTCATAGGGCACCCCGCCCGGCTGGTGGTGCAGATAGTGGAATTCGACCGAAGCGCCATATCCGGCTTCAAGCATTTCCATCTGCACAAAGGCAGTGATCGCTTCGATATGGTCAGGCGTCAGGCGATCAAGGAAGCGGAACATCAACTGCCGCCATGTCCAAAAACTGTCGCTTGGGTCTGGGCCCCGCTGCTCTGTCAGGCCCGCCATCGCGCGTTGAAACGCATGGCTATGCACGTTCACAGGGGCGGGCAAAAGCATCGGGACGCGCGTGCCATGCGGTTCTGCGCCTGCTTGCACGGCATCGATCCGCCCGTCCGCATCAATGTCGATACGCACATCCGAGGCCCAACCCGAGGGCAACAATGCCGTTTCAGCCCAAATCGTTTGCATAATCCACTCCGCTTGACATATTATTATGTATGCACATAAAAACATTAAGCACGTTTATTTGCAAGTGAGTCGAACCGATGCTTTTAACGAACGCCCAAATTGTGACCCTGCAGGATGATCAAGGTTATGGTCTGATCTGCAACGGTGCCGTGGCCCTTGAGGGGGAACATATCGCATGGGTCGGCCCCGCAGATGCGGTCCCAGACATCTACCGCGCCGGTCCGGTGCATGAACTGGGCGGCATGCTAATCACCCCTGCCCTTATTGATTGCCACACGCATGTTGTTTTTGGCGGCAACCGCGCCGCCGAGTTTGAACAGCGGTTAAACGGTGCAAGCTACGAAGACGTCGCGCGCGCTGGGGGTGGTATCGTCTCGACCGTGACGGCGACACGCGCGGCCAGCGATGAATTACTGCTCGCCGATGCGCTAAAGCGGGTTGATGCGCTGATCGCCGAAGGTGTGACCCTGATTGAAGTGAAATCCGGCTACGGGCTAGACCGCGAAACAGAGCTGAAAATGCTGCGCGTTGCACGCCAGATTGCGCGCGCCCGCCCAATCGAAGTGCGCACCAGTTTCCTTGGCGCGCACGCGGTACCTTCTGAGTTTAAAGGCCGCTCTGACGCCTATATTGACGACATCTGCATCCCAACCCTACGCGCAGCCCATGCCGAAGGTCTGGTCGATGCGGTAGACGGATTTTGCGAAGGCATTGCCTTTGACACCGCACAAATCGCACGCGTATTCGATGTCGCTGTTGAACTGGGTCTTGCGGTCAAACTGCACGCGGAACAACTGTCCAACATCGGCGGCACGCAACTGGCGGCAGGGTATAAAGCGCTAAGCGCCGATCATGTTGAATACGCAACCGACGCAGATGCCAAAGCACTGGCAGCATCCGGAACTGTCGCCGTGATCCTGCCCGGCGCATTCTACACGTTGCGCGAAACTCAAAGCCCCCCGATCCAGTCATTCCGCGATCATGGCGTACCGATGGCGCTGGCCACTGATTGCAATCCGGGCTCGTCGCCGCTGACCTCGCCTTTGCTGACAATGAACATGGCATGCACGCTATTTCGCATGACCCCGCTCGAAGCCCTTCTGGGCATGACCGCCCATGCAGCTCAAGCGCTCGGTCTGTCTGATCGGGGCCGGATCGTGACAGGCGCGCGCGCTGATCTGTGCATCTGGGACGCGGCACATCCGTCCGAGTTGGCATACCGCATCGGGTTCAACCCGCTTCACAAACGTATTTTCAAAGGGTCGCTATGACAGTCACACTCACGCCCGGCGCGGCAACTTTGGCGCAGTTGCAAGACATCTGGGCGCACAGCCACGCTGTCATTCTAGACCCCGCATCGCATGCTGGCATCAATGCAGCGCAAGCACTGGTCGCGAAAGCCGCGGCAAGCGATGAAGCCGTTTACGGTGTCAACACGGGTTTCGGAAAGCTAGCCAGTGTCAAAATCGCGACCAAGGATGTGGCGACGCTGCAGCGCAACTTGATCCTGTCCCATTGTTGCGGCGTGGGCGAAGCATTGGACGATACGACCACGCGCCTGATGATGGTGCTCAAATTGTTGTCTTTGGGGCGCGGCGCATCGGGTGTGGCGATGACCACCGTTGAGATCATGCAAGATATGCTGGCCAAAGGCATCACACCCGTGATCCCCGGCCAAGGATCAGTGGGCGCATCGGGCGACCTTGCGCCTCTGGCACACATGGCCGCCGCGATGATTGGCGAAGGCGAAGCCGTGTTTGACGGTGCGCGCATGCCAGCAGGAGAAGCGCTTGCCATGGCAGGGCTAACCCCGATTGTGTTGGGCGCAAAAGAGGGCCTCGCCTTGATCAACGGCACGCAGTTTTCAACAGCCTGCGCGCTGGTTGGGCTGTGGGGTGCGTGGCGCAATGCCGCGACTTGCGTGCTGACCTGTGCGCTATCGACTGATGCAATTATGGGATCTACCGCGCCGTTACAGGATGCAATCCATACGCTGCGCGGCCATGCCGGACAGATTGCAGTGGCCCGCGCCCAGCGGGCGCTAATGGAAGGGTCAGAAATCCGCGAAAGCCACGTAGATGGTGATACCCGCGTCCAAGACCCTTATTGCATCCGCTGCCAACCGCAAGTCACAGGTGCCGCAATGGATTTGTTGCACTTTGCTGGGCGCACGCTTGAGATTGAAGCAAATGCAGTTACCGATAATCCGCTCGTGTTGGTGGACGACAACCTGATCGTATCGGGCGGGAATTTTCATGCCGAACCTGTGGGTTTTGCTGCCGACCAGATCGCTGTCGCCATTTCAGAACTCGGCGCAATAGCGCAGCGGCGCGTGGCGCTGATGGTGGACCCGACGCTGTCTTTTGATTTGCCGCCGTTCCTGACACCTGATCCGGGTCTCAATTCTGGCCTGATGATCGCCGAAGTCACCACAGCAGCACTGATGAGCGAAAACAAGCATCTCGCCAACCCCTGCACCACCGACAGCACGCCCACATCGGCGAACCAAGAAGACCACGTCTCTATGGCCGCCCATGCCGCGCGACGCTTATTGCGGATGAACGCGAACCTGAACGTGATCTTGGGCGTCGAAGCGATGTGCGGGGTGCAAGGCATTGAATTCCGCACACCCTTGCAAACAAGCGTGGCGCTGAAATCCGCAATGGCGACGTTACGCGCGCAAGTGCCTACCATTGTCGAAGACCGCTATATGGCGCCCTCGATCGAAGCGGCAGGTGCGTTGGTTGAAAGTGGTGCACTGGCAGCTTCGGTAGACCTGCCTGCTTTCGTCAAAGGCCACGCGGAATGAAACCTGTCACAGTCAATCAAGGCAGTGGCCCCATTGTACTTGGCTTGCCGCACACCGGAACATTTGTGCCTGATGATATCGCAGTCAAACTGAACGACAACGGGCGCAAGCTGGCCGATACAGATTGGCATATCGATCAGCTTTATGACGGACTGTTGGAACACGTGACTACTGTTAAGGCCAATTTCCACCGCTACGTCATTGACGCCAACCGCGATCCAGATGGGGCAAGCCTGTACCCCGGCCAAAACACCACGACGCTGGTGCCGCTGACGGATTTCGACGGGCAGGATATCTGGGAGGCGGACCCCACCTCTGATGAGGTTGAGACGCGCCGCCAGCAATTTCACGCGCCCTATCATGCCGCTTTGCAGGCTGAACTGAAGCGCGTGAGCGCCCTGCACGGCGTAGCTATCCTTTTTGATTGCCACTCAATCCGGTCAGACATTCCTTATCTGTTTGATGGCACTCTGCCCGACTTCAACATCGGCACCAATATGGGTGCGACCTGTGCGGCAAAGATCGAAGCCGCAACGACAGCTGTTTGCAGATCCGCCACTGATTACACCACCACCGTTAACAGCCGCTTCAAAGGCGGGTGGACCACGCGCCACTATGGACAGCCTGCAAACGGTATCCACGCAATCCAGTTGGAACTGGCACAATCCACCTACCTGACAGATCAAGCGGCCCCTTGGGCATATGACCACATCAAAGCCGCCAATCTGCGTCCGCATCTGACGGCAATCCTGACCACTTTGGCCGCACTGGCCCCGACCCTTGGAGGCACCACATGACCAATCCTCGCCACAACCAGCGCGACATCTATCCCCCAACCGGCACCGAGATCACCTGCAAAAGCTGGTTGACCGAAGCGCCAATGCGGATGCTGATGAACAACCTGCATCCAGATGTGGCAGAGAACCCGCACGAGCTGGTCGTGTATGGCGGGATTGGCCGCGCTGCACGCACTTGGCAGGATTTCGACGCGATTGTCGCCGCCCTGAAAGAGCTTGAGGAAACGCAAACGCTGCTGGTGCAATCGGGCAAACCGGTGGGCGTGTTCAACACCCACAAAGATGCACCGCGCGTGCTGATCGCCAATTCAAACCTCGTTCCGCATTGGGCGACATGGGACCACTTTAACGAACTCGATAAAAAAGGCCTCGCGATGTACGGCCAGATGACTGCTGGATCGTGGATTTACATCGGCACCCAAGGCATCGTGCAAGGCACCTACGAGACATTCATGGAAGCAGGCCGCCAGCACTATGACGGCAACTTGACGGGACGCTGGATTTTGACTGGTGGTCTGGGTGGGATGGGCGGTGCGCAACCACTGGCCGCGGTCATGGCCGGTGCCTGCTGTTTGGCGGTCGAATGTGATGAAACCCGCGCCGATTTCCGTCTGCGCACGCGCTATGTCGATGAAAAGACCCATGATCTGGACGAAGCTTTGGCGATGATCGACGCTTGGACCAAGGCGGGCGAAGCCAAATCTGTGGCACTGATCGGCAACGCGGCTGACGTGTTCCCTGAACTGTTTAAACGCGGCGTAAGGCCCGATATGGTGACTGACCAGACATCCGCGCATGACCCCATTCACGGCTACTTGCCCCAAGGCTGGAACGTCGCTGAATGGCGTGAAAAGCAGGAATCTGATCCCAAAGCAGTCGAAAAAGCTGCCCGCGCGTCGATGAAGACCCAAGTCGCCGCGATGGTCGATTTCTGGAATGCAGGCGTGCCAACACTGGATTACGGCAACAACATCCGGCAGGTCGCCCAAGAGGAAGGGTTGGAAAATGCCTTTGCATTCCCCGGTTTTGTGCCCGCCTATATCCGTCCACTATTCTGTCGTGGCATCGGCCCATTCCGCTGGTGCGCGCTGTCTGGCGATCCAGAGGACATCTACAAAACCGACGCTAAGGTCAAAGAACTGATCGATGATCCACACCTGCACAACTGGCTGGATATGGCGCGCGAGCGCATTGATTTCCAAGGTTTGCCTGCGCGCATCTGCTGGGTTGGTCTGGGCCTGCGTGACAAGCTGGGACTGGCATTTAATGAAATGGTGCGCACGGGTGAACTTAGCGCCCCCGTCGTGATCGGGCGTGACCATCTGGACAGCGGGTCGGTGGCGTCCCCCAACCGCGAAACGGAAAGCATGAAAGACGGCTCTGACGCGGTTTCTGACTGGCCATTGTTGAATGCGATGCTGAACGTGGCGGGTGGTGCTACATGGGTATCGCTGCACCACGGCGGCGGCGTTGGTATGGGCTTTTCGCAACATTCGGGGATGGTCATTTGCTGTGATGGGTCCGAAGATGCGGACAGGCGCATCGCGAATGTCTTGTGGAATGATCCTGCAACAGGTGTGATGCGTCATGCGGATGCGGGCTACGACGAAGCACTGGACTGCGCGCGCGAAAAAGGACTGAATCTGCCGGGTATTCTGGGAAGGTAATCTGATGTTTTTGAAGAACGCTTGGTATGTCGCCGCGTGGGATCACGAGATCACGCGCGAACTGCAACAGATCACTGTGCTTGGTGAAAACATCTGTGTCTTTCGCACGCAAGCTGGTGA
This sequence comes from uncultured Yoonia sp., assembly GCA_965364065.1. GTDB lineage: Bacteria > Pseudomonadota > Alphaproteobacteria > Rhodobacterales > Rhodobacteraceae > Yoonia. The sequence goes on along the minus strand of CBDTVI010000091.1, from coordinate 950 downwards.
ATTGGTCGGCCTCGAAGATGCCTGCCCGCACCGCAAACTGCCACTGTCCAAGGGTCGCATCAAAGGCGACACGGTCGAATGCGGCTACCACGGCCTGACATTTAACTGCGTGGGCCAATGTGTGTGGGCGCCCGGTGCTGGTGGCATTCCGTCAAACGCTAAGGTCCACGCCTATCCGCTGCACGAAAAATACGGTCTTGTCTGGGTCTGGATGGGCAATGCGGCGCTTGCTGATGTGACTGACATTTTCGAGATCGAAAACTATGACGATCCGGCATGGGGCATGAACCGTGGTGCCGCGATGGAGCTTGATTGCAACTATTTGCTGATGTGCGACAACCTGCTGGACCCGACCCATGTCGCGTGGGTGCATCAAAGCAGCTTTGCGACCGCTGCCACCAAAGACACACCCTTGCGCATCACGAAAACCGACGACGGTGTCATCGTGCACCGTTGGATGATGGATCACGAACCCGCCCCGTTTTATAAAAAGGTCGTGGAATTCGAAGGTAACTGCGACCGCCTGCAGCATTACGAAGTCCGCTACCCTTCACATGCGTTGATCAAAGCTGTGTTTACCCCCGCAGGCACCGGTGGGCCGGACGGACCGCTGCATGAAAAGACATTCATCATGGACAGCTATAACTTTATGACGCCCACGACCGAAGGGCAGACACGTTATTACTGGTTCCAGCTGCGCAACATCCGTCCGGACGATGAGGACCTGTCCAAGATGATGAGTGAGGACGTCCAGCACGCATTTGAAGAAGACCGCGCAGTGCTGAACGAAGTGCAAAAGGGCATGGCAAACAAGACCTCAGCCCATATCGACCTGCCGATTGACGGCGGGCAATTACGATTCCGGAGGCAATTGCAGGCAATGATCAACGAAGAGCAACAGGTCGATCGGCAGATGGCCGAATAGCCCTAGACGATACCTTCGGATGTCA
>CBDTVI010000090.1:0-8795 GCA_965364065.1 uncultured Yoonia sp. | reverse complement strand
TCGACGCGCACGGGACCTTCAAACGTGCCGCCATACCCGCGCGACACGACATGAGGGGTGTGCCCGCGGGCGATCAGCCGCTCAATCAGCGCGATGGTGGTTGGCGTTTTGCCTGTACCGCCAGCATTGATATTTCCAATGCAAATAACGGGGATCGTAACGCTTATCTTGGGGGGGCGGCGCAAGCGTCGTGCTGTGCCTGCCGCATAAAGTGCAGCCAATGGGGCTAGCAGACGTGCTAAAACGGAAGGACGATCAGGGGAGGTGAACCAGAATAAGGGCGCGCGCATCAATTCACCAATTCTTCCAAACGCAGCTGGATAAACGCTGCAATTCTGTTGGTCACATTCGCCCCGCGCGATGTCACGTCCCAAGCGTTATGGGCCAGAGTTGCGGTTTTATCGACCGACAACAGGTTTTCGATTGCAGGCCCCAGCTCCTCACCAGTGCGAATGAACCGCGATGCACCTGCTTCATTCAGACGTGCCGCGCGGCGCTGAAACGGTGCTACATGCGGGCCGTAAAGCACGGCTGATCCCAAGGCAGTTGCCTCGAACGGATCACGGCAAGCCCCGCCATAAATCGTACCGCCCATATAAGTGATCGGCGCGATCCGGTACCACAGACCCAGCTCTTCGTCGGTATCGACGATGTAGATTTGCGTCACATCAGACGGATCATATTGCTCAGAGCGCAGGGCGACCTGAAACCCAAGTTGACGCATTTGATCTGCCATTGGGGCGGCTGCGGCTGGATCAGCTGGTACAATGATCGACAAAAGGCGATGCGCCGTGCGGCTGGCGATCTTTTGCGCGATGCAAAGGTCATCCCATTCATCCGCTTGCGCGGCGGCGGCCAGCCAGACGGGGCGGGTGCCGATCGCTTGGGCCAGGTCGCTCCGCTCTTTTTCATCACAAGGCAGCGTTGGTGCACAGTCTTCCATTGCACCAGTCACAAGAACCGTATCCTCGGGTGTGCCTGCGCGCACCAGTCGGTCAGCTGCAATCAGGTCAAGCGCCCAGACGGCCTCGAACTGGGACAAAAGCGAGCGCATGGCGCCCGGTACCCAACGACCAGCGACATTTTCCAAGCCCTCTGAGGTCGCGTCAACGAGAATGCAAAGCAGTTTTGCACCACGTATCTCAGCCATAATAAGCGGGTCTAGCTCACCCTTGACCCACACGCACATTGCAGGCTGCCAATGGGCGATAAACGCGCGAATTGCCTCTTTGCCTTGGGGTTCGGGCAGGGCACGGTTCGCGTGTTCGGCCTTCCAGTCACGCAGGGTCGCAACCACGTGTATCGGATCACCGTCCACAGATAGCTTGCGTTCAAGTGTCTCTACGGCTGTCAACTGATCGGGATCACAGCACCGCGCCCAAATGATAGTCCCCTTTGGACGGGGTGGTTGTACGACCGACGCCCCAGACTTTTCGGCTGATCCCAAGTTGGCAAGGTAGGCTGCGATGGACAGGGATCTTGCCATGAACGGGTCCTAAACGAAGTGGTTAGCTGTCAAGCTCTTCGGTGGGAGAAGCCGGCGTTTCTTCGTCACGCAAGCGGTGAATATGCGCAATGAAATAGCGCATGTGTGCGTTATCAACGGTGCGCTGGGCTGCACCTTTCCAAGCATTATATGCGGTTTCATAGTCGGGAAACATGCCGATGATATCAATGGCATCGACGTCTTTGAACGCGTTTTTGCTGGGATCGATCAGCTCTCCGCCAAAGACGAGGTGTAGGCGCTGTGTCATAGGAAAACCTTTGTAAGTTCTGGTTGTTAGGCCCACTCTAGGTGTTTGCGGGCTGCGGCTCAAGTCGGGCCGCAAGGGCTGAATGCAGTGGTGGCCCTGCGGCCAAAACACCGGGGACTTGGGGGTGTGGGTTGTTGAATTTCAAAGGCGCGCCGTGCTGATCTGACACGGTTCCGCCGGCTTCTGTAATGATCAAGGCACCTGCGGCGATGTCCCATTCCCAACTGGGTCGCAACGTGATCATGCCGTCGAACTGCCCTTGGGCCACCAGGCAAAGGCGGTAGGCCAAAGAAGATCGAAACGCACGTTTCACATCAGGCACGATGCCATCTTTCCAAAATCGAGCGTCGAAATTTGGTTTCGCACCAAGAACTGTTGCGGTGTCCAGCGGGGCCTGTGTCACCTTGATGGGATCGCCATTGACCGTGGCACCGCCGCCTTTAGACGCCGCAAACAACAAATCGTGCATAGGCAAGTACACCACAGCCGACATGACTGCGCCGTCTTCGACGACTGCCAAAGCATGCGCCCAATCCTTGCTGTGGCTAATAAATGCCCGGGTTCCATCAATCGGATCAATCACGAACTGCCGCTTGGTTTTCAGTCTCGCGGCGTTGTCTTCGGTTTCTTCCGATAGCCAACCATAGTCCGTGCGCGCCAACCGTAATGAGGCTTCAAGCATGGCATTCACTGCCAGGTCAGCCTCGGTTACGGGGCCTGCGCCGCCGGGTTTATCGGTGACGCTAGGATCGTTTTGAAAGTACTTTTTTGCGATATCGCCAGCATGGCGTGCTGCGTCGGTAAGCAGCGCGACATCAGTCTCCGGCAAGGGTCAGCCCCGATACCAGCAGCGACGGCACGACCCGCGATAGATGCATGCGCCCATCATTGGCCGGGATGATCGTCTTGAGCATATCGCGCAGATTGCCCGCAACTGTGCATTCATTCACCGGATAGGTGATTTCGCCGTTTTCCACCCAGAAACCAGCGGCGCCGCGTGAATAGTCGCCCGTGTTGGGGTTGATGGTCGAACCGATCATAGACGTGACCAACAGGCCAGTGCCCATTTCCTTGATCAGCTCTGCCCGCGTTTGGTGGCCTTGGGTCAGGCTGACATTGGTCAAGCTAGGGGACGGCGGTGAACTGGTTCCGCGGGCGGCGTTGGCGGTGCTTTGCATTCCAAGTTGGCGCGCAGTTGCGAGGTCAAGTGTCCAACCAGTCAGCACACCGTTTTCCACAATGGAACGCTGTGACGTGGCCAAACCTTCGGCGTCGAACAACCGTGATCCGGTTACGCGCGCGCGGTGCGGGTTTTCGATAACCGACAGCGCGGTGGGCAATACTTGTTCGCCGATCGCATCACGCAACCAGCTAGAGCCGCGCGCAATCATCATGCCGTTCGTGGCTTGCAGCAGGCTACCTATCAGCGCACTGGCAACGCGTTCGTCGAACAAAACAGGGTACGCGCCGGTCTTTGGCTTCTTTGCCCCGATACGCTCAACTGCACGTTCAGCGGCGATGCGCCCGATCTCGTCTGCGTCGCGCAGATCGGCTTGAAACACACGGCTGTCATAGTCGTAGTCACGCTCCATCCCTGCGCCCGTGCCGCTGATTGCGACACAAGATAGGCCACGGTCACTGCGGGAATACCCTGCAGAAAATCCGTTGGAGGCTGCTAGATGAATGCGGCGGCGGCCATATCCGGCAGAGGCTGATTGGACTTGGCTGATGCCTGCATTGCGCAAGGCCGCGGCTTCGGCGCGAGTTGCATCTTCTTGCAAGGCAGCGGGGTCGGGCTCGTCGCTGGGATCGAACAATTCCAGTGTTTCTGTTTGAATGTTTGTTGTCAGCTGCGATGGATCAGCAAGGCCCGCATAAGGGTCTTCTGGTGCTTCTTTCGCCATCGCAACCGCGCGTTCGGCCATCTGGGTCAATGTAGCGGGTTTGGTATCTGACGATGACACGCAGGCCTGCCGCTGTCCGACAAAGACACGCAAGCCGATGTCGACCCCTTCAGAGCGTTCTGCCTGCTCCAGTGCGCCTTCGCGCACGGTGATCGAAAGCGACGTGCCATCAACGGCAATCGCGTCGGCTGCATCGGCGCCTGCACGGCGGGCGGCGGCGAGGATCTGGTCGGAAAGGTCGGAAAGAGATTGGGTCATCAGGTGTCCTTTGCTTGGCCTAGACCTAGTGCGCACAGCTGCCCCCCGCAAGGTCAGGGAGCAAACGAAAAAGGCGCGGATGTTGCCACCCGCGCCCCTCAAAGTTCGGTTTTTGATTTAGCGGACGCGGTTGCCGTTCACATTAACCTGACCACTCGGCGTGACTTCTACATCAATCGCCATCTGATCATCGCCAGTTGAACGGGCGAACATGCCCATCATCATCCGCGGGCCCATGATGTCCTGTTCTGGGACCAGACCCATCGCAACAAGGTTATCAAGCAGCTTGTTCAGGCCTGTGATCTCAAAGCTAGCGTCGCCTTCTGGGCGTGGCAGTGGCGCAAAGGTTTCGGTGTCCGAATTGTCAAAGTTGAACGCGCCTGTGCCTGTGAACAATGCACCAGCCGCCATGATTTTCAGGGTATCAAGCGATACTGAGGACAGCTCGAATGGCATGCCATCTTCGCTCAGCACCGGTTCTGCTGTTGGGTCCATCATGTTGTACAATGCTTTGGCTTGGCCGCTCAGGGCGATTTGCAATGTAGCTGGATCGCGAGGGAGAACGCTGTTTGGATCAAACAGACCCCAAAGGGCATCGCCCACGACCAGATCAATCAGGTCGAATTTAAAACCAAAGTCGGATGGCGTATCGGCGGCGCCTAAAGGCATCCGAAAGCCAGTGCCATATTCACCCATGGTCACTTCAATCGGGAAAGGAAGTTGGCTCGTTTGCAAGTTAATCGCCATATCAACGGTCTGCGAATCGTATCCGACCGTTTGTGAACTCATCTCGCCTGTTAAGGTCACCATGCCCGTGCTTACGGAACCCGCAGTCTGGTCGCCCTCTGCATCGATGTCGAAAACATAGTCTGCGCTGTCGATGATGTAGCCACCCGCCAGCGCGAAGCCGTTCTTGAACATATCATCGGGGTCCGCGAGATCTGCGGCCAGCGGCATAGTGACCTCGCTTTGGCTGCGCATGCCGTTTATTTTGGCTGCGGCCGTGATGTATTCGCTATTGCCGCCCGGGATTTGGAAGTCGACCAAAAGATCAATCGTGTCGATCGAAGACGTGCTTGAGACGTCTCGCATCTCACCCGTCGCGACGGTGTACGACGCCGCAAGATTGGTGGCGGTCATGCGTGCATCACCGTTGATCGTGACGTCGCCGTCTACTGCATCCTGAAAGGCGATGGCTGAATTGTCAGCGGTGATGTCGTACACCATCAATTCAGGCACGCCGCTTACGTCAATCACTAGGTTTTCTTGGGACATCATGACCGTAACGATCACGCCGTCAGCCGATGTCACTGTGATGGGGAACTGCTCGCCCATTGTTACCCGGACAGATCCGTCAGCTTGTTCATTGAAATTGATGTCGCCAATCACTGTCTTGGCGGTCATTTCTTCATCAGAGAATGAAAGAGCCAAATTACGCACGGTGACTGTGCCGCTGGAGGTGTCGACTGCATCAATTGACAGGCTATCTTCGCCATAAAGCGCAAGCTGCGATTGCCAGTCTTCCCAAACTTGTGCGGCAGTCAAATCAGCATGTGCTGCGGTGCCCGCAACCAACGCGGCGGCACAAACTGCGCTGCGTAATCCAGTGGAATAGGTCATTGTCGTCCCTTTCAATATACATCTTTCGAACCATGCCGGGGCTTTCTATGATGCGCCCTGCGTTCGATACTATTAGGCAATAAGTAGCCACCCTGCGGGCGGTTCGAAAGGGATAAGAGTGAAAAATATGAATATGAACGGCAAAACAGTGCTGATTACGGGGGCAAGTCGCGGAATTGGCGCTGCCACAGCCCGTGTTTTTGCTGAGGCTGGCGCTAATGTGGCCCTTGTTGCGCGAAGTACCGCCGATATTGACACTCTTGCCCAAGAAATTGGCGAACGGGCCATCGCAATCCGGTGTGATGTTTCAAAATATGCCGAAGTCAGCGCGGCTGTTGCCACCACAATCAAGGCCTTTGGCCAGCTGGATGTGTTGATTAATAATGCTGGCGTTGTTGATCCAATCGGACACCTACAAGACACTGGTCCCGAAAAATGGGGCCATGCCATCGACATCAATATTAAGGGTGTGATGTACGGGCTGCATGCGGCGATACCAAAGATGATTGCTCAAGGTGGCGGCACGATCATCAACATCTCATCCGGCGCGGCGCACGGTCCGGTGGAGGGTTGGTCGGCCTACTGTAGTTCCAAGGCTGGTGTTTATATGCTGACCCGCGCTGCCGACCTGGAGGGTCGCGGCAAGGGGTTGCGCATTATGGGTCTGTCACCTGGGACGGTAGCAACGCAAATGCAGCGCGAAATCAAAGCGTCGGGAATCAATCCGATTAGCCAGCTGGATTGGTCTGTGCATATTCCACCCGAATGGCCCGCACGAACCTTACTTTGGATGTGTAGCGCCGAAGCTGACGCCTATTTGGGCGAAGACATCAGCCTGCGCGAGGACGCAATTCGCGCCAAGGTTGGCCTGATATGATCCATCATAGCCAAGATGCGGACACATGGACCGTCACGATTGATAGACCTGAAAAGGCAGGCGCGCTCACCCGCGAAATGCTGACAGAACTGGCCGATATTGCCGAAGCGGCGCAGGCGGCAAAGCTGTTTATCCTGACGGGAACGGGACCTGTATTCAGCGCAGGCGCCGATCTGGACGCTGCCCGCGCTGGGCTTGCGACTGATCCCGTTTGGGAACGGCTCTCGGGTGCGATTGCTGCGCTGTCGGGACTTAGCATTGCTGCACTAAACGGCACTGTGGCCGGCGGAGCCTTTGGTATGGTCTTGGCATGTGATCTGCGGATCACCGTGCCAACAGCCAAGTTCTTTTACCCCGTGATGAAGCTTGGCTTTTTACCGCAACCATCTGATCCGACAAGGATGGCGCAACTAATCGGGCCTGCACGTGCGAAATGCATCTTGATGGCAGGGCAAAAAGTACTGGCGCCCGAGGCGCTAAGCTGGGGATTGGTTGACCGAATTGTGCCTGACGACGATCTGCTTCCGACGGCGTTTATGCTAGGGCAAGACGTACAATCGGCTGACAAGGGTCATGTCGCCGCGATCAAAGGCATGATTGCATAGACTTGTGGTGTGCCAGATGGCACAGCATGCAGACGCAACGGCAAGGGATGCACCGAGATGGAGCCGACAACATTGATGGATCAAGCACGCGACGCTTTTGATCAGGCACTCGGACTTGCGCAAGGCTGGTTATTGTCGCCTGCGGCGTGGTCGCAATTCGCCCTGCTGATCGGAGCTTACTTGTTGGCGCGATTGGCGAACCGGATCATCGCGCCTCGTATCACCAAATTGTTGACTCCTGATGCGGCGAGCCATTCGATTTTGTCCAAAGCGCGGCGGTTTGTGCTGATCTTTTTGCCCCTGCTTTTGCCGCTGTTGGCATACGGATTTACCGCCGTGGGAGAGCTTGTTACGCGGTCCCTGTTCGGGTCCGGAGCCGTCATTGCCTTTGGCAAGCGGGTGTTCTTGTTCCTTGTCGCGCGCGCTTTGGCCAAGCATATCATCACCGACCCGTTCTTGCGGATGCTGGCGCGGTATATCCTTGTTCCCGTGGCTGCACTTTATGCCGTGGGGTTCCTTGATCAGGTGATTGGGGCACTCGATCAAGCCGTCGTAAACCTAGGTAACATCAGCTTTTCCGCGCTTTCAATTGTGCGCGGCCTTGTAGCGGGTAGCCTTCTGTTCTGGCTTGGGCAGTGGTCCACATCGCAATCCTCGGCCTATATCGAGCAGCAACCGATGCGCCCTGCGATCAGGCAACTGGCCACCAAGGCCACAGAGTTCACGATCTTTGCTGTTGCATTTCTGATCTTGATGAACGTGATGGGTATCAGCCTTAGCTCGCTGGCGCTTATCGGTGGTGCGGTTGGTGTTGGTCTTGGTTTTGGTCTGCAAAAGATCGCGTCTAACTTCATCTCAGGCGTGATCTTGATGGTTGAGGGTCAAGCGACTGTGGGAGACTACGTCGAGCTTGATGGTGGCGAGGCGGGCACAATCATTAAAATGACTGCGCGCGCCACGATCCTCGAGACTTATGATGGTCGCTGGATCGTTGTCCCGAACGAGGATTTCATTACCACGCGGGTCGTGAATTACTCTGACTCAGGGTCTGCCAATCGGCTCGAGGTGGATTTTTCAGTTAGCTATGACACCGACATCAATAAAATTCCTGCGATCATCGAGGCGGCAGTGTCCACCCATCCAGGCGTCTTGCAAGAACCAGAAGGGCCGGACTGCGAGTTGCGCGGGTTTGGCGATAGCGGGATCGATTTTTGCGTCGAATTCTGGGTCAACGGAATTGATGACGGCAAGAACAAATACTCGTCTGATGTGCTGTTCCTCGTTTGGAACGCGCTGAAAGAAAACGACATTGAAATTCCATACCCACATCGCGTGATCGAAATTAAGGGGCAAATGCCAAAATGACAGATGCAGTTGTAATTGGGGCGGGTCCAGCGGGTCTGATGGCCGCCGAACAGATGGCCAAGGCTGGTCTTTCCGTGCTTGTGGTCGATGCGATGCCGTCGGTGGGTCGCAAGTTTTTGATGGCAGGAAAATCGGGCCTGAACATCACCAAAGACGAGCCCTATGCTGATTTTGCGAACGCATATGGCGCATCAATGCCCGATGCGATGGCGGGTGCGATTGCTGCGTTTGGTCCGGCTGACGTGATTGCTTGGGCGACCGATCTGGGTCAGCCGCTATTCACTGGATCAACCGGGCGGGTCTTTCCCAAAGCGATGAAAGCATCGCCGCTGCTGCGGGCTTGGCTGGCAAAGCTTGGTGGGATGGGCGTTGAGTTCAAGGCGCGCTGGCATTGGGATGGTTGGGCAGACGA
>CBDTVI010000089.1:0-8826 GCA_965364065.1 uncultured Yoonia sp. | reverse complement strand
GGTGGCGTGGAATGCCACGCTTGCCTTCGATGCTTTCGATCATCGCAGATTCTTCGCCACAGATGTAGGCACCAGCACCGCGGCGCAGATCAATGTAGCCTTTGGCCACAATACCCGCATCTTCCAATGCTTTGATTTCGCGCGCTAATATTTCCAGTACCGCCGGATATTCGTCGCGCATGTAGATAAAACAAACATCAGCTTCAACGGCCCAAGCGGCGATCAACATGCCCTCAAGAAACAGCTGCGGTGTGCGTTCAAGGTAATAACGGTCTTTGAACGTGCCAGGTTCACCCTCGTCGCCATTCACGGCCAGATACCGCGGCCCTGCATTGCCACGCACAAAGCCCCATTTCTTGCCAGACGGAAAACCTGCCCCGCCCAGACCGCGCAGGCCAGAGGCTAGGATTTTTTCCTGCACAGCTTCCCAGTCGCCGTTTGCACGTAGATCGGTTAGCGCCTGATACCCTCCGTCAGCCACATAGGCGGCATAAGTTTGATAGTCAGGAACATGCGCATGGGTTTCGCCTGCCGCGATTGCATTTTGTACTTTTTCGACAGTCGCGTGGTCAATGTGATGATGCCCCAACTCCAAAACCGGAGCGGTATCGCAGCGTCCCATGCAAGGCGCACGCAGCACACGTACTTCTGACGCATCCAATCCGTCTTCCAAGGCTGCTTTCAATTGCTGCGCACCTGCCAATTCGCAAGACAAGCTATCACAGACACGAATAGTCAAAGCCGGGGGAACAGCCTCGCCCTCTTTCACCACATCAAAATGGGCGTAGAAAGTTGCGACTTCGTAAACTTCTGCCTGAGACAGGCGCATTTCTTCGGCCAAAGCGCGCAGATGTGCAGCGGACAAGCACCCATGGGCGTCTTGGATCAGGTGCAAATACTCAATCAGCAAATCCCGGCGCCGTGGGCGGTCACCCAACAACGTCTGAACCTCTGTCCAAGCTGCATCATCCAGTTGGCGGCCTTTGGGCGTATGACGCCCTTTGCCTTTGCCGGATTTCCAAACACCATCCCGATTGTCCAAAGCCTTGGTACCTTCCGCCATCAAATCCCGATCAACATACCGCTGGTCTTGCCCGCAAACCACGCAAAAGCGACACGCTGAGTGACCAATACGCGCAGCTTTGCAATTTCCACTGACCAAGGCGGAAACCCGTGCTAACTATCAGAAACATGAACAGTCTGATCCTTCAATTTGCGCTAGCGACCTTGACCCCCGCCCTTCTTTTGGCGCTGGGGGCTATTTGGGGTGGCGTGTGGATTGCGGTGGCCTTGGTTTATCTGACTGCAATGACCAGCCTGCTGGACCGCTTGATCAAGCGCGAGACCCAAGCAGGTGATGCTGCTTTTGACAACGTTCTATCCGTGACGCTCGCGTTCACTCATTTCGCGTTGATCCCACTTGTGGTCTGGGCATTAGCCGCCGATCACCTTTCACTGCTTGGCAAAGCTGGCGTCTTTTTTGCCGCTGGTCTGTGGTTCGGGCAGGTCAGCAATGCCAACGCACACGAGCTTATCCATCGCAGCACGCATAGCCTGCACCGATTGGGCATGTGGGTCTACATCACGCTACTGTTTGGCCACCACACGTCTGCCCATGTGTTGGTGCATCACCGCAATGTAGCCACGCCAGCTGACCCAAATACGTCGCGCAAAGGTGAAAGCATTTACCGCTATATGTTGCGCGCTTGGGTTGGATCATTTCGCGAAGGATACCGCGCAGAAGCCGCGCGTCTGCGCCGGATTAAACGCCCCGCGTGGCGCAACCCTTATCTGATTTATGTTGGCGGGGCGCTGGCGTGTATCATGGCTGCGTTCCTTGTGGGTGGTGGTGGCGCAGTATTCGCCTATCTCGCAGTTTGCGCCTATGCGCAGTCGCAGCTTTTGATGTCAGACTACGTGCAACATTATGGATTGATGCGCGCAAAAGACGTTGACGGCAATCATGTACCTGTTTCTGCGCGCCATAGTTGGAATAGCCCACATTGGTTTTCATCCGCGCTCATGTTGAATGCTACGCGGCATTCTGATCACCACGCGCATCCATCGCGGCATTATCCCGCGCTCACAATTCCCAATGATGCGCCTATGCTGCCGCGACCCTTGCCGCTGATGGCTAGCATCGCGCTTGTTCCGCCGCTTTGGCGCAAAATGATGGATCATCGCGTAGAGGCTTGGCGCAATGCGTAGTCTTGTCATTTGCCTAATCCTTGCCACCCCATTGCAGGCCCAAGACGCCATGACAGGGCCAGAATTTGACGCCTACGTCACTGGCAAAACCATCACATTTCGCACTGAGGCCAACCCAAGCTATGGAGTTGAGCGGTATCTGCCCAACCGCCGCGTCATGTGGTCGGCCTTTGAAGGCACCTGCAAATACGGCGTGTGGTTTGAAAGCAAAGGCGACATCTGTTTTCGCTACAACGATATACCGTTGCCGCAGTGCTGGACATTCTTTGACGAGCCAGACGGCCTGCGCGGGGTGTATACGACAAACCCCAATACGACCGTCATCTTTGAGTTATTAGACCGCGACGACCCGTTGATTTGCAACGATTTATCGTCGTAAAACCGCTACGCGTTCTTCACCGCAACAAGCCCATCAGCAAATTCAATCTCAAGCGATGACGCGGCCTGCGCGGCGGCCTTGCCGGTCACAACGGCCCCATCACCCCGAACAACCGCATAGCCACGCTTGAGCGTTTCAACATAACCCAATGTCTCGCGCAATCGGTCCAAGGCATCTAGCCGCGCCGCGCGTTCGGTTTGCTGGCGTGTGGCCCGATCCGACAGGCGGCGCAATTGCACATCTAGACGCTCGGTCTGGCGTACAATGCGTGTCTGCAAAAGATCGGCGCGCAAACCGCGGCTGGTTTGATCTAGCACGCGGCGACCATCGCGCGTGCGCCGCTCTAACGCTGGAACAAGCCGATCCGCCAGCGCATTCACCCGCCTGCGATCTTCAGCCAAGCGACGGGCCAATATCCCCGGGCGTAAGGCAGCCTCGGACATCTGCAACCGCTTCTTGGCGGCGGCTTCACGCAAGGCGGCAGGCAAACGTTCGCCAAGATAGTCCAGCCGCTGGCGTGGCCCTTCGACCAAAGTCTCTACCTGCGGCAAAGCACGTCCCAAATCCCGCACACGTTGTTGGCGTTGTGTAATGCCGGTGCTCAATGCGCGGCTCAACCGCGCGCCTTGTTGATCCGCCCACGCAAGCAATTCCATCCGCACAGGCACCGCCAGTTCAGCCGCAGCCGTCGGTGTCGGCGCGCGCACATCCGAGACGAAATCAATCAGCGTTGTATCAGTTTCATGTCCCACCGCTGAAATCAGCGGAATATCCGAACGAGCCGCCGCACGGACGACGATTTCTTCGTTAAAGCCCCATAAATCCTCGAGCGACCCACCCCCACGCGCCACAATCAGCAGATCAGGGCGCGGCAACGCACCCCCTGGTGTCAGCGCATTAAACCCATCAATCGCAGCCGCAACTTCGGACGCGCATTTTTGTCCCTGCACAGCCACTGGCCAAACAAGCACTTTGCGCGGAAAGCGATCCCGCAAACGGTGCAAGATATCGCGGATAACCGCACCAGAGGGCGACGTGACCACGCCGATGATCTCTGGCAAATATGGAATCGGCTTCTTGCGCTCAGGTGCAAACAACCCTTCAGCAGCAAGTGCGGCTTTGCGTTTTTCCAGCATCGCCATCAACGCACCGGCACCGGCAGGGGCAATGTCCTCGATAATCATCTGATACTTTGACTGGCCCGGAAACGTCGTCAATTTGCCAGTCGCGATAACCTCCATCCCTTCTTCAGGGGAATGGGCAAGACCCTGCGCGCGGCCTTTCCAAATCACAGCATTCAGAACTGCGCGATCATCCTTAAGGTCCAAGTAAATATGACCGGACCCGGGGCGGGACACACGCCCTACTTCGCCTCTGACACGGACATAACTAAATCCACCCTCAATGGCCTTTTTGACGGCACCGGAAAGTTCAGACACCGAGAATTCAGGGGTGTTATCGACTGGTCCATCATCGAACAGATCACTCATACCGGTCTCCTTGGATGTTTACCGTTCGCAATGGCAGTGACGAGAATTTCCATCTCAAAAATAGTGATATAACAATGACTAGTGTCCCGAAAACTGCGAAAACGGTCGACTGCAGCACCATTGCCAATGCAACTGCCGCCAATCCGATCAGCCAAAACAGCACATTGGACATGTGAACCGAGGCAAGGTCCGGATCAGGCCAGTATTGCACCTGCGCGTGCCCAAATTCCTGCGCATAGTAATCGAGCGTCCTGCCATATGCGGGATCATCTTGGAAATCGTGTATGCCGCCCGAACGATCACCATCAGGGCGGTGTATGGTCCGGCCAATGACGCGGGGGCAGAAATCCTCGAGATAGGCGCGGGTATCTTGGGCATGTAGCCGCCAAACCACATCGACAATCGGCGATGGCGCAAGCAAATCCCCCGTGCTGCCGACAAGATACATAAATCGACGATATTCCTCGACCAGCGTGAAGCAGACGTCAACCGGATGACCGGTTTCGTCCGCTAAGCATTCTACCAACGACCGCGACAAAGGACGCTCGTGAAAGCTGTAGCCTTCAAGGCGGTGCCACAAAGATCGATCTGATTTGACGCGCTTCAAAGGATACAACCTGTGCGTGATGTTCTTCTCCTCAACGATACTCTGACCCGCACCAAACGCCAAGCCTATCGCGCAAGAAATCTGGCCATGTCGCTGCTTGTAGTCGTGCCTGCCGCACCTTAGAACCAGCCCCAGACAGCGACGTAAGGGGCAACAATGAACATTCTGATTTTGGGCAGTGGCGGACGCGAACACAGCCTTGCATGGGCGATCAAACAAAACCCCAAATGCGACAGGTTGATCGTAGCACCTGGCAATGCGGGCATCGCGGAAGTCGCGGAATGCGCTGATATCAACATCCTTGATGGCGGATCAGTTGCAACATTCGCCGAAGAAAATGCGATCGACTTCGTGATTATTGGACCCGAAGCGCCGCTCGCTCTTGGCGTCGCTGATCGCTTGCGCGCGGCTGGGCTTTTGGTTTTTGGGCCCAGCAAAGAAGCCGCCTTACTTGAAGCGTCAAAATCCTTCACCAAAATCGTTTGCGACGCCGCAAACGCACCGACAGCCGCCTATGCCCATTTCACCGATGCAAACGCCGCACGCGCCTACATCCGCGCTCAGGGCGCACCCATCGTTGTCAAAGCCGACGGTTTGGCGGCGGGCAAAGGCGTGATCGTTGCCATGACCGAAGATGAGGCCCTCGCCGCTATCGACGATATGTTCGACGGCAGCTTTGGCGAGGCTGGCGCAGAAGTCGTAATCGAAGAATTCATGGACGGCGAAGAAGCATCATTCTTTGTGCTTTGCGACGGCAAGACAATTCTGCCGGTTGGCACCGCACAAGACCACAAACGCGCTTATGACGGGGACACAGGTCCAAACACCGGCGGCATGGGGGCTTATTCGCCCGCACCCGTTATGACCGATGCGATCACACAAAAAGCGATGGATGAAATCATCCAGCCCACGATGGATGAAATGGCAAAGCGTGGCACACCGTTTCAGGGCGTGCTGTTTTGCGGGTTAATGATCCAAAACGGCCAGCCTCGGCTTGTTGAATACAACGTGCGCTTTGGCGATCCCGAATGCCAATGCTTGATGATGCGCTTGGGCGGACAAATCCTCGACCTACTCCAGGCCTGTGCCGAAGAACGGCTGCATGAAGTCCAAGCCAACTGGGCCGACGACCATGCACTGACAGTCGTCATGGCCGCAAAGGGATATCCGGGGGGGTATGAGAAAGGGACTGTCATAAGCGGGCTGGACGACATCTCCCAAGACAGCTTTCACATGGTATTTCATGCAGGGACAACCGAAAGCGACGGCAAAATCACGGCAACTGGCGGGCGCGTTCTCGCCGTTACCGCACGTGGTGCCACGCTCGCCGACGCACATCAGAAGGCCTATGCGATGGCGCAAAATATTGACTGGACTGACGGATTCTATCGCTCTGACATCGGCTGGCGGGCGCTTTAGGCCCTGTTACTTTCGCGCGCTTGAACCCAGACCAATGAAATAAAAATGAAAAGCCGCGCCCTGATACCAGGGCGCGGCTTTTAAAATTCAGATAGCAAAATTGCTAGGCCGCGCGATTGACCAGTACAGACTCGATCTGTGCGCCAGAAGCACTTTCGTCACCGCCATCAACAGCCGCAAATTCACGCGTCAAACGCTCGAGTGCTGCTTCATAAAGCTGACGCTCAGAATAGCTTTGCTCGCGTTGGTCGTCTTGACGGTGCAAATCGCGCACAACCTCTGCAATTGCGATCAAGTCGCCAGAGTTGATCTTTTGCTCATATTCCTGCGCACGGCGCGACCACATGGCTTTTTTGACCTTGGCCTTACCGCGCAAGGTTTTCAGTGCATGATTGACCACATCAGGTGTTGCCAAGGCACGCATGCCGACGTCGATCGCCTTGTGCGTTGGCACGCGCAAAGTCATCTTGTCCTTTTCAAAGGCGATGACGAACATTTCCAGTTCGAACCCGGCAACCTCTTGGGTTTCAATCGAGACGACTTTGCCCACACCGTGTGCAGGGTAGACGACAAACTCGTTGGGGCTAAAATCGTATTTCTTCTTACTCATGGTCGTCCTTTCATAGCGATCCGTATTTGAGACGTCAAAAAAACCGCCGGTGGCATGGTGCCTCCGCCGGGGTTTGTTCGTCTCGAAGTCGGATCAAATTGTTCGCAGCATTGTCGCTACCATATCACAAAAAGAGGCTTCCTAAAAGTGCTGCGTTGCAGCGAAGAATAGCCCTTTAAAATATAAGGCTAGTGATAGCCTTGGGTCCGAATCAGCCGCCTTCGCCTGCCACTTCGGAAAACAGCTCCATCTTGCCTTCTTTGCCGTCCATATCGTCCGCCGCCGGCAACGGATCTTTCTTGGTGATAATCACCGGCCACATCTCAGAATACTTGCGGTTAAACTCGACCCATTTTTCCATGTCAGGCTCTGTATCGGGGCGGATTGCGTCAGCGGGACATTCGGGTTCGCACACACCGCAGTCAATGCATTCCTCCGGATGGATCACGAGCATGTTCTCACCCTCGTAGAAACAATCTACGGGGCAGACTTCGACGCAGTCTGTGTATTTGCAAGCGATGCAATTATCGTTGACGATGTAGGTCATGGGATCATCCGGTTAGCTAACTGCGCACTTGCTAGAATAGTCGCACCCGTCATTCAAGGTCGAATGGTGTCGCACTGCCGCGTTGCGACATCAGATCCCTGCGATCCTTCTTTGTAGGCCGCCCTTTTCTGTCCCCGCCGGGGTTATAGGGGCGTTTTTCAACAACGGGGGTCATATCTTCATAAAGAGCTTGGGCTTCGGGTGCAGGGCCACGCCGCACACCACAGGCTACAACGCGCACAACGCGCGTTTCACTTTCTTGGCTGAACGTCAGCACGTCACCTGATCCGACGCCACGGCTAGGTTTACTGACAGGCTGGCCATCCACGCGGACTTTACCACCAGTCACCACTCCCGCGGCGATGCTGCGCGATTTGAAAAACCGCGCCTGCCAGAGCCATTTATCCAAACGGATTGTGGGGCGTGGGTCGCTCAATCCTTGTTGAAGCCAGCCAATGCGGCAGCAAATGGATTATCAGGGTCAATCGGCTTTTCACGCTTCGGCTTGGCTTGGAAGCTTTGTGGCTTGTTGTTGCCTTCTGCTTTTGGCTTGCCTTTGCCCTTTGGTTTGCCCTTTGCGCGGGGTCGGCTATCCGCTTGTGGGCGAACAGGACGCGCTGCACGACCACCCCAAGTGAAGGTGTAAAACACCTCCATCTCTGGGCCAGTGTCGGCAATTTCCAAAGTCGTCTCTGTGGGTGCTGCTTCCGTTGGAGCGACCACCTCTGAAGGGGTCTCGGATGGGATTTCTACAGGCGTTTCAGCGACCGGCGTTTCAACAACCGGAGTTTCAGTGACGGCTTCGACGGCAACTGCTTTGACTTTCTCGCGATCACCCTTTTCGGCTTTGTAGCCCAGCCCTGCCATCAGATCAGCAAACTGTTCCAGCGTCATACCAGTGATGGACAACATATCTGGGTTGGCCTCAAAACCACCCCGGCTATCTTTGTCACGCAGCATGTCAGCAAGGCGTTCCAGCATATCGATCCGGATCGCACGTTCACCAGCGGCGCGGTAACCAGCCATCGCATAATATCCAGCAACAGCATCTTTAGCTGCAGGCACAGTCACCAAACCAGCAGGCGGGCTTTCTGGGAATTCAGAAAGGCCTTTGGACAGCGACCAAAGCACAAGACGCAAACGTGTCGGCGCAGGCTTGAGCAACAACGGCATAAATATCGTGAACTGACCAAAACGCACACCGTGCTTGCGCAACGCGCCACGGGCGTCCTGATCAAGAGCTTTGACTTCATCGGCGACGTCGCCGCGCGGCAAGATACCGAAACCTTCGGCCATGCGGAAAGCAAAGCCCTTGGCGGCCCCTGTCAAAGCGTCATCATTCTTAAGCGCCATCAACGGCTCGAAGCCGGCGGCGATTTTGCGATCAATGAAGTGCTGCAAGCGGCGCTGCACTTTGGCAGCGACATCAGAACCGGCCTCTTCGTCGACGAAAACCTCGATGGTTGGTTTAAACGGGTCAGGTCCAGTGGTCAGTTTACCAACAGCCTGATCGCCCCACATCAATCCACCTTGTTCGGTGAAATCAATTTCGGGATCGGGCGCGTT
>CBDTVI010000088.1:0-8851 GCA_965364065.1 uncultured Yoonia sp. | reverse complement strand
ACTCTAGCCGGGTTTGTCATGATTGGCTTGGAGGCCTCTGATGTCTCGCGGTTGAATTCTTCCGCCCATTCCGGCTTTGAGTTCACCTTGCGTGGCTGTGATGTCACGGCCCTGCGAGACTTGGGTTTTACGTCGCGCGGCTGGGAGTTGAGAACGTATTCATTTGTCTCTGACACCAAGCGGTTCAAAACTTTGTCGAGCTTGTTTGTTGGGTTCATCCGCAGTGGGCGCGCACGGTCGTTCCGCTCTGTGATTGCATTCAACCATTCACGCGCCGATTGCAGACGCGCCTTTGGCAGAATCATCATTGCCTTGTCTACGGCCTCAAGGAACTCCGGGTCATATTCAGGGAAACGTCCTGCCAATGGCTCGCATGGGTCAGGATTTTTACCGGCGAATTCCGCCATACGTGTCTGGCTATTCGGCGGAGCTTCGCCGCTGATCAGGTGGTAGAACGTGGCACCCAGCGCATATAGGTCACTGCTGGGGCTTTGTTTGCCGCCCGCGAAATAGAATTCTTGTGGCGAATAGCCATCTTTCACGACCAACACAGCAGAAACTGCGCGGGTTTCGCGACTTGCTTCTTCGCGTGCTGCGCCGAAATCGATCAAAACAGGGCTGCCCCATTTATCGAGCAAGATGTTATCCGGCGACAGATCACGGTGCAGCAGGTCGTGCTGGTGAACAAGTTCGACCGCGTCGAGCGTCTTGACCAAAACCTCTTTGATCTGCTGCGGGCTCAGAATGTCGTGGTCGTCCTTGATCAGGCTTAGCAAATCGCGGCCATGGATGAGGTCCAAAACCATGTAGGCGGTTTCGTTGTCCTCAAATATCCGGTGAACACCGACAATATTGGGGTGGCGCAGCTTTGCGATACTGCGTGCTTCGCGCATGAACATCTCGACGATTGCGCGGTATTTTTCGTGGTGAATATTGGAGCGCACGAGGACGTTCTTGCCGTCGCGGCGGCAGAAAGCCTCTGGGTAGCACTCTTTGATCACGACGCGGCGGCCTAGGAAGTTATCCTCGGCAAGATATGTGATTCCGAATCCACCACTGCTTAGTGGGCGCTCAATCGTAAATTGATCACCCAATAAATTCGTCCCAGCCGGGAGTGCCTCACTACCCGCCTGGGGTATGGCATCAAGGTCAGAGTGGTTAGCCGCAGTCATATTTTAACTCCGTGCCAAAACGCGGCACGCTCCATAAACATTCACTATAAACACTGTAGATATGCCGGAGAATTATGTTTCGATTGAGGCAAGAGTTGGAAAACGGTGAGGGAAAATCGCATTTTTCCGCCCAATATCAGTGGTTTCGGGTCGGATTTTGAAAAGCAGCTGGATAATTTTCACATCATGTCGGCAAACGCGAATCATCACCGTGTGAACGCCTAATGACGATTCGTCGCTGAAGACCTTGATGTCTTAACTACGTTTCCGTCCTGATCGCAGGTAATCCGGACCCTGATACCATCATACCAAAACGTCAAACGTGTGCGTCCAGCATCCTCGTCTGCGCCTTCTTCGGACTGGCTTGTGATTGCGCCTGACCGCATTTTGGCGGGCACGTCAGCGGGTTCAAGTCCCAGCAAGGGACCCAAATCAACGGCATCGACGGTCGCGCCATCCGTGGCTAGCGTGACTTTCATCGCAGTTTACCCCAACCAACCCTTTAGGTTTTTTTCGATCACACCGCACAATGCATCGATGTGCGCGGGATCGTCGTTCAGACATGGGATATAGGTAAAGTTTTCACCGCCAGCCTCTTCGAAGCTTTCTTTGATCTCTTCGTTGATCTCTTCCAGCGTTTCGATGCAATCAGCCGAAAAGGCAGGCGCGCAAATCGCGATGCTTTTGATGCCTTCTTCCTTGGCAAGACGGGCAACTTCTTTGACCGTGTAAGGCTTGAGCCATTCCTCGGGTCCAAAGAGCGACTGGAATGTCGTAGCGATTTCCGTGTCTGCCCAGCCTAGGCGCTCTTTGAGCAGGCGTGTCGTTTTCTGGCATTGGCAATGATAAGGATCGCCTTCGCGCAAATACCGCTCTGGCACACCATGGTAGGAGCAAATCAGTTTTTCAGGCTTTGTTTCAACGGTTTCATAAGCCTTTTCAATCGATTGCGCGAGCGCTTCGATATAGGCAGGCTCTTCAAAATATGGCGCCACGATACGGGCGACAGGCTGCCATTTTTCCTTCATTAACGCGCTGAAAAACTTGTCATTTGCGGTTGCAGACGTCGCACCAGCGTAATGCGGGTAAAGCGGGAAAAACAAGATTTTAGTGCAGCCGTCTTCGACCATTTCGCGGACTTTCGACTGGGTCGACGGGTTGCCATAGCGCATGCAGAAATCAACGCGCACATCATCGCCGTAACGGTCAATCATCTGCTTTTTGATCGCAGCGGTCTGCTTTTTCGTTATCGTCAACAGAGGGCTTTCGTCATCTTCTTCGTTCCAGATCGACCGATAGGCCGCACCAGATGAAAAAGGACGCTTTGTCAGAATGATAAGCTGCAACAGCGGTTGCCAAATCCAAGCGGAATAATCGACGACACGCTTGTCAGATAAGAATTCATTGAGATAGCGCCGCATGGACCAATAATCAGTGGCGTCGGGTGTGCCAAGGTTAGCCACCAAAATCCCTACGCGGGCCGGTTTCACCTTAGGGTGATCAGGCTGCGCATGCATCGGGCAGACGGCGGGACGTATTTCAGGCTTGGGCTGTGCATCAGACATTTTCATCGCCTTTTAAGTAGCGTTATTTTTGTGGCAGTTAAATAGGTTACGCATCAGTTCAGTCATTGGACTTATTTAAAGACGTTTCCTTTGCACCCAAAGCATCGGCAAGCCGCGTCTTGGCGCTCCCTGGCCGTAAAGGCTGTGGTTGGCTGTCTGCGGGCGCCCACCCAGTTAGCGTAATGATTTCGAACGTGGCATCGACGCGGTTGTCATCATTACGAAAGTTTTCAGCATAAATACTTGCCGCCTCGGTCAGGATATTGCGGCGGGTCGCGTGTTTGATTCGCTGCGATAGTGCGTTGTTTTCACCCATTTTGCGCAAGTCGTGCATCAGGTGGAATGCGTTGGCGTAGCTGGCTTTTAGCGGTGTGCTATCTGCCACAGGCAGCGCGAATCCCGCGCGCTGCAACAGCGCGCCCAAGTCCCTGATTTCGCCCATCGGGGCAATGCGTGGTGACAATCCGCCAGTCACTGCTGCCTCGGCTTCTGCCAAAGAGGCACGCAATTCGTGCAGCGTTTGTCCCCCAAAAAAGGTGCAAAGCAGCAACCCGTCTGGTTTCAACGCATGGCGTGATTGTACCAATTGTCCCACCGGATCATTTGCCCAGTGCAAGCACATCGTATGCAAGACCAAATCATGCGAATCAGGCTCTAACGCAAGGGTTTCTTCGTCTGAAACGATGGTTGCATCAGGATAGCGCGCAGACCAGAAATCGGGAAAACCGGTGACAATCGCTACCGATGTAAAGGTTCTGTTAACCTCTTTCAGTCTTTCATGTAGTTCATCGGCGGCATGCTCTTGCAGGAACAACGCGCTGGGCTGCGCGCGGTTGCGATTGCGCATCAAAGCGGCGCGGTCAGTGATTTGGGGCATCGTCATAAGGGTCATTTAGGGTGCATTCGTGCGGTTGCAAAGCGTCATTCAAGCAATTTATCCGCCACAGTGTGTGGCATGCGACGTTTTGACCGATGCGGACTTCGGACTTTGCGGCAGCTGTTGGTCGCAAACGGCCTTTATTGGTGGGCTTGTTTGCGACAGTTGCGGCACGCCTTTACCGGGCGATGACGATGGTGCGCGCGTGCAATGTGATGACTGCATGACAATCGCGCGCCCATGGGATCAAGGTCGTGCAGTCTTTGCATATTCTGGCGTTGGACGGCGGTTGGTCCTTGGCCTTAAACACGGTGATCGTACAGATTTGGTGCCTGCTGTGGCGCGTTGGATCGCGCAAAAAACGGCAGAAATGCATTTGTTAGACCCTGTTTTGGCTCCAGTTCCCCTGCATTGGACCCGACTTTTGAAACGGCGCTATAACCAATCGGCGTTGTTGGCGCAGGCGGTGGGCAAGGTGTTAAATCAGCCAGTATGTGTTGACGCGCTACTGCGGCCCAAAAGGACAAAACCGCTGGACGGGCACACGCGCGACGCAAGGTTTGCGACCCTTGCAGACGCGATTGCCGCAAACCCGAAACAGCGGGCTCAAATTGCGGGGCGAAATGTGTTGTTGATCGATGATGTGATGACATCCGGCGCGACATTGGCCGCCAGTGCCGAAGCCCTGCGCACTGCAGGTGTCGTAAACGTGTCGATTGTTACACTGGCAAGAGTAGTCAAAGACACCTAAATTAGGCGGGAAACTTGATCCAAGGACCTTCTTTATGGCGACTATCGAAATCTACACCAAGCCGACTTGCGGCTTTTGCCACATGGCGAAACGTTTACTGAATTCCAAAGGGATCAGCTATGCGGAAGTAAACATCTCTGCCCAACCAGAACGCCGCGCCGAAATGATCCAGCGCGCGAATGGCGGCAGCACTGTCCCGCAGATTTTTGTGGGCGGTACACATATCGGCGGTTGCGACGATTTGTTCGCGCTAGAGCGTGGCGGCAAATTGGATGCATTGTTGGCGGCATGAAGGCGGCCCTTCTCCAGCTAAACGGGAGTGATGATCCGGTCGCGAATTTGGCGGCAACATCGGAATTTATGGCGCAAGCGGCTGGACAAGGTGCGGCGTTTATCCTGACGCCAGAGGTGACAAACTGCGTGTCCCAAGATCGATCCCACCAGACGCGGGTTCTACAATATCAAAACGATGACATCACACTAGCCGGATTGCGAGAGGCAGCCGTCCGGCACGGTGTTTGGTTGTCGATTGGGTCGCTTGCTTTGAAAACCAGCGACCCCGATGGGCGCTTTGCCAATCGGTCGTTCTTGATTGATCCCGCAGGGCGAATCGTCGCGCACTATGACAAGATTCACATGTTTGATGTGACGGTGTCACCATCAGAGTCTTACCGCGAATCAGCAGGATACCGACCCGGCAAACAGGCGGTTGTTGCAGACACGCCTTTCGCAAAGATAGGGATGAGCATCTGTTACGACGTGCGTTTTGCCTATCTTTACCGTGCCTTGGCGCAATCGGGCGCGCAGGTGTTGTTGGTCCCTTCAGCATTTTCGCCGGTAACGGGAGCCGCTCATTGGGAAACTTTGCTGCGTGCGCGTGCGATTGAAACGGGATCTTATGTTTTGGCCGCCGCACAAACCGGCACGCATTCTGTCCAATCAGGTAAACCGCGCCAAACATATGGGCATAGCCTGGCCATTTCGCCTTGGGGCGAGGTTTTGATCGACATGGGAACGGCGCCCGGCATCGCAATGGTTGATTTTGACCTATCGGAAGTGGCACAAAGCCGCAAACGTATCGCGGCCCTAGTCCATGACCGCCCCTTTGAAGGCCCCTAATGTCCAAGTCGTCTGATGACCTTGCCGTTGCTTTGTTCAGCGAAATCCTTGTTGTTGAGCAGCTCGCCCGCACCAGCGTCGCCCGCGTGTTGCCGAAGGGTATGGAGCTTTCGCATTTTTCCGTTCTCAATCATCTTGCCCATTCATCGGCAGAGCGTTCACCGGCGCAATTGGCAAAGACATTTAACCTGACCCGCGGTGCGATGACGAATACGTTGCACAAGCTTGAGTGGGCCGGTTGGGTTCATATTCGCCCTGATTGGGACGATGCACGCCGCAAAATGGTAGCGATTAGCCCGTCGGGTCAATCAGTTCGCGAGGCGGCACTGGCTGCAATTGCACCAATAATTGCTGATGTTGTGACATCCGTTGGCGAAGACAAAGTGCGCACTGTTTTACCCGTCTTGCGCGAAATGCGACTGAAACTGCGCAGTGCACTGGATTAAGCGGGCTTTGTCGCAGTCGTGACGTAGTTGACCGAAAGATCACGATCCGAGATCGACCATGTGAACTTTGCAAAGTTAAATACAAACCCTTTGCGGTCCACGGGTGTCATGCCTGATTTTTCGATAAAGCCAAACAACTCGTCAGGCGTGATGAACTTCTTCCAGTCGTGTGTGCCTTTTGGCAGCCAGCGCATCACATATTCTGCACCCACAATCGCCATCGCAAAGCTTTTGGGATTGCGGTTGATGGTTGAACAAATGTGAATGCCACCCGGTTTCATCAGCGCATGGCAGGCGTCCAGATATCCTTGTGGATCGGCCACATGCTCGACGACTTCCATGTTCAGCACGGCATCGAATTGCTCGCCTGCGTCAGCCATGGCTTCGGCAGTAGTGTGGCGATAGTCGATCTCCAAACCTGCGTTTTCGGCATGAATTTTGGCAACTGGGATGTTCCGCTCTGCGGCATCGGCACCAACAATCGTGGCCCCAAGACGTGCCATCGGTTCGCACAGCAACCCGCCACCGCAACCGATATCAAGGATGCGCAATCCTTTAAACGGCTCTGGCTGGCTTAGGTCGCGCCCGAATTCTGCGGCGATTTGGGACGTTATGTAATCCAGTCGTACCGGATTCATCATGTGCAGCGGTTTGAATTTTCCATTCAGGTCCCACCATTCGGCGGCCATTGCCTCGAACTTCGCAATCTCTGATGGATCAACAGTATTTGTAGCCGACATTTTGAGCCTCGCATTATGGTCAGTCGTATTGAATAGCGATATAGGGTGATTATGGACAAAGTCGTAGGACAAAAGCGCCCAGGCGCGCATCTTTACCAACCCATTGATCCCTTTGATCAACGGATGTTGGAGGTGGGCGACGGTCACAGTATCTACGTCGAACAGTGCGGTAACCCCAATGGTATCCCAGTTGTTGTCCTGCATGGCGGCCCCGGCGGCGGGTGTAGCCCTGCCATGCGCCGCTATTTTGACCCTACAATTTTTCGCGTCATTTTGTTCGATCAGCGAGGCTGTGGCCGATCGCGACCTCATGCAAGTGTCGAAGCGAATACGACATGGCATCTTGTTGCGGATATCGAGCTGATTCGCGAAACCCTTGGCATCGACCGCTGGATTGTCTTTGGCGGGTCTTGGGGGGCAACGCTCGCGTTGATTTACGCCCAAGCGCATCCTGGTCGCGCTGCGGCTTTGACCTTGCGCGGTGTTTTCTTGATGACCCAGCCAGAGCTAGATTGGTTTTATGGCGGCGGTGCCGGCAAATTCTGGCCCGATCTATGGGAGCGTTTCGCATCCCTTATTCCCTCCGAGGAACACGGCGATTTCATTGCCGCCTATCATCGGCGCCTGTTCTCGGGGGATATCCCACTCGAGACTCGATATGCCCGCGCTTGGGCATCTTGGGAAAATGCGCTGGCTTCTATCGACAGCAACGGGATCACAGGTGAAAGCCCTGCGGATTATGCCCGTGCGTTCGCGCGTCTGGAAAACCACTATTTCCACAATGCAGGGTTCTTGGGCGCAGATCAGCAAATTTTGCATCCCGCGCAAATGGCCAAGATCGCGGATATTCCCGGCGTCATCGTGCAGGGCCGCTATGATATGATTTGCCCACCTGTTTCCGCGCATACATTATCGCAAATGTGGCCCACATCGCGGCTGACCTTTATCGGTCGTGCCGGGCACGCACTCTCTGAGCCGGGCATTAGCGTAGAACTTGTGCGCACGATGGATATGTTTGGCTCTCAACGACTTACATTGGGTCTTTAGGCTTTACAGATGAAAGTCAGTCGCTAAGCTTCAGCTAAGTTATTCGGGAATTTAGTAATTTGGGCAGTGTCCTAAAGATTATTCTACAGCGACTCGCACTTGGTCTTCTTACTTTGCTGATTGTTTCGGTGGTGATCTTCACCGCTGTGAACCTATTGCCGGGTGATTTTGCACAATCAATTCTTGGTCAAGGCGCTACACCAGAGGCGGTTGCATCCATCCGTGCTGACCTTGGTCTCGACCAGCCGCCCATCACACGCTATTTTCAATGGCTCGGCGGTGCGCTGCAAGGTGATTTGGGCACCAGTTTTGCCCAAGCAAACTTTGCCAGCTTCACCGGAACTGATTCAGGTGCGACAACTGTAGCCGAACAAATCGCCCCCCGTTTTAAGAACACCATGTTCCTTGCGATGGTGACTGCGGCGATTGCAGTCCCTTTCGCGATCACGCTTGGTATTCTAGCGGCTCTTTACCGGAACACCGTATTTGACCGCGCGACGAACATCTTCACGCTGACCTCGATTTCCAGCCCAGAGTTCTTTCTGGCTTATATCCTGATCCTGTTCCTCGCGGTGCTGAACCCGATCTTTCCGTCGCTTTCGAATATCTTTGAAGGCATGCCGTTCAGCGAGCGCCTTGAGAAATCAATGTTGCCTGCGCTGACACTGACCTTAGTTGTCACAGCACATATGATGCGGATGACACGTGCTGCGATCATCAATTTGTTGGCTTCGCCTTATATCGAAATGGCCCGTCTTAAGGGTCTGTCGCCGATGCGCGTGATCGTAAAGCACGCGCTGCCAAATGCGTTGGCCCCGATTATCAACGTCATCGCGCTAAACCTAGCTTATCTCATCACAGGCGTTGTCGTGGTTGAGGTGGTCTTTGTTTATCCGGGCATTGGCCAACTATTCGTGGATAGCGTGAAAATTCGCGATATCCCAATCGTGCAGGCGTGCTGCTTGATCTTTGCAACTGCCTTTATCCTTTTGAACCTGACAGCTGACATTATGTCGATCCTGTCCAACCCACGTCTGAGGCATCCGAAATGATCTGGTTTGTTGCAGCACTATTGGGCATGGGCGCGTTGGCGTGGGTTTTTCGTTTCGCAGGCCAAGCGGCCACCAGCAATGC
>CBDTVI010000087.1:0-8935 GCA_965364065.1 uncultured Yoonia sp. | reverse complement strand
CTTGTTCAGCGTCTTTGGGCTGTCATGGGCGCAGGTGCGTGTCCCGTCCGATCAATTGCCGTACCCGGCATCGGTTGAAGTCTTTCCGCCCTTTTTGACCCTGCGCATGGCATGGAACCGAGGCATTAACTTTGGGTTGTTTGCCGATTTCGATATGCGCTGGGTGCTGATTGGCGTGGCCTTTGCGATCACCGGTGCTGTGATTTGGTGGTTGAGCCGTTCTCCCGCGACCAAGTGGGTCTATATCGCAGGCGGGTTCCTGATTGGTGGCGCGATGGGCAACGTGATCGACCGGTTCTTATATGGGGCGGTCGCTGATTTCTTGAACATGTCATGCTGCGGGATCAACAATCCATACGCATTCAACGTGGCTGACATCGCGATCTTCGCCGGGGCGATCGGATTGGCCTTCCTTGCGGATGATAGCAAGAAAGCTGCGTGACGCAGCACACGACTTGAGATAAACAAAGCAAACACACCCCGAGGGATCATTCATGCGTGCGCTTATTTTTTCAATACTGGCCCTAACCGTGACAGCCGCTTGCGGCAATCGCGGAGCAGATGGCGTGGCATTCCGAGATATCGGGCCAGAGCAAAGCACGTTTCTTGTGACCCCTGCGGCACCGCTGGAAACACCTTCGGCTTTGGTTTTGCCGCAGCCCACGCCCGGTGGCGCAAACCGCGCGACACAGTAACCGGACCTCACATCCGCGTATGGTGACTTGAACACTGCGCCAAGCGGCGTAAGTCGTTCATACGAGACGGCCATAAATTAGGGATGCTTATGAAACGACTGTTTACCAGCTTTGCGCTGATGATCGCGGCCACGGCCGTGACGGCAGAAGATGTCACAACTTATGTGCTTGATAACGGGATGGAGGTCGTCGTTATCGAAGACAACCGCGCCCCCGTCGTCGTGCATATGCTGTGGTACAAGGTAGGATCAGCCGACGAACCTGTCGGCGCGTCCGGTGTCGCGCACTTTCTGGAACATCTGTTGTTCAAAGCCACTGACGTGCTCGCATCCGGTGAATTCTCCGCGACGGTTGCCGCCAATGGCGGCAGCGACAATGCTTTTACTAGCTACGACTACACCGCCTATTTCCAACGGATCGCCTCAGACCGCCTTGAGCTGATGATGCAGATGGAAAGCAACCGGATGAATAACCTGCAGATCACTGCGGCAGACGTTGAGACAGAACGTCAGGTGGTCTTGGAAGAACGCAACCAACGCACCGAGAACTCTGCAGGTGCGCTTGCTCGCGAACAATTCCGCGCAGCCCAGTTCCAAAATCACCGCTACGGCGTGCCCATCATCGGTTGGAAACACGAGATGGAGCAGCTGGACCTTACCGACGCTCTTGATTTCTACGACCTCTACTACTCCCCAAATAATGCCGTTCTGGTCGTCGCAGGTGACGTACAGCCAGACGAAGTTCTGGCACTTGCCGAACAGTACTATGGCGTGATCCCTGCCGAGGCCAACCTGCCCGTGCGCGAACGCCCGCAAGAACCCCCACAGCGCGCCGAACGTCGGATTACCTATGTCGATCAGCGGGTGAGCCAGCCCTATCTGGTGCGCAGCTATCTGGCCCCTGAACGCGATCCGGGCGCACAAACAGAGGCCGCCGCATTGGTCTACTTGGCCGATCTTCTGGGAGGCTCTTCCTTCACGTCCGCCTTGGGCCAAGCCCTGCAGTTTGACACCCAAACCGCGATTTTCACCAGTGCATCCTATGACGGATCAAACCTTGATAACGGCACATTTAGCCTCGTCGTAGCACCATCTGTAGGGGTCAGCCTATCAGAGGCCGAAACCGCGATGGACGATACAGTCACTGCCTTCTTGGATGCACCAATCGATCCAGCGCGTATGGAAAGCATCCGTACCCAACTGCGTGCATCCGAGGTCTACGCCAAAGACAACGTTCAAGGACTGGCGCGCCGCTATGGCGCGGCCCTCACCCAAAGCCTGACTATCGCGGACGTTCAAGATTGGCCCGATATCCTGCAAGCGGTCACGGAAGACGACATCAAAGCCGTCGCTGCCAAAGTCTTTAACCGCGATCAATCTGTCACCGGATGGGTCGTCGCAAATGAAGAGGAGGCACGCTAATGCTGCGCATCGCAATCGCCTTTTGCCTAAGTTTCACAGCAACCACTGCGCTGGCTGACATTGATATCAAGCAAGTCACGTCGCCCGGGGGCATCAACGCGTGGGTCGTCGAAGAACCGTCGATCCCATTTGTCGCTTTGGAAATCCGCTTTCGCGGGAGCGCATCGCTTGATCTGCCCGGCAAACGCGGGGCGACCAACTTGATGACGGGTCTTCTGGAAGAAGGCGCTGGCGACATGACAGCGCAGGAATTCCAAACAGCCCGCGAGGGACTGGCCGCCAGTTTCAGCTTTCGCGCATTTGACGACACTCTATCGATCTCGGCGCGTTTCTTGACCGAAAACAAAGGCGAGGCGCTGGAGTTACTCCGCCAAGCTTTGGTCGACCCCAGCTTTGACCAAGACGCGTTAGACCGTGTGCGCGCGCAGGTGCTGTCCGGTCTTGCAGGCGATGAAAAAGACCCCAACACGATTGCAGGAAGCGTGTTCAATGCCGCGGCTTTTGGCGATCATCCTTATGGATCCTCAAGCGATGGCACAGTCGAAAGTGTCACGGCATTGACGCAAACCGACATGTTTGACGCGCACCGCAACGCGCTGGCCCGTGACCGCCTTTATGTGGCCGTCGTCGGTGACACGACCGCCGCAGCCGTTGGCGAAATGCTGGACGATCTGTTGGGCGCATTGCCTGCCGCAGGGCCAGACGCACCCGAAGATGTAGACTTTGGGTTGGCAGGCGGCGTCACAGTCGTGGACTATGACACACCGCAAGCCGTAGCATTGTTCGGCCACAAAGGACTGAAACGAGAC
The DNA here is from genome assembly GCA_965364065.1 of uncultured Yoonia sp. Classification (GTDB taxonomy): domain Bacteria; phylum Pseudomonadota; class Alphaproteobacteria; order Rhodobacterales; family Rhodobacteraceae; genus Yoonia. The sequence goes on along the minus strand of CBDTVI010000087.1, from coordinate 6,010 downwards.
GACGATGATTTCTTTGCCGCATTCATCATCAATCACGTGCTGGGTGCTGGCGGTTTTGAATCCCGCCTAATGACTGAAGTACGCGAAAAGCGCGGTCTGACCTACGGCATCAGCACATTCCTTGTCCCCAAGTTCCACGCTGAAATGATGCTTGGCTCTGTCGCCTCTTCCAACGCGACAATCGCCGAAGCCATTGATGTCACGCGGGCGCAATGGGCGCTTATGGCAGATGAAGGCATGACCGCTGACGAACTGGCGGTCGCCAAAACTTTCCTGACAGGCGAATACCCCCTGCGGTTTGATGGCAACGACGAGATTGCAAAGATCATGGTCGGAATGCAGATGATCGGATTGCCGCCAGAATATGTAGTGAATCGCAATGATTATGTGGAAGCGGTGACACTGGAAGAGATTAACCGCGTCGCGTCCGAACTGCTGCAACCTGACAATCTGCACTTTGTTGTGGTGGGTAAACCAGAAGGTCTGACAAGCACGCAATAGCGCTTTTCCCACTCGCAGAATCGCGGCAGGCCATGCTAGAACTTGTAGCATGGCCACCCTAGACCCCCAGATAAAGCAGCAGCCCGTGATCCGGCAGCTTGACGACGCCGCAATCAACCGGATTGCAGCGGGCGAGGTTTTGGAACGTCCTGCGTCTGCGGTCAAAGAACTGGTTGAGAATAGCATCGACGCTGGTGCCCGCCGGATCGAAGTGGTGATCGCCGACGGCGGTAAAACCTTAATCCGCGTCACAGACGACGGCTGCGGCATGTCGCCCGCTGATTTGCCGATGGCCTTGTCTCGTCATGCAACCTCAAAAATTGACGGCTCAGACCTGTTGAACATCACATCTTTCGGGTTTCGCGGCGAGGCATTGCCGTCGCTAGGGGCAACGGGACGCCTATCGATCACATCACGCGCTGCAGGGCATGAAGCTGCACAAATTCGCGTTGCAGGCGGTCACGTCGAAGACGTAAAACCCGCCGCTTTGTCATCTGGAACGGTGATCGAGCTGCGCGATATGTTCTACGCGACGCCCGCACGATTGAAATTTCTGCGCACAGACCGCGCCGAAGCCCAGGCTGTTTCGGACGTGATCAAACGCCTGTCGATGGCCGAACCTTTCGTGACCTTCATTTTGCGCGATGCCTCTAACGGCGATCATCGCACGACTTTTCGTGCGGATGCCGAAACGGGTGATTTGTTCGATGCGCTGCACGGGCGATTGCGCACGGTTCTAGGCAAGGATTTTGCCGAAAACGCATTGCGGATTGATGCCGAACGCGAAGGGTTTCACCTTACGGGCTATGCCGCTTTGCCTACCTATTCACGCGGGGCCGCAGTGGCGCAGTATCTTTGCGTAAACGGCAGACCCGTGCGTGATAAGATGCTGCTAGGTGCATTGCGGGCGGCTTATATGGACGTGTTATCGCGCGATAGGCACCCTGTTGCGTCTTTGTTTATAGACTGCGATCCGACGCTGGTTGACGTCAACGTGCATCCCGCAAAATCCGAAGTCCGCTTTCGCGATCCCGGTATCGTGCGCGGGTTGATCGTTTCAGGACTGCGTCATGCACTGGCTGATGCGGGTCACCGCGCCTCGACCACGGTCGCCAATGCAACATTGGGTGCGATTACGCCCGAACCACTTGCCCCGCGTGTCTATCAAATGGACCGTCCCAGCTTTAGCGCGCGATCCATGACCTTTCAGGCCCAGGCACCAGGGTTTGGCGAAGAACCATCAGCGCGATTTGAACCGCAAGCTGATGAGAGCGCAGATGATCTGCCACTGGGTGCCGCACGCGCGCAGGTGCATGAAAATTATATCATCGCCCAAACCGAAAAAGGCATCGTGATTGTTGATCAGCACGCAGCACATGAGCGCTTGGTTTATGAAAAACTGAAAACACAGATGGCTGAAAATGGTGTTGCCGCACAGGCGCTTTTGATCCCCGAAATCGTTGAACTGTCCGAGAATGAAGCAGCCCAGCTTTTGGATATTGCGGCTGACCTGTCTCGCCTTGGTCTGACTGTTGAACCCTTTGGTGGCGGCGCAATTGCAGTGCGCGAAACCCCTGCAATTTTGGGCGAGGTCAACGCCGCTGCCATGATCCGCGATATTGTGGACGAATTGGCCGATCAAGGCGACAGCGCGTCGGTTCAGGCACGAATCGAAGCGATCCTAAGCCGCGTCGCCTGCCATGGATCAATCCGGTCAGGGCGGCGCATGCAGGCGGCGGAAATGAACGCGCTTTTGCGCGAAATGGAAGCCACACCACTTTCAGGGCAATGCAACCACGGACGACCCACTTACGTAGAACTCAAACTTGCCGATATTGAACGGCTTTTCGGACGCACATGATACAAATAGGCGACACGACAATTAATCTAAACGATCCACTGACCTTGGCCGCTGTGATCAGCGGGGTCGTCATGTTGCTTGTCGTGATCTTGCTGATTGTCGCAGTGCGCCGCGCTGGAAAATCAACCCAAGCCGTTGAACTGGTCGCCGCCCAACTGGGGCGTATGTCCTATGATGTGCAGTCATTGGGCCAAGGCCAGCAGCAATTGGCGGGCAACATTCAGACCGTCAGTGACGCCCAAGCCAATGCCCAAGTCCAAGTGGTTCAAACTATGGAAACCCGACTGGCCGACGTGCAAACGCAATTGGCTGAACGTCTGGCGGATAACGCGATGAAATCCGCCCGTTCTTTGACGGACATGCAAGAGCGGATGAAAGAAACGCTGACCGGATCATCAGAGAAAACCACCAAAAGCCTGACGCAATTGCAGGAACGCTTGGCCACGATCGACCGCGCACAGACCAATATCGAAAAGCTTTCGGGCGACGTGTTGTCGCTTCAGGATATCCTGTCCAATAAGCAGCGGCGCGGCATGTTCGGTGAAATCCAACTGACGGATATTGTGTCTAAAGCATTGCCTGCGGACAGTTACGCGCTTCAAGCGACCCTTTCCAACGGCAAGCGCGCGGACTGTTTGGTGCATCTACCGAACCCGCCCGGCCCCATCGTAATCGACGCGAAATTCCCCTTTGAATCCTACGAGGCCTACGCCGCCGCCGACACGCAGCAACAACAACAAGCCGCCTTGCGCGATTTGGGCAACGCAGTGCGCAAGCACATCAAGGATATCAGTGAAAAGTACATCATCGAGGGCGAAACCGCCGACGGCGCAATCATGTTTCTCCCATCCGAGGCGGTTTATGCAGAGCTGCATTCACGCCTACCAGAGGTCATCCGCGGCGGTTTTGACGCCCGGGTTTGGATTGTCTCACCGACCACATGCATGGCCACACTGAACACGATGCGCGCAATCCTTAAGGACGCACGTATGCGCGAACAGGCGGGCGAAATCCGCAAAGCGCTGCGTCTCTTGCACCGCGATGTTGAGATTATTGGCGAAAAAGCAGGCAAGTTGGAGGTGCATCTGCGGCAGGCGGGCGAAGATGTGTCTGGCGTACTAACCGCGTCCACCCGCGCAAGCAAACGTGCTGACCGTTTGGACAATTTCGATTTTGAGGAATTGGCACCTGATCAAGAAACCCCGGTGGTCGCGATCACTCCGCCAAAGGGATAAGACAATGACACAACGGGTTTTCATCACAGCAGGCGCGGGCGGCATCGGGCGCGTGATTGCGCAGGCTTACGTTGCACAAGGCGCACAGGTTTATGTCTGTGATCAAGATGCCGCGGCCGTCGATGCTTTAGGTACAAAGATCATAGGTGCCTGCGTCGATGTCACGGATGAGGCCGCGTTGGACGACTGGTTGCAGGCTGGCTTGGGCCTACTGGGCGGCTGCGATGTGTTGATCAATAACGCTGGTATCGCGGGTCAGGCAGGACCTGTTGAAGACCTCGATCTGGCCGCCTGGAAGCAGTGTCTAGCCGTGAATTTGGACGCGCAGATGATCACATGCCGCGCAATCGCGCCTATGATGAAGGCGCAGAAATCTGGTGTGATCACGAACCTCTCTTCGACCTCTGGCCTGTTCGGTGCGCCGTTTCGTGCGCCCTATGCAGCGGCGAAATGGGCAGTGATCGGCTTTACCAAAACCATCGCAACCGAGCTTGGCCCGCACGGCATTCGCTGCAACGCGATCTGCCCGGGGGCAGTCAGCGGGGACCGGATGGACAGGGTCCTTGCAGCAGAGGCGCAGGCGCGCGGCGTGACCACTGATGTTGTTTATACCGACTACGCATCCGGCAGTTCATTGCGACGCTTTGCAGAACCAGAAGAGATCGCAGGACTGTGCATGTATTTATCGTCTGACGCTGCCAAGTTCGTCTCGGGTCAGGTCATTGCTGTCGACGGAAACACCGAAACCTATCACACAGTCTAAACACACAAAAACGCCCCGACTTTCGTCGAGGCGTTCAGTGAGTGGTGGTAGATGGCTGGGCTTAAATTCCGATAAAGCGCTGCGCTAAGCGCGGCATGATGCCATTGAAACGCAACGGCGCGTCAGAAGCCGCAAGGCAAATGCAATCCATGCCCGCTTCTGCAACTGGCATGTGGTGCATGTCCTCATTGGCGACTTCGACATCGCCAGAGCCAAAGCGATCATGTTCGTCTGTGAACGCGCCTTGCAGAACCAATGTCAGCTCTGTGCCGCGATGGCCGTGATCAGGCATCGCAGTACCGCCAGGGATACGCAAAAGACGCACACTGGCATCACGCGACGTTTTCAAAACCAACTGGCTCACGCCGCCGCCTACTTTGCGCCATTTCAAGTTGTCGATGTCACCATCAACATAATCTTGCAAAGGACCCGGGAACAACGCGTTCTGCGCACGCGCCGGTGCAGGTTTGTCAGCACCAAATCCGTCTTCGATCAATGCCATTGTAGCAGCCAGCGCGTCTTCAGCGACGGTGACCGGATCGCTATCCAGCATCACCTCGCCACCAACAGCGTCATACTCGGCTAAGGCCGCGCGACAATCGTCGCACATTGAAATATGGGTTGCGACGACCAGACTGAATGCCTCTGGAAGCGTGCCGGCGGCGTAGCCCATCAAAAGAGGCTCTGTGAGGTGGTGTTTGATCTGTTTCATTTTATTCATCACTTCATTGCGTGGCGTAAGCGGTCTAACGCCAGCCGTATCCTTGATTTAATCGTCCCCAGCGGAAGTCCGGTCTCCGCGGCAATTTCGCTATGGCTGAGTTCGCCAAAATAGGCGCGCTCGATAAGTTTTCTTTGCTCAGCAGGCAATGTGGCCAACGCCTGCCCAAGCTGTTCCGTCTCTTGTGCAAGTCCCAGCGCGTCAGCCTGATCAGGCAAAGCTTCGGGGCCCCATGGCAGGTCTTCGGGTTCTGGCCGGCGCTGCTTGCGCAGCAAATCAATCTTGCGGTTTCGCGCAATCGTAAAGATCCATGTTGATACGCTCGCCTTTGCGGGGTCGAACATATGGGCCTTGTTCCAAAGGGTCGCCATGACCTCTTGCGTACATTCTTCTGCCAGATCCGGGCTGGCCCCCGATTTCATCAAAAACGACTTCACCCGTGGGGCGAAATAGCCAAACAGCTCTGCAAATGCAGCGCGGTCTTTTGTGTCGCGCACGGCATGGATCTGCACGACCCAAGCCATTCGTTTCGCTGTTGCTTCCGCTGTCACCTTCAAGTCCCTCGCTGAGCGTTTGCGTCGTCCTTGATCATCACCATAAGCGGTGCCTGTCGAGGCCGCATCAACTTTCGCGAGGGTGTTCGTGTCCGTTAACATAAATGTATTACGCACCGGGTTTGAGTTTGGATCACCCCAGTAGATGCTTTTTGTTATGATCCATGCGAGTTGCTGCGACGTAATAAAGACATTAAGAAATAATAGACACGTCGGAGCCTAATAAATGCCATTTGAGACCGGGACGACCGCGCCCAGAAAAATCGCGGTAATCGGTGCAGGCATTTCTGGGATGGGGGCGGCGCATGCGCTGGCCAAAGACCATAATGTGGTCCTGTTTGAAGCTGAGAAACGTCTTGGGGGTCATGCCCGCAC
>CBDTVI010000086.1:0-8956 GCA_965364065.1 uncultured Yoonia sp. | reverse complement strand
CGTTGGGCGCATCGTTGGCGCAGGCGGCGACTGCGATCATCTTGGTGTATTTTGCGGCGTTTGTTTTGGGCTGGGGGCGCGGGCAAATGACCGGTTTGGCCGATAATGTGCTGGCACCGCTTAGTTATGCGTTGATTGGTGCGGTTGGGCTTTGGCTGCTTGTGCGGGGTGCGCGCCATTTGCGGCCCTCTCATGCCCATGTAGGCGACGGTGACGTCTGTGGGTCATGTGGACACGCGCATGGCCCGACGGTGGCGCAGGCGCAGGCGGTCACATCTTGGCGTGATGCTGCGGCCGTCATTGGCGTAATCGCTGTGCGACCTTGCACGGGGGCGTTGTTCTTGCTGATCCTGACATGGCGCTTTGGAATTGATTATGCGGGCATCATCGGTGCATTTGTCATGGGACTGGGCACGGCGAGTATCACGATCTTTGTTGCAGTGGCCTCGGTAGGGTTTCGCGAAAGCACGTTGCAATTGGTTAATCATAGCGCGGTTGCACGCGCAGGTGCTTGGTTTGAAGTTTGCGCAGGCGCGATTGTCGTGATTTTGGCTGCACAGTTGGTGTTACGCACGATCTGATAGTGCTTTACGTGGGCAAATTTGGGGCCTAAGCCTGTGAATATGACCCCCATTGCACAAACATATCAAGATCACAGCCGCGCCGTTTGGAAGCTGGGGATGCCTTTAATCCTAAGTAATGTGGCGCAGTTTGCGATCCACATTACTGATACCGTGATGCTGGGCTGGTACAGTGTGACCGCACTTGCGGCATCGACCATCGCTGGCACGATGTTCTTTGTCATTTTCATTGTGGGGGCTGGTTTTTCGCAAGCCGTAACACCTTTGGTGGCTGCCGCTGCGGAAGAAGACGACGAAGTCCAAGTCCGCCGTGTGACCCGTATGGGGTTATGGCTGTCGATCTTTTATGGGTTGGTGGTGACAGTGCCGTTCTTTTGGGCCGAAGATATCCTGATTGCGATGGGCCAAGATGCCGAAGTCGCTGACCTTGCACATATCTACCTGCAAATTGTGATTTGGCAGATGGTACCTGCGCTGATTGTCATGACGTTCAAGGCGTTCTTGGCCGCGATGGAACATACGGCGATTATCCTTTGGGCCACGATCGGTACCGCCGTACTGAACGGATTCTTGAATTACGCGCTGATTTTCGGCAATTGGGGCATGCCCGAACTGGGAATCAAAGGCGCTGCAATCGCTTCGCTGACAGTGACCACGATCACGGTTCTGATCTTGGTGGTCTATATTTTGCGCGCCTTACCGCAGTTTCAGTTGTTCAAGAATTTCTGGCGCAGCGATGGCGAGATCATGAAGCGGGTCTACAAGCTGGGCTGGCCCATTGGCCTGACATCATTGGCCGAAGGCGGACTTTTCAGCGCGTCTGCGGTGATGATGGGTTGGATTGGGCCGCTTGAACTGGCAGCGCACGGTATCGCGATCCAATTGGCGAGCCTGACATTCATGGTTCATATCGGTTTCAGTCAGGCAGCCACTGTGCGGGCAGGGCGCGCGCTTGGCCGCAAGGACGAGGCATCATTGCGCCGTGGCGGGATCACTGCGATTGGCATGTCTGCGATTTTTGCGATTGTGACGTCTGCGATATTTTTGGCGATACCCGAGACCCTCGTGTCATTGTTCATTGATCCAGCAGAACCCGAGCGGGAGACGCTGCTGCGGATCGGTGCCAGCCTCATTATGGTGGCTGCATTGTTCCAATTGGTGGATGGCTTGCAGGTGCTCGCCTTGGGTTTGCTTCGCGGCGTTCAAGACACCACTATTCCGATGGTCATGGCAACGGTCAGCTATTGGGTGATTGGCTTGCCTGTCAGCTATATTCTCGCGTTCAAGTTTGACATGGGCGGTGTTGGTTTGTGGTTAGGCCTTGTCATTGGCCTTGCCGTGGCTGCCGTACTTATGATGACGCGGTTTTGGGGACGATCCGTAAAGATCACCCCCAAAGTTGTTTCAGTCCAACAGCTCTAGATCACGCAGGCGCAGGCGTGGGCAGTCGAGCATGCCAAAGTCTTCGAACGATTGCTTATGCGGGAAAAGCGACAAGTATGCGCGCAATGCCGCACCACGCAAACCTAGATTGAATGCGGTGCCCGGGTGCAGCGTTTCAACCTCGACCCCGTTCACTTCAAGGCTTTGCTGCTTGGCAAAACCAAACTGGTAGACAGCGACAGGTGTTGTGGGGCGTAGTGACAAGACGTTGTTGCCGTCCACGAAATCAGATGCAGGGATAAAGGCAGCGTCACTTCCGCTTACGCGGCGGATGCCAGCGGCGCGGTGCAGAATGCGTGCGCCATATCCAAGAACAAGATCAGGTGAAGGGCGGTTATATCCCATCGCGTCCGCAGTTAAGCGGGTCAGCGTTGGTTGCGCGCTGGTGTCGGCAGGGCGGTCGGGTCGAACAGTGATGGAACCACGCCATTCGACGGTTTCAAAGCTGCCGTCACCAAGACGCAGTTTATCGCCAGGCACGACATCTTCAACGGCGATAATACCATTTTCAGATGTAACTAAAGCGCCCTGTTTGAGAACACAAAACGCTTGCTCGTAAACGGTATGTGCGCGCGCCGTCCGGCTGATGTCGCGCAATTGCCCTTCGCGATCAAGATACATGATCTCGTATCTGCGCATGGGCAGTTCAGGTGGAAGCGGCGCATATGCATCAAGTGGGTTTTGACGCGCTGCTTGTGAAAACGAAGCGGAAAGGGGCTGATTCATGCGAAAGCCTATCTATGAAGGTTCTCATCATCCGCTGCGCCCACCGCACAACGACTGAGTAAAACAAGGGTTACTGTTTAAAATACACGTATTCGTTTAGTGCACCTGAGCCCTTGGTCATCACAGCCCGAGAATCGGGTGATCAATACTTCAAGCGTCAAGCTAGTGCGCCGCCAGAGCCTGCAAAAAGATGCAAAAGAAGCTGTTGGCAACGGTCGTCTTCGGGGAGAAGGTTTATGCGCCTTGCGCCTGTAAAGTCGTTGGTTGGGTTTCTTTGTTCGCGCGCTCTTTGCGACGCGAAATCATTGCTTTGCGTGTCGCACCACGCTCCCAAGGCATGGGAGTGTCATATGCTGCAACAGCGGCTTCCAAGGATTTCTGCCAACGACTTTTCATTTTTGATACCTTCTTATTCAGAGCCCTCTTTTAAGCGAGGGCATTGAGAAGAAGATGACGTGCTAAACTGGCAAGAATTTGACGATGGGCAAATTTCTCTACTTTTTACCCGACTGGTTGAAATGTTCCCGACAATCCATTGAAAAATAACACATAATTGCACTGCGAATAGCGGTTCTGCGATGTCGAAATTGCTGAACTGCGGCGATTTCGCCCCATTCTGCCCTTGTTCGCGGTTTCAAAGCCGAATTGTGGCAATAAGGCGACCGTAGTCCGCTTGCTTCAAATGGACCGACCGACGGTAGCTAAAGAATCGCTTGGCATCCGCATAGGTGCAATGACCTGTCCAAGCCGCACTGCCGACGCCAATCTGGGTAAGGCGGTGTTGCCCGAAAGCGGGCAGATCAAAATGAAAGCGGTCATCCTTACCTGCCACAAAGAATTTTGCGTGGTCTGGATCTGCGGCCACGAAGTTATCGCGAAACTCTGGTCCGACTTCGTAGTTTGCTTGGCTGATTGAGGGTCCGATAACGGCGACAATGTCTGCGCGTGCTGCCCCAAGGCTTTCCATTTGCGCCACAGTCGCATCAAGCACGCCGTACAAAGCGCCTTTCCAACCTGCGTGCGCCGCCCCGATGACACCTGCCTTTTTGTCAGCAAACAGAACGGGCTGGCAGTCTGCCGTTAGGATACCAAGTGCGATCCCTTTGGTGGCTGTCACAATGGCGTCGGCCTTTGGTGCCTGCGCGTGTGGCGCATTGACTGCGACCGCGTCGGCCGAGTGAACCTGATGCACACCAACCAATTGATCTACGCCTAAGTCCAAAGCAGCGGCCACCCGCGTGCGGTTAATCTGTACAATTTCGCGCTGGTCGGAACTGCCAAATCCGCAGTTCAATCCTGAATACACACCCGACGACGCACCGCCGCTGCGACCAAAGAACCCGTGCTGGGTTCCTGCCAAAAGCGGGTGTTGTATAATGTCGAGTGTCATGGCTCTAGCCCAGGTGGTGGTATTGCTGTGGCGGGATAAATCCCGATCACCTTAAATAAATCGCCCATTTCGGCAGGGTGGGTCAAGCGCCGATGCGCTTTGATATGTGCATCGCGTGCAGTCCCGCTTAGTCCGTGCGCGAGTGTTTGCGCACGCGCTGTGATCCCAAGGCGTTCAAGGAATACACCTTGCGTTGTCAGTCGCGTGAATTTTGCAGGGGCCGCGTTATGTGCAATGGCCGCGAAATCGACATGCGCGGTCAGGTCACTTGTGCCGGGCGTTGCCAGCGGGTCCACATGGTCGTGCGCCTTAAGCGCTTGCAGCGTGTCGCCTAGCGATTGCCAATCACCATAGTCGATGATCAATGCCATGCCGCCGTGCGCGTCTATTATTTGTCCAACCGTCTGCATGATTGCAGGCAGGGCGGTGCAGTGTTCAACCAGATCGCCTTCGGCTGTGTCCGCGAGCCTATGTTCAAGCAATGCGATCGGGGCGGCGGTAGACAGTCCAAAGCTAAGGGCATCATCCGTCAGCCCCACCATCTTTTCGCGCCATGCGTCGCCTTCGCGCACGAATTGCCGGATAGGCAGCGCATCGAAGAATTCATTCGCGATTAAGAAAAGTGGCTGATCGGGCAGGGTTGCAACGCTGTCATGCCAAATGGCATCAGGGACGGCTTGTACTTGCGCTTGGCGTAAAGTCGGCGAGGTTTCGACAAAGTGAACCGTCAGGGCGGTGTGGAACTCTGGTACGGCTCTGGTGGCGCGCAAAACGTCTGCCATTAGCGTACCGCGTCCGGGGCCGAGTTCTGCCAACGAAAAGGGCGCAGGGCTACCTTGGTCGATCCATGATTGCGCCAGCGCCAGCCCGATCAATTCGCCAAACATCTGGGAAATCTCGGGGGCCGTGATGAAATCACCACCTGTCCCAAAGGGATCGCGCGTGGCGTAATAGCCGAGCTCAGGGTGCATCAGGCAGTCGGCCATATAGTCAGCCAGACTGATCGGGCCGGTCCGCGCGATGCGGGCAACCAATAGATCACCCAGCGCTGTCACCTGCGCCGCGCCACTAACACAACTGCCAGACCCACAAGGATCATTGGCAGTGTCAGGGTTTGGCCCATCGTCAGCCCAATGCCGTTTGAATGGAATGCCAGCCCAAGCTCATTCCCGATTGTCACGAATTGCACGTCAGGTTGGCGTACAAATTCGACCGAGAACCGCGCAATGCCGTAGACCATGAAGAACACACCCGACAACAGCCACGGCTTTTTCAACGCACCAAAGCGGAAGGCCAGCAGGATCAGGATAGTGCCAAGCAATAGCCCCTCTAACCCTGCCTCATAAAGTTGTGAGGGGTGGCGCACGCAGGGCTCTAGCGCTGTGGCGCAGGCTTGGGCGGCTTGGCCCGGAAAGACGACACCCCACGGCAGGTCTGTTGGGCGCCCCCAAAGTTCGGCGTTGATAAAGTTGGCGATGCGCACAAGGAAAATCGCAGGGGTTGCAGAAACGGCGATAATGTCCGCAAGATCCGGCAACGATACCTTTTGGCGTTTGCTAAACACAAAGACGGCGACAATGACGCCCAAGAAACCACCGTGGAATGATAACCCACCTTCCCAGATCTTAAAAATGTCGAGCGGCGCGGATAGGAATTCGGCTGGTTTGTAAAACAGCACATAACCAATGCGCCCGCCGCCGATCACACCGATCACGATATATGTGAGCAGATCTTCAAGCTGGGCGACCTTCATCGGGGGGCCATTGCGCCAAAGTGCGGGGCGGTTCAGCGCGAACTTAATAAGCTGCCAACCAAGTGCGATACCCACGATATAGGCCATCGCGTACCAGCGCAGGGCGATTTCAAATCCGAAGACGTCAAAGGCGAAAATTTCGGGCGATATATTGGGGAATGGGATTGATGCAAACATGCAGCTAGTTCTTGTTGTAGGCTGCGGCAAAGTCAACCAAACAATGCCCGCTTGTCCGAACGCGTCAGAGGTCCCATATAGAGATCAAAGCGATTGGAGAACCTTATGCAGAACAATAAAATCCTCGACGACATTAGCCAGCTGATGACCAACGCAATGGGTGTGGCCCAAGGCGCCAAAGACGAGGCACAGACCGCGATGTCATCGATGATGGACCGCTGGCTCGCCGATCGCGACTTTGTGACCCGTGAAGAGTTCGATGCCGTTCGCGCGATGGCCCAAAAAGCCCGCGAAGAAAACGACGCGCTGGCGGTGCGGATCGCGGCGTTGGAAGCAAAGAAAAAGTGAACAAGCCTTAGCGGCTTCGGTCATCATGCGATTTCAGTCGTGTGGTTTCCTGCGTCTTGTGGCAAGTTTCCGATAAGTAACCTCAAGCAAAGGAAAAGCACGATGGGACTAGGTGATATGATGGGCAAAGCGGCCGGCCTTATGGGTGGCGACTTTGACTTCGCAGCGAAATTGGAAGAACTGGGTGTCGATGCGTCGATGCTTGAAAATCTAGACGTGGACGCGGCCAAAGCGTTCATCGAAGAAAAAGGTCTTGATCTGTCGATGTTGGACAGCCTCGGCATTGATCTGGACGAAATGATCGCAAAATTCAAAGGCGGCGCGTGATTTAACCTTTGCTGCACCAGCGATTAGGTTGGTGCAGCGACGTCTTGCCAAACAATGTGTGTCTGGCTGAGGCTTTAGAAACGAAGTTAATGGCTGCGTGCGCCGTCTAGCGCCGTTCGATTCTGCGGCGACCATGCTTTTTGGCATTATCCGTCGCGTCCCCTTGATTTGTTGTGCGAGTTCCTGCTGTGCTGTGTGTCAGCCCGCATTTATCCACAGCAATCTTTGCTCAACCCCATCTTATCCCCAAGAAATTGCTTTACAGCAATCACCGCTCTAGTCCACGATATGTGGTAGGGAACAAAGGTGAACAACACCGTCCCTAGAGCAGTTATCTAGCGCTGGGGCACTGCCATGTCCCCTTCGCCAACGCAGTGAGGCAAAGCACATGGCATTGTCCGAGCATTTTCCCGATGCAGAAGATCTCCACCCGATTGACCTGGTGGAACATATCGCAGAGCACCACGCGTGGGAGTTTGACCGCATCCACGATGATCAGATTGCAATGGCCGTGGAAGGCCAGTGGCGGACGTATTCAATCACGCTTGCTTGGTCTGCCTATGACGAAACGCTTCGTTTGATCTGTACCTTTGACATGGAACCGCCCGAAGACCGGATGCCGGCCCTGTACGAAACATTGAACACCATCAATGACCGCTGTTGGGCGGGTGCCTTTACGTGGTGGGATGAACAAAAGCTGATGGTTTACCGCTATGGGTTGATGCTGAGCGGGGATCAAGTTGCTGGACCTGATCAAGTTGACACGATGATTTCTGCGGCTGTTGCGGCTTGCGAGCAGTATTACCCTGCGATCCAGCTGGTGACGTGGGCGGACCGCACACCGCAGGACGCCGTGCAGATCGCGATAGGCGGCGCATACGGGCGTGCTTAATTTTATCGCGTAAGGTGGGTTTAAACCCACCTTACCTTTGCGTAGCCTTTGGCGAGATTTACAAGGGATGCATCCATGAACATGAAAGATGTCGCAGCACGCGGGCTGGTTTTGCTAGGCTGCGGAAAAATGGGCTCTGCCATGTTGAATGGCTGGCTGCGCTCTGGTCTGCCGCCTGCGTCGGTATGGGTCATAGACCCGCACCCGTCTGCTTGGCTCAAGGAACAGGGCGTGCATATTGGCGCTGATTTGCCTGCCAACCCTGCGATTGCGATTATTGCTGTCAAACCGCAAATGATGGCGGATGCGTTGCCCGATGTGAAAGTCTTGGGCAATGGGCAAACACTTGTGATTTCCATTGCCGCGGGCACCCCCATTGCCACGTTTGAGGCGATGTTGGGTGAAAATACCCCCATCGTGCGCGCCATGCCGAACACACCTGCCGCTGTTGGTCGTGGCATCACGGCCTTGATTGGGAACGCAAGCGTGAAACCCGACGACATGGACCTGGCTGACGCGCTTTTGTCGTCGATTGGTCAGACCGTCCGCTTGGACAATGAAGGGCAGATGGATGCGGTCACGGCTGTTTCCGGCTCTGGACCTGCATATGTTTTCCACCTGATTGAGACTTTGGCCGCCGCAGGAGAAGCCGAAGGTCTGCCTGCTGATCTCGCTATGCAATTGGCCAAGGCGACGGTCGGCGGTGCCGGTGAACTGGCAGAGGGCGTGGATGACACGCCCACCCAGTTGCGCATCAATGTCACCTCGCCCAATGGCACCACACAAGCCGCACTTGAGGTGTTGATGGATGCAGAGACCGGCTTTCCGCCGTTGCTGCGCCGGGCGGTAGCTGCCGCTGCCAACAGATCCCGCGAGCTCTCCAATGAGTGATATTTCTTTTGATGACTTTCTAAAGGTTGATGTCCGCGTCGGCACAGTGCTGCGTGCCGAAAGCTACCCAGAGGCGCGCAAGCCCGCGATCAAGCTGTGGATCGATTTCGGAGATGAGATCGGCGAGAAAAAGACCTCTGCGCAGATCACGGCGCATTATGCGCCTGAGACATTGGTGGGCAAGCAAGTGCTTGCTGTCGTTAATTTCCCGCCCCGTCAAATCGGTAAGTTCATGTCAGAGGTTCTGGTCCTTGGCATGCCAGACGAAACAGGAGAGGTCGTCTTGGTCGGCCCCGACCAAGATGTGCCAATCGGAGGGCGCTTGCATTGAAAAAACTATTGATTACGCGGGTTTTACCCGATGCGAACCTTGCAGCTGCGCGTGCGCGTTTTGACGTCACCGTCCGCGACACCTCTGATGGGTTGAC
>CBDTVI010000085.1:0-8989 GCA_965364065.1 uncultured Yoonia sp. | reverse complement strand
GACATCACCGCCGAAGTCACCAGCTTTCGCGATGTCAGTTGGGAAGACGCAGGCATCGGCTTTGTCCTTGCGATGAACCAAGGGGCCTTGGCGGGTGCACCGCACAGTTGGATTTCGACCGTCTACGCCGAAGAACAAGCAGAGGCTGCGATCTTGCGCGATCTGGCGACCGCCTACCCCAATATCACGGCCATCCGTATTCGTGACGCGATTGATCAAGTCATCGAACTGGTCGGCGGTATCTCTGCCGCGACGCGCTATGGTGCGTTGATCACCCTTGTGACTGGATTTTTGGTGCTAATCGGTGCTGCTGCCGCAGGCGAACGGGCGCGCACATTCGAATCTGCGGTGTTGAAAACACTTGGTGCACCACGGCGTCAGATCATCGCAAGCTTTGCGTTGCGCGCCGCTATCTTGGGATTGGCTGCTGGTACCGTCGCACTTGGCGCGGGGATCTTGGGCGGCTGGGCTGTATCCACGTTTATCATGGACACTCCGTATGTCGTGATCTGGGGCAACGCGTTGCTGATTATTGGCGGCGGCATTGTGGCATCTACGCTTGCAGGTCTTGCCTTTGCATGGCGGCCATTATCAGCAAAGCCAGCCCAAGTGCTGCGTGCACGGGAATAGCGGCTACCTACGGTGATGCAGTAGACTGAATAGACGGGCTTGGCGGGCGAAAGGTTCAGACGGGGTAATATCCGATTGCTGCGCCATGACCTTGCGCGCAAGGATAAGCGCGAGAACAGCAAAGACGGCACCACCCAAGAATTGACCGACAAGCACACCAGGCGCGCCAAACCATGCAGCCCCAACCAACACAAAGGGAACGGTCCCAAGTGTATTGCGGCCCCAGTTCACAATCGTCGAATAAAACGGATGCCCAAGGTTGTTGAACGCCGCGTTCGACACGAAAATAACTCCATTGAAAAAGAACATCAGCGACAGCGGACCCGCGAATAAGAACACCAACGTTAACGCCACTCCGTCTAACTGAAACAGCATTTGAATAGCGGGTCGGGCCAAGAAAAATAGGATCGAAACGACGACAACCACAATCCCTGTGAACAGCAAACCGTCGCGAAAGGCCGCACGCACGCGATCGTTCAAACCCGCACCCGCATTCTGACCGATGATCGGCCCAATCGCCCCTGACAGTGCAAAGATCACTGCGAACCCTACAGGCGTCATGCGTGCAATGATCGCCATGCCCGCAACAGCGTCTTCGCCGAAATCAGACATCGCCCTCGTCACGTAAGCTTGCCCAATCGGGGTCGCAAGCTGGGTCAAGATTGCAGGAATAGCGATAGCAAGGATCGGGCGAATATCGATGGTCAGACTGCCAAAAGTCGGTTTGTCAAAGCCGCCATAGTGCCGGATCAGCGGCATCAGCGCCATAATTGCAATCACGATACGCGCGCAGACGCTGGCGATGGCAGCACCCGTCAGTTCCAAATCCAAACCAAAGATCAAGATCGGATCAAGCACGGCATTCACCAGCCCACCCCAGATTGTCGCCATCATCGCGCGGCGCGCATCGCCGTGGGCGCGCAGAATTGCACCTCCGATCATACCGACAATCAAGAACGGCAATGATGGTACGATGATGGAAAGGTAATGCACCGCAAGGTCCAGCGTCGCACCTGTAGCCCCCAAAAGGCCCGCCAAAAATGCGAGGTTCATCCACACGATCCATGCAAAGATCGCCCCGAAGATTACGCCATAGATCAGGGAATTCGTGGCCCGTCTGCGCGCTTCTGCTGCGTTACCAGCACCTAATGCGCGGGCGACCAAGGCCCCCGCTGCAATCGCCATGCCAATTCCGAAGGAAGTCGTGAAAAACAAGACAGCGCCAGCATAGCCTACGGCGGCCGCCAGCTCTGCTTTTCCCAGCATCGATATGAAGATCATATCTACGAAATCAACCAAAAAGATCGCCATCAGCCCGACAGATGCGGTCAGCGACATAACCGAAATATGTCCGAACAAGCTGCCTTTGGTAAAGACGGCCTGCGCGGTATCAGGCGCGTCTGGTGCTTTGTCGGTCATCTATATTTGCGCCTGCGCTTGTGAACTCTTCGTCAAACAGCGCAGGACGCAGAGCTGAATTCAAGCACTTTCGCAAAAGTGGACCGTTTCTAAAGCGCTGGACGTTTCTGCAAAAGCGGCATCACATCTGCCATTTCAGGGCCGCGTTCACGTCCTGTCACCGCTTTGCGCAGCGGCATAAACAGGCCTTTGCCTTTACGCCCTGTCGCCTCTTTTACGGCTGATGTCCACTGGCCCCAAGTGTCGCCATCAAAGGGCAATGGTGGCAACAAATCAAAGGCCTCTGCGATGAATGCGCGATCCTCATCAGCGATCAACGGCGCCGCGCCGTCACGGAACAGCGCCCACCAATCGGCCACCTCATCAAGGTTGGTGATGTTGTCGCGAACGACTTTCCAGAACGGCTCTGCCAAGTCATCAGGCACACCTGCTGCGGTCAAAACCTCTGCCACATCGCCGTGGCCAAGGGTCGCCAGATGGCGCGCAGTCAACGGTACAAGGTCTTCAACATCAAATTTCGTCGGTGCAGAGCCGAATTTCGAAAGGTCAAAACCAGCGACGACTTCGCCAATATTTGCCCGCAACTCAACCGGCTCAGAAGACCCCAAGCGCGCCATCAACGACAAAATCGCCTCTGGTGCGATGCCGCGCTTGCGCAAATCACGCAAAGCCAAAGTTCCGAGACGTTTCGACAACGCCTCGCCTTGTGGGCCGGTCAGCAAAGAGTGGTGCGCAAAGCGCGGAACAGTCCCGCCCAGCGCTTCGATCATTTGAATTTGGGTTGCGGTGTTTGTCACGTGATCCGAACCACGCACGACATCCGTGATGCCCATTTCTGTGTCATCTACAACAGACGCAAGCGTATACAGAATTTGCCCATCATTTTTGAACAAAACCGGATCGCTGACCGACGCTGCATCAATTGAGATATCGCCAATAATTCCATCGGCCCATTCGATACGTTTCAATTCAAGTTTGAAACGCCAATGCGAGCCACGTTCGGCACGCAACGCGTCTTTTTCCGCGTCCGTCAGCGCAAGGGCCGCGCGGTCATAAACCGGCGGTTTACCCATGTTCAGCTGTTTTTTGCGTTTCAGGTCCAGCTCAACCGGAGTTTCAAAACACTCGTAAAGCCGCCCCATATCGATCAGCTTTTGCTTGGCTATCATATAGTTTTCTGTGCGCGCAGATTGGCGTTCAATCCGGTCCCAGCTAAAGCCAAGCCAAGTCAGATCATCTTTCACGCCTTGGATATATTCGTCCTTTGACCGCACAGGATCGGTGTCATCGATCCGCAGGACAAATTCGCCACCGTTCTGGCGCGCGATTGCATAGTTAAACAATGCAGCGCGCAGGTTGCCAATGTGCAGCCAACCGGTGGGCGAAGGGGCGAATCTGGTCGTGGTCATGAGTGTCTCTCCTGTTGCAGGGTATTGACCATGACGCGCGACAGATGTCCAGTTTCAGGGGCGCTGCCCCTCGGGCCGGATTGCATTCGCCCCTTACCCCGAAGTTTTATCAGGAAAAAGAAGTTCAAGTATCAGGTTGCCTGAACCGGCCATTTACCATCGAGATCCTTGAGACCCGCGCGCACCAGTTCCGCCAATACATCCATATCAATATCTGCAAGCTTGTTGATATAAAGGCACGACTTGCCGGACTTGTGTTTACCCAAGCGCGCAAGAATATCGCTGAAGTCCGCATAGCCTGGCATAATATAGACGGACATATTTGATTTGCGGGGGCTAAAGCCAGTCGCTAGGAAATCCCCGCTGCGCCCGCTGTCGTATGTATAATGATAGCTGCCGTACCCGATGATTGATGGCCCCCACATCTGCGGCGCCCAACCGGTCACTTTCTGGAACATCGCATCAAGGGCCAAAGCATCAGCCTGCCGCGTCGGATGCGCGATTGCATTCATAAAATCGCTCACGGATTGCGATGATGCTTGTGTCTTATTCTCTGCCATAGCCAATTTTAGCACGATTTTCGTTTGTGCCAAAGGTATTGCCCGCGCGGACGTGCCAGACGCCTGTTCCTGCACCCATCACTGGTGACAGTTCTTGTTCCAGATAGAGTGCTTTATTTTCCAGACGCATAGAAATGAGGTGAACGATGTCATCCGTCTCATGCGTGAGGTGGGCCACATCAAAATGGTGTTCTTGGTCCTCGGCCACAAAGGTCAACCGTTCGAATTTGGCCATCAGCGGGCGCGTGTTCGCGATGGATTGTAGATCGGACAGTTGGATTACCGCCACATCGCCAGAGAGCGATTTGATCTGAACCGTATTGTCAGTGATCACCATACGCAGCGCCGCCGCACGGCGTGGGAATGCGGCCCACAAGCCCAGCGCCAGCGTGCTCGGGCCTAGCAAAAGAATGATCAAGTCACGGCCAGAGCTGAAGTATGGCAATACAAAACGCGCGGTGAACAATGTGAGGACCAACCCCAGAACAACCAAAAATCCACCGCCGACCTTGCGGTAGCGCAGGCTTTCTTTGATGCGGGTTTCAGCCATGACACAAACACATGTGTTTAACTGTTGTCACGCCAGCGGTTCACGATCGGATAGCGACGGTCTAGCCAGAACGCCCGTGCCGATAGACGTGGACCGGGGGCCGACTGAAAACGCTTATATTCACTGATGTATAGCAGATGCTCGATCCGTTTGACTGTGTCCCGGTCATAACCCGCAGCCACGCAATCCGCCACGGAGGCGTCTTGGTCGACCAACATCATCAATATCCCATCAAGGATATCGTAGGGCGGCAGACTGTCTTCGTCTTTTTGATCAGGGCGCAATTCCGCAGAGGGCGGTTTGTCGATGATCGCCACGGGGATCACCTCGCCTGCAGGGCCTTGCATCCAAGGGCGGTGGTTTGCATTGCGCCAGCGGCACGCCTCAAACACGCGGGTTTTGTACATGTCCTTGATCGGGTTATAGCCGCCCGCCATGTCGCCATAGATCGTGGCGTAGCCTACCGCGACTTCGGACTTATTGCCCGTCGTCAAAAGCATTTCGCCAAATTTGTTAGACTGCGCCATCAGCAACAAACCACGAATACGCGACTGGATATTCTCTTCGGTCAGGCCCTCGTCCAAGCCTGCAAACAATGGAGCCAACGCATCTGTGACAGCAGCACGGGGGCCTGCGATGCTTACCGTGTCGTATTTGCAGCCCAACGCCTGCGCCGCTGCCGCCGCATCATCAAGCGATCCTTGCGAAGTATATTCCGATGGCAGCATCACGCAGCGTACGTTTTCTGCACCCAGCGCATCAGTCGCTATTGCAGCAACAATTGCACTGTCGATGCCGCCAGACAGGCCAAGCAGCACTTTGCCAAAACCGGTTTTGCGCATGTAGTCGCGCAAGGCTTCGACCATGACACGGTAGTCTTGTTCCATGCTATCAGGCAAAACCGCCTTTTCGCCGTCTTCCGCATGCCAGCCCGCATCAGTTAGCGTGAAATCAACATGCGCGATGGTGTTTTCCATGAGCGGCAGCTGTACAGCCAACTTGCCGCCACGGTTCAGCACGAACGATCCGCCATCAAACATCTGATCGTCTTGGCCGCCCACAAGGTTGAGGTAAACCAACGGCACATCGTTTTCGATCACACGAGATACCATGTTGTTCATGCGGATCGGAAATTTATCGCGGAAGTAAGGCGACCCGTTCGGGATCACCAAAATCTCGGCGCCGCTTTCGACCATCGCTTCGCAAACGTCCGGATACCATGCGTCTTCGCAAATCGGGTTGCCGATCCGCGCGCCATTGTTCAGGGCATAGGGACCGGCGATATCCGCGCTTTTAAACAAGCGGACTTCGTCAAAGACGTTGAAGTTCGGAAGGAAATGCTTGCGCGCGCAGGCGACGATTTCGCCACCACGCAGGGTAAAATAGGCATTATAGAGCCGCTCTTCTTCGACGACAGGACCGCCAATTGAAAGCGCGGGCCCATCGGCACAGTCGCGCGCAAGGGCATGCAGATGTTCCATCGCATCCGCCACGAAAGCGGGCTTTGCGATCAAATCTTGAGTTTGGTAACCGACCAAGAACATTTCTGGCAGGGCGACCAGATCAGCACCGTTTGCGCGGCCCTCGGCCCATGCTTGGCGCGCCAGTTCTGCGTTGCCGGCAATGTCGCCGACGGTCGGGTTCAACTGCGCCATCGTAAGACGAAATGTTTTTGTCATAGTTTTGTCCCAATGCCTTGCAATGCATGTACCAGAATAGTGCGCAGGGGAAAGCCGATTGCATGCGATGTCGGTTAGACGTTGTCAGGTGCGCTTTGCTTTCCTAAGCTGCCACGAGAAAATAAATCGGAGAAGTCGATGGCGATGTTTGGAATATCAAAAACTGTTGTAGCTGCAGTGCTCGCAACCGGGCTGGCTACAAGTGGATATGCCCAAACAGTCGAGACAAAACAATACGATGACGGTGGCATCTACGAGGGAACGTTCCTTGATGGCAAGCAACACGGCACCGGCACGTATCGCCTTCCCAATGGTTACGAATACACCGGAGAGTGGACCGAAGGAGAGATTCGCGGCCAAGGTACTGCGAAGTTTCCCAACGGCTCAGTCTACGAAGGAAGCTTTTCAGCGGGCAAGCCAGAGGGTCAGGGACGAATCACATTCGCCGATGGCGGAACGTTTGAAGGCGACTGGCTAGACGGAAATATCACCGGCCAAGGCATCGCGACTTACGCAAACGGTGTGATCTACGAAGGCGACTTCCGCAATGCGATGCACAACGGTACCGGCACAATGACAAGCCCGGGTGGCTATATCTATGAAGGTTCGTGGATCAATGGCGCCAAAGAGGGCGACGGCAAAATAACATACCCAGATGGCGCGATTTACGAGGGAAACCTCAAATCAGGCACACGCGATGGCGTAGGCACGCTGACCATGGCAGATGGCCTGATCTACAGTGGTGATTGGGTAGATGGTGAAATTCAGGGTGCAGGCACGCTGACCCAACCCAATGGCGACGTCTACGTTGGCACACTTGTTGATGGCCGCCGCGACGGCGAAGGCACGGCGACATACGCGAACGGCGATACATATAGCGGGACGTTTCTTAGCGACCTGCGTCACGGCACTGGTACATTCACGGGCACCGACGGGTATCTTTACACGGGCGAATGGCTCGAGGGCCAAATTGCGGGCAGCGGCGAGGTCACATATCCTGATGGGTCCGTCTATGTTGGCACTTTCGCGAATAACGTGGCCAACGGGTCAGGCAAAATCACTTACCCCAATGGCGCGACATACGATGGCACTTGGCAAAATGGTGTAATCAATGGCACCGGTATTGCGACCTATGAGAACGGCTTGGTCTATGAGGGCGCATTCTTGAACGCCCAATACAATGGCCAAGGCAAGATGACTTACGCAGATGGCTACGTTTACGAAGGCGAATGGGCCGAAGGCCAGCGCAACGGCCAAGGCAGCGCGACCTATGCAGATAGCACAGTTTATACCGGCTCCTTCCTGAACGGGCAGCGCAACGGTGAGGGCGAAATCACGCTTCCCGATGGCTTTACATATGTCGGTGGCTGGCAGGACGGCGTCATTGATGGGACCGGCGTGGCTACATATGCAAACGGCGATGTCTATCAAGGCAGCTTTGTACGCGGTCGGCGCGAAGGCGAAGGCACCATGAACTATGCCACCGGTCAAGAAAGCGTTGGCACATGGTCGGACGGTGCATTGGTGTCAGAGACAAGCCAAGACAACTAAGCAACGCCGAACATAGCATTCCAAAGGGGGCTTGGCAGTTTTGCCAAGCCCCCTTTTTAGTTTCTAAACCGCCTCGCCTTGATCCAGCCGTCCCAGCCACTGATCGGCCTCCCGCAAGACAGTCTCACGTTTGCTTTCATCCATACGGTCCCAGACACGGTACATATTGCCCATGCGCGGGTTACGTTCGAACCGCTCTCGGTGCCGATCCAGAAAATGCCAGTACAGCAGATTGAACGGGCACGCCTTTTCGCCGGTCTTGTCTTGGACCCGGTAGGCGCATGATCCGCAGTAATTCGACATCTTATGAATGTAGTTGCCTGACGATATATAAGGTTTCGAGGCAATGATGCCGTCATCCGCAAACTGACTCATCCCGATCACATTCGGGGCCTCAACCCATTCATAGGCGTCTGCATAAACGGCCAAATACCATTCATGCACATGTGCCGGATCAACCCCTGTCAAAAGCGCAAAGTTGCCCGTCACCATCAGGCGTTGAATATGGTGTGCATAAGCGTGTTCCTTGGTTTGGGCCACGGATTGCGTCATGCAGTTCATCTTTGAAGGCCCGCCCCAATACACATCCGGCAACGCACGATCATGCCCCAATCCATTGCGGGCCGTATAATCCGGCCCTTCACGGAAATAGATGCCACGGACGTATTCACGCCAACCGATGATCTGACGGATAAAACCTTCAACAGCGTTCAAAGGGGCGTGGCCCGCGCGGTAAGCGGCCTCGACCTCTTGGCAGACCGCCAGTGGATCCAACAATCCAGCATTCAGATAGAAACTGATCAACGAATGATACAAGAACGGCTGATCATTCAGCATCGCATCTTGGAAGTCGCCAAATTTAGGCAAACCGCCTACGATCCAATGGGTTAATTGTTCCTGCGCTTGTGCAGTCGTTGTGGCGAACCAGAACGGGCGTAGATCGCCAAAATTATCAGGGAACCGTTCGGTCACCAAATCAAGCACATCTTCGTCGGGGGTAAATCGTAACGGACCTTCGTAATCCACCTGATCGGGTGCAGGTTTGCGGTTATCGTGATCGTAGTTCCACTTGCCACCTTCGGGTTTGTCGCCATCCATCAACAAGCCGGTTTTGCGGCGCATATCGCGATAAAAGTATTCCATCCGAAGCTGCTTGCGACCCTCAGCCCAATCGTCGAAGTCTGAGTGCGA
>CBDTVI010000084.1:0-9000 GCA_965364065.1 uncultured Yoonia sp. | reverse complement strand
TCCGGGCTCATTGATTTTGGATTTAGAAAACATCTTGTCCAGCTCTTATATAAGTCATGGGGTTGACGGGGTTGCCGTTTACACGGACCTCGTAATGAAGGTGGGGTCCGGTCGAACGTCCAGAGTTACCCATAGCACCAATGCGATCGCCACGCGAGACCCTTTGACCGACACGCACATCCATAGAGTTGAGATGCGCAAAACGGGTCTCGATACCAAATTCATGTCTTATCTTAATCAGTCGGCCATATCCCGACGACCAACCTGCATTGGTGATCACACCATCAGCGGTCGCATAGACCGGGGTGCCGATCGGGGCCGCAAAATCAGTGCCGGCATGTAAGCGCCCCCAGCGCGGACCAAACCCAGAGGTGAAGCGAAAGTTTGCCTTGACAGGGATCGAGAACGGCGCCTTTTCGGCGGCAATACGGTACAGATTGATCCGGTCCATCGAAGTCAGAATGCCGTTGGCACGCAGCGCATCGGGATCAGGATCACCACCACGGGTCGAGAACTGAATAGGTGTGAGCGGTCCACCAGTGCCGGAATACCCACGACGCACTTGATCGATCAAATTGTCTGGGTTCATGCCTGCTGCGCGAAACATCTGGTCCAGAGGCTCAACCGAAACAAGCATCGCTTCTTCAAGTTGGCGAAAAATCTGGTCATTGCGGTCTTGGAGCAGGCGCAACTCGAGCTGTAGATCTTGGGCTTGCCCAATTGCAAACTCGGCATCATCGGCGATTTGATCGCGTTGGGACGCGGTCTCTGCTAGGGCGGAGGCAAGCAAATCAACGGTGCTGGCCGCGTCATCGCTGAGTGTGGCAACTGTTTCGCCGTCGGTATCTTCGGTCAGGGCTGCGACCTGATTGCGGGCGTCTTCACGGGCGCGCATTGTGGTGCGCAATGTCGCTTGGACGACCTCAAGACCCGTTTCGAGTTCGCGGCGCTTTTCTTCGGTTGTAAGCAGTTCTGACTGCATGATCGAAATCTGTGCTAACGCGGAATTGAAACGCTCATGCGCTGCCACGGCTTCCATGGCGCGGGTATCGCGTTCGTATGAAAGGGCGTTCAACCGTTGCTCGTAGGTCATTTGATCGCGTTGGGCTTGGGCACGAAAGTTTCCGGCGCCAATACTGTCCATCAACAAAATCGCCGTTGCGACAATAGTCCAAGCCACAACGAGTGTGCTACCCGTCCACGCGACAAGCTGTGTTTCAGATGTCAGACGAATAAAACGGGTTTCGGTATCGGACCGCAGGAACAGCCGCCGCTCTGGAAAGACGCGTTCCAGCATCGCATGAATGCGTGTTGTTAAACGTGATCTCAATGGTGGCCTGTCCTGACTTGTTTTACGCAGCCGGGGTCATGCCCGGAATTGTTCTGTAACCGTTTAAGCGGCTCTGGGCGGTGCTGCAAGATTTTTGCACCATTTATATGGAAAAATCCCGCCCTAATTGGGTGCTGCGCGAGGAACCGCCCAGCACCAAGGTTCATTTACGCTTTGCGGGTGTTGTTCCTGCAAGCGGCCAATAAAAGTCAGGCGGAATACCGGCCTCGGCCCGTTTTTCCTCATTGAAGGGAGGTTTGAGGTTTCCGTGAAAATACTTGCGAACCAAACGGTGAAAGACACCTGTCGGATCAAGATCATGCCGTCCGCATAAAAAGTGGAACCACTTTGAGCCATAAGCCACATGATGGACCTCTTCGGCATAAATCACCTCAAGCGCCTCAACGGCTTGAGTAAGCTTTGCTTGTTTGAAGATCTTGATCATGCCCGGTGTCACATCTAGGCCGCGTGCCTCTAACACCATCGGAACCACGGCCAAGCGCCCCATGAGGTCATCAGCTGTATCTTCTGCGGCGCGCCACATGCCCGCATGTGCAGGAAGGGCACCATAGTGGCTGCCCATCGCTTCAAGACAGTCGCACATCAGATTGAAATGCTTGGATTCTTCGTCGGCCGATTTGACCCAGTCATCATAGTATCCAATGGGCATAGGTGTATCTGCGAACCGTGCAATGATGTCCCAATGCAGGTCCACTGCATTCAATTCAATATGGGCCACAGCGTGTAGCAAGGCAATTTGACCGGCCTCAGTTCCGGGCTTGCGATGTGGCACATCACGCGGGCTTAGGAGTTCTGGCTTGGCGGGGCGTGCAGGGATCATCGGCGGTTTGGCATCACCGATCTTGGGCGCGGTCCCAGCGGCGCGCGCAGCCCGCCACTGTGCGGCATAGTCCCGCGAAAGCGCCGTTTTTGCGCGGCCATCCGCAGTGGTCAATACGGCCACGGCCATTTCAGTTAAAGTCACAGCGCGCCTGCCGCTTCGAATACAGCTTCCACATGACCGGGCACGCGGACCTTGCGCCAGACCTGCGCGATTTTGCCGTCGATACCGATCAAATAGGTTGCGCGTTCGATTCCCATGTAAGTTTTGCCGTACATGCTTTTTTCGACCCACGTGCCGTAGCGTTCGCAAACGTCACCGTCTTCGTCAGACAAAAGGGCGATTTTCAATTCGTGTTTGGCGACAAATCTATCGTGCTTTTTGACGCTATCCTTAGAGACACCCAAGATCACCGTATCAGCGGCGGCAAATTCTGCGACCATGTCAGTAAAGCCGATCGCTTCTTTTGTGCAGCCCGGTGTGTCGTCTTTGGGGTAGAAATAAAGCACCACCTTTTTGCCAGCAAAGTCCGAAAGATTGACCGTCTCGCCGCCATCGCGGGGCAGGCTGACGGCGGGGGCTATGTCGTTGGCAACAGGTTGGGTCATAGGGTGTCCTTTGTTTGGCGCGTTTTCTTGGTTTTGTTTTAGTCCGTGACAGGCGAAGATAAAGGGGATGGTCGCAAATTCCCATCAGATCAGAGAGTTGATGACTGAAACCGGCGAAACACAAGAGCCAGCGCAACCGCTGGCACCAGTACCGCGCTTGCGCCGTTGGTTCTTCTGGGCGCGCGCTGCGTTTGTTGTGTGCTTGTTTCCGCTTGTTTTTGCCGCCGCCGCCGCAGTGATGATGATTGACCGCGAAATCACAGCGCCCACATGGATCAAAGACCGGATCGAGGCTCGTGTGGGTGATTTACTTGAGGGTGCGACCCTTGATTTTGGCGCGATCACGGTGCGGATCGGGCGCGATTTGCACCCGTTGGTCCGTCTTGTCGATACGCGTTTGATTGATGCGGATGGGACAACCATTTCGCGCGTTCCTGTTGTAGAAGGACTGATGTCGCCGCGTGGCCTGATTTTGCAGCAAGATGTTTTGATGCAAGAGGTCCGCTTGATCGGTGCGCAACTTAATCTGCGCCGCGCTGCAAATGGCACTGTATCCTTTGCTTTTACGGGGGGTGGTGTTGATCAAGCGCAGGCGCGGTCTTTGCCTGAATTGCTCGATCAGTTCGATCAAGTGTTTGAAACGCCTGCGCTCGAGGCGCTCGAGATTGTTCAAGCAGAAGGCTTGATTATCAATTTTGATGACGCCCGTGCAAGACGCAGTTGGATCGTGGACGGGGGCACCGCGGTCCTTGATTTGCGGGGCGGCCAAACCGAGATTAGAGGCGATTTTTCACTTCTGTCCGGTCGATCAGAGGTCACAACAGTGCAATTGTCCTACCAAAGTCCGCGTGGCAGTCGCGCAGCACAGGTTGGGCTTAACCTGACAAACGCGGTTGCGGCTGACATTGCATCGCAGTCGCCTGGGTTGAGTTGGTTGCGCGACATTGCAGCGCCGATCACCGCAGCCCTGCGCACGTCACTTGATGAAGACGGTGCATTGGGGCCGTTGAATGCGACGCTGAACTTTGGCCAAGGTGTGTTTCAGCCGAATGTGGGTGCGACGCCGGTGCGGTTTGATGCCGCACGCGCCTATTTTACATATGACCCGACGCGCGATCTGATTTCGTTTTCAGAGATGGATGTGCAGACAGAATGGGGACGCTTTGCCGCCAATGGCGACGCTTATCTGCGTGATTTTCGTGATGGATTGCCGGGGGCTATTCTGGCGCAGTTGCAGTTTCGGGATGTCGCAATCAATCCGCCCGGGTTCTTTGATACACCACCTGAAGTGTCGCTTGTCACCGTTGATCTGCGCGCAAGATTTGATCCGTTCCGTATCGAAATCGGTCAAACGGTCTTGCTAGATGGCGACAGCCGCATGACCGCATCGGGTGCAATCGCGGCCACTGATGCGGGTTGGGACATCGCCATGGATGCGCAGGTGGATCAGATCACGCCAGAACGCTTTGTTGCGTTTTGGCCCGTCCCCATGAAGCCGAAATCGCGAAACTGGTTTGACACGAATATAAAAAATGGCCAACTGCGCAACATAGTTGCTGGACTGCGCATACGCCCCGAGCGCGCGACAGAGTTCGCGCTCGGGTTTGAACTTGAAGGCAATGACATAAAGTTCTTGCGTCATATCCCCCCGATCAATGGTGCTGTCGGCGTGGCGAGCATTATCGACAATCGCTTTGTTGTCAGTCTTGACGAAGGCGTCGTGCAAGCACCTCAGGGTGGACCATTGGATCTTGCGGGGTCTAATTTTGCCATTGAGGATTTGCGGCTAAACCCATCGCCAGCAATTTTGGATCTGCGCGTTGACAGTGCGTTGACCGCAGCATTGTCAATTTTGAACCAGCCGCCGTTTGAATATATGGACAAAGCGAATTTGCCGGTCACGATTGCGGATGGGCGGGCTTTAACGCAAGGGCGCATCACATGGCCGCTGATGCCGCGCCTTGATCGTGATGACGTTTTGTTTTCAATGACATCGCAGTTGCGCAATGTACGCAGTGAAACGCTTTTGCCGGGCCGTCAGTTTGCGGCGCCAGAATTGCAAGTTATCGCCAGCAAGGCGGGGCTGAATATTGCGGGATCTGTGCGGGTCGGCGCCATTGGCGCTATTGGCGCGTGGGATCGCCGATTTGGCGACCCTGACCAGCCCGGTAGCCGTGTATTAGCGCAAGTGGAATTGTCGCACGATTTCCTCGATGAATTCGGGATCGCATTGCCGCCCGGCACGATTGACGGGCGCGGCACCGGAGAGCTTGCAGTGTCATTTCAGGACAACACACCACCTGCGTTTTCACTGACCTCTGATTTGCTGGGGGTCAGGGTGGCTATTCCTGCAGTGGGTTGGACGAAACCTGCGCGAACCTCGGGTAACTTGCGAGTTGAAGGGGCTTTGGGACCGGTCGCTACAATCGACAGGCTTGAGGTCGGCGGCGCTGGCTTTCAAGCCACGGGCCGCATTGATCTGACCAATACGGGGCAGTTGCTTGCGGCGCGATTTTCGCGGGTCCAAGTTGGCGACTGGCTTGATGCGCCAGTTATTTTGCGCGGGCGCGGGGCGGGTTCACCTGTCGGCGTCGAGATTTCAGGCGGTACACTTGATTTGCGTGGTGCGCAGTTCGGCGGTGGCGGCGATGGCGGGCCTATGACGATTGGCTTGGATCGCTTGCAAATCAGTGACGGCATTTCGCTTTCGAATTTCCGCGGTGATTTTCGAGGCGACGGCGGCTTTCGGGGCGAATTCCAAGGACAGTTAAATGGGGCGGCCACGGTCGCGGGCACCGTTGCCCCGCGCAATGGGCGCACCGCTGTGCGTTTGCGCAGTGACGATGCGGGTGCCGTGCTAAGTGCCGCTGGACTTATGCGCAATGCGGTCGGGGGCGCGCTGGATTTGTCATTACTGCCTGTCGGTGAGGCCGGAGTATTTGATGGCACCTTGCAAGTGCGGTCTGTGCGTGTGCGCGATGCACCTACGATTGCTGCGTTGTTGGACGCGATTAGTGTGGTGGGGCTTTTGCAGCAAATGGATGGCCAAGGCCTTGCATTTGAGGAAGTCGACGCAAAGTTCCGTCTGACACCAACGCGCGTGATCGTTTCAGAGGCAAGCGCTGTCGGCCCGGGCCTTGGCATTTCGGTCGATGGGATCTACACGCTGGCGAGCAAAGAAATAGACCTTCAAGGCGTCGTCTCGCCGTTCTTTTTGGTCAACAGCATTGGGTCATTTTTGACCCGAAGGGGCGAAGGTTTGATTGGCTTTAACTTTAACATTCGCGGGACCTCGGACGCGCCACAAGTCAGTGTGAACCCGCTATCCGCACTCACCCCCGGCATGTTTCGAGAGATATTTCGCAGACCTGCACCGGATATTTCCCAATGAAACTAAGCCAATTTGATTTTGACCTGCCCGAGAGCCTGATCGCAACACGGCCTGCGCGGCCCCGATCCTCTGCGCGGCTGCTGCTGGCGCAAGGGCAGGGTATTGCGGACCGACGCGTAAATGAACTCCCCGAGATATTGCAGCCCGGTGATCGGCTAATTTTGAATGATACCAAGGTCATCCCCGCGCGCCTGTCAGGTTTGCGCCACCGCTCTGGCGAGGCGGGCAAAACATCCGCGCGTATCGAAGTCACTTTGCTTGAGCCGCGTGCGGATGGAACCTGGTCTGCGCTGATCAAGCCCCTCAAAAAGGTCCGCGACGGCGAGGATATTGTCTTTTCGGACGATCTATCCGCGCAAGTTGTTGGCCGCGCAGACGGGCAGGGGCTTTTGCAATTTAACCTCAAGGGCGATGATTTTGAAGCTGCCTTGGCCCAAACTGGGGCGATGCCCTTGCCGCCGTACATTGCGGCCAAGCGCCCAGCGGATGAGGCGGATAAAGACGACTATCAAACCTACTGGGCGCGCAATGCAGGTGCAGTGGCCGCACCGACGGCGTCATTGCATTTTGATGGACCGCTCTTGGACGCACTTGCCGCGCGTGGTGTGCTATTTACCCACGTGACGTTGCATGTGGGCGCGGGTACGTTTTTGCCCGTCAAAGTCGATGATGTGCGCGACCACAAGATGCACGCCGAATGGGGCGAGGTCACAGCACAGGCCGCAGCCGAGATGAACGCGACCAAAGCGGCAGGTGGGCGGATCATTCCGGTCGGTACAACCGCGCTGCGCTTGATCGAAAGTGCGTCCAAGGGCGGCCAAATGCAGCCTTGGACAGGTCCAACGGATATTTTCATCATGCCGGGGTTCAAATTTCAGGTGGCCGATGGCCTCATGACAAATTTTCACCTGCCGAAATCGACGCTGATGATGCTTGTGTCTGCCCTGATGGGCACAGATGAAATCCGCGCGATTTATGATCATGCCATCGCCGAAAAGTACCGCTTTTTTTCATACGGTGACAGTTCACTTCTTTTGCCTGAAAATTGAGGCGTGAACAGGCGCGACGGGGTCGCAAATGTGTGATGAAATCTGAATGGACCGTGTGATAGGGCGAGTCTCTTTTAGACAAAAGGTCGCGCAAGATGTTTAAGGTTTTTACAGGCTCATGGGCCTTGTTTGTAGGCATGTTCATGCTGATGGTTGGCAACGGCCTGCAGGGAACCTTGCTTGGCCTTCGTGGCGAAGCTGAAGGTTTCAGTACCTTTGCGCTTTCGATTGTCATGTCCGCCTATTTCTTGGGCTTTTTGTTCAGTTCGCGCTTTACGCCGCAGTTGATCCGCAGGGTCGGGCACGTGCGCGTCTTTGCGGCTTTGGGGTCGTTGATCTCGGCTGTGCTGATCACATATCCGGTGCTGGTCGATCCTTGGGCTTGGGCCATCGGGCGCGTGATTATCGGGTTTTGCTTTTGCGGCGTTTATATCACCGCTGAAAGCTGGCTGAATGACGCGAGTAGCAATGAAAACCGTGGTAAATCGCTTTCACTTTATATGATCGTGCAGATGGCGGGCATTGTCTTTGCGCAATGGATCGTCACGCAAGGCGATATCTCAGGGTATGTTTTGTTCATTGTGCCATCTGTTCTGGTGTCTTTGGCTTTTGCACCGGTGTTGTTGTCAGTGCGCCCAATGCCAGCGTTCGAGACGACAAAACCTATGAAAATCAAAAGCTTGATAGCGGCATCGCCGCTTGCTTGCTTTGGTATGTTCATGCTTGGTGGCGTCTTCGCCGCACAGTTTGGCATGTCGGCCGTTTACGGCAGCCGCGTGGGCCTGACAGTGAGCGAAGTGTCTTTGTTTGTCTCGTCAATCTACATTTCGGCATTGGTATTACAGTATCCGATTGGGTGGATGTCCGACCGTATGGACCGGCGTGTGCTTATCATTTGGCTGGCAATGATTGGTGCTGCTGGGTCAATGGTAGCGTTCTTAATACCCGGTTCATTTGCGCTTATCCTTGTGAGTGGTGCGATTGTCGGCGGAACGTCCAACCCACTATATGCGCTGCTGATTGCCTACGCCAACGACTATCTCGAAAGCGAAGACATGGCCTCTGCGTCGGGCGGGTTGCTTTTTATTAATGGTATCGGCGCGATTTCGGGACCTTTGACCGTCGGTTTCATGATGGATTCAATCGGCAACAACGGGTTCTGGCTTTATACTGGGATCTTGATGTTTGGGGTTGGCGCCTATGGCCTGTACCGGATGACACAGCGCAGCCGGACCGAACTAGATGTCGAAGAGCAGGTGCCCTATGCGCCGCTCTCGGCTGCATCGACCCCGATTGCTGCAGAGTTGGCGCAAGAGGTCTATATCGAAGCCGGCGAGGAAGATGATCTGAATGCGTAACCCGTGACCTTTGGGTCACGGCATATGTCATTGCGCAAGATGTTGTGACCGCTTTATGTCACTAAACCCTTGTCAGACGGTCCTTTGTCTGTTTCGAATTGTAACAGAGAAATAAACCACCAAGGAGCGGTTCAGTGGCAACCCCCGAAGATGTCTTAGCTTTCTGGCTGGACGAATGTGCACCATCAGACTGGTATCGGTCTGACCCTGAGTTTGATGCGAAAATTCGCGATAAATTCGAGCAAACTTTGCGCGAAGCCACCCGGGGGGCTTTGGGGCTTTGGTTGACTTACCCGACCGGCACGTTGGCCTATATTATTCTAACGGATCAATTTTCACGCAATATGTTTCGTGATAGCGGCGATGCGTTCGCAACAGATCATCTTGCTCGCGCTGCGGCTAAGATGGCGATTGAACGCAAAT
>CBDTVI010000083.1:0-9059 GCA_965364065.1 uncultured Yoonia sp. | reverse complement strand
CCGTGAGCACGGGCACTGCGATCATCGCCTCAATGCCTATTATGGCAGTAGGGTCTGCGCTGGCGATTTCAGGTGCCGGTCTGCAAACTGTTGGTGAAGATGTCCTGTTGTTGGGTGTTGAACTGCACAGCGCCGATACGGGACACCGTGTCGCGCCCCAAGTCGTAGCACCCAATGGCCCGCCAACACTTGATTGATCCGTTCCCAAGTTACCCAAACTTTTAAAGGATATCTGCCATGTCACATATGATTTCAATGATCCTGTTTGTCCTCGCTTTGGCGCTGCCATCATTCGCATTCGCTGGCAGCAGCGAAGCGGGCAAACCAATCTTATCGGAAGTCGAGGTTGTGACATTCGCCAACCGCGTCCAGCAAGATCTTGCCGCACGCGGTGCGAATGTTGCGATTGTTTCACGTATGGGGCGTAACCCGAACGTCATGCCCGACGGGGTGACGTATACGCATGTTGCCTTTTGGGTCTATTCGCAAACAACACGTGCCGACGGCAGTACCGGACGCGGCTATCAGGTCTACAATCTTTACCAAGATTCCGAGGACGAAACACGCAGTTCACTTGTGCAGGACAGTCCGGCAGATTTCTTTGCAGGGGCGCATAGACTGGACGCAGGCATCATCATTCCCGATGTGCGTGTGCAAGAAAAACTGTTGAACATCATCGCCAGCCCGACATATGCCGCCCTGCACAACCCACAATACTCGGTTCTGGCCAATCCAAATTCCAGCCGATTCCAGAACTGCACAGAGCATACGCTCGATGTTTTGATGGCAGGGCTTTATGGGACTTCTGATATTCCCCAGATCAAGGCAAATATTGCCGCCTATTTCGAACCTCAGCACATACAAATTGGCGGACTCAAGCGCGCTTTTGCCCCGGCGGCGTCACAGGCGTTAACCACTGCGGACCATGGGGCAACTGTTTCAACGGCGACATTCGGTTCCATCGCGCGGTTTATGAATGCCAACGAGCTTGCTTCGATTGTCTACCGGATCACGCCAGACCGCCTTGTCCGTTTCTGACCTTTGATGTGAGGTGAGCCTGAAAAGGCGGGGTCGGACGGTATCAAGCTATGTTATCAGCCGCACTCGCCATGAGGATTTCGTGGGTAAACCCCACGCCCTTTTCAGCCTTGCCCCACTTACGGGCCAGCGCGATCAGATGCAAAGCTGCAGCGGCGGCACCGCCACCCTTGTTCATCGCCGCAGGATCAGCGCGTACTTCGGCTTGCGCGCGGTTTTCAACGGTAAGGATACCGTTGCCGATGCAAAGCCCCTGCAGACCCAAAAGCTGAACAGCGCGGCTACTGTCATTGCAGACTGTATCGTAGTGCGTTGTCTCACCGCGGATAACACAGCCTAGGGCGACATAGCCGTCAAAGTTGCTCATCCGCTCGGCAATTCCAATTGCAGTCGGAATTTCGAGCGCACCGGGCACTTCGACGATCTCGCAAGAGCCCCCGGCCTTTTCGATTTCAGCCTTGGCACCCGCGATCTGATTGTCAGAGATATCTTTATAGTAGGGCGATGCCACGATCAGGATTTTCACAGGATTTTCGAATTCCGGCAGCGGCATGATATAATGTGACGGTCCGGCCATTAACCAATCTCCGTGATTCTACGCGTGCCGACGATCTCAAGTCCGTAAGCATCAAGCCCCACGACTTTCGGCTGTGGCGAGTTTGTCAGCAGTTCAATTTCATGCAAACCCAAAGAGCTAAGGATTTGCGCGCCCAAACCATATTGGCGCAGCGTCTGGGGCGATGCTTCTTCTGCGGAATCCAGCTTCATGTGGACGTCACGCAGCAACACAAGCGCGCCCCGCCCTTCGTTCGCAATCATCAGCATCGCGTCGCCAAATTCGTCACGGCGACCGCGCTGACCTGCACCCAATACATCCAGCATCGGGTCCATCGCATGCATACGCACCAGAACCGGCGCAGGCGTTGTGATGTCACCTTTGATCAAAGCAATATGTTCAGCGCCTTGGGTTTCATCCGTGTAAATACGCATTTCCCATTCGCCACCAAATTCAGAAATTATGGTGCTCGTGTCGCGCACGCGGACAAGGTTGTCGTGTCGGCGGCGGTAGGCGATCAGATCGCTGATCGTGCCAATCTTCAGATTATGAAGCTGCGCAAAAGCCACCAAATCGGGCAGCCGCGCCATTTCACCATCTTCCTTCATGATCTCGCAGATCACGCCAGATGGGTTCAAGCCAGCAAGGCGACTGATGTCCACGGCAGCTTCGGTATGACCAGCGCGTACCAGCACACCACCATCGCGGGCGCGCAGCGGGAAAACATGGCCAGGTGTGGCGATATCAGTCGCAGTTTTGCCAGCGTCAATCGCTGTGGCAACGGTGCGGGCGCGGTCATGCGCCGAGATACCCGTACTCACTCCTTCGCGCGCTTCGATGCTGACGGTAAACGCAGTTTCGTGGCGCGATGAATTATGGGATGCCATCAAAGGCAGGCCAAGCGCGTCAATCCGCTCACCCGGAAGCGTCAAACAAATCAGTCCGCGTCCGTGTTTGGCCATGAAGTTGATTGCGTCCGGCGTTGCCATTTGCGCAGGGATCACCAGATCGCCTTCGTTTTCGCGATCCTCGTGATCGACCAACACGAACATTTTGCCGTTACGCGCGTCCTCAATGATCTCTTCGATCTTGCTGATCGCATCAGACCAGTCCTGTTCTACTTGGCCCGGCTGTTCAAAATTCTGGCTCATGTCTTTCCCCGCAATGTCTGATTTGGCAAATATCCCAGCATCACCACTTTGGAAAGCAGCTTCGCGACGGCGGGATCACCCATATTCGCGCAGGCGCGCAACATAGCGGGCCATCGTATCAATCTCGAGGTTGATCTTGTCGCCCACCGCGACATCGCCCCACGTCGTCGCAGATTTGGTATGCGGGATGAAGTTGATACCAAAATCGGTGCCTGAAACTTCGTTCACTGTCAGCGATGTGCCATCCAGTGCAACCGACCCCTTGGGTGCGATAAACCGTGCCAGCGCGTCAGGCGCGCGGAATGTGACGCGTGTACTGTCGCCCTCGTCGCGCATGCCAACAACCTCGGCCACGCCGTCAACGTGACCTGATACGATATGCCCGCCAAGCTCGTCCCCGACCTTTAATGCGCGCTCAAGGTTCAATCTGCCGCCAACCTGCCAGCTGCCCACATTGGTGGCCCCGACCGTTTCAGCAGAGATTTCAACGTCAAACCAGTTCTGCGGGTCCCGTCCCAAAGCAATGACCGTCAGACACACACCGTTGCATGCGATTGACGCGCCAATATCGATACCATCGACGTCGTAGCCAGTCCCAATGCGCGCGCGCAAATCGCCGCGCTGTTCAAGCACAAGCACCTTGCCAATATCGGTCACTATTCCAGTAAACATCGCGGGCGTCCTTTGACTGTTTGTCTTGATCTAGCCCGTCCACGCGCGCCGGACAAGCCGCAGCACTTGCCAGTGCCCCATAATCCAGTCAGGAAATTACGTTAATGCGTTATCAAGCATGTCGCGATAGACTGGTATTCATGAAGACATCGCGCGCATTCCTTTTCTTGCAAGGGCCACATGGTCCCTTTTTTCGCCAGCTCGCGGACATGCTGCGCAAAACCGGCGCACAGATCTGGCGCGTTGGGTTTAATGCAGGCGATGCCGCATTTTGGGGCGGCGCTGCGGGATACATTCCATTTCAGGCCGCTGCTGACGCTTGGCCAGAAACCCTCGCCAGTCTTTTGCGAGAACGCCAAATCACCGACATCGTGCTTTACGGCGATACCCGCCCCCTGCATGCAGAGGCCGTGAAGCAAGCAAAAGCAGCAGGTCTGCGCATTCATGTATTCGAAGAAGGGTATATGCGCCCCTACTGGGTCACTTATGAACGCAACGGAAGCAATGGGCATTCACAGCTGATGGAATTCAGCGTGACGGACATGAAAAACCGGTTGGCGCAATCGGACGGGGATATGCCAACCCCGCCTGCGCAATGGGGCGATATGCGCCAACATATTTTTTATGGGGCTGCGTATCATTGGTTCATCATGTTTCGAAACCGACGCTACCCTGCGTTCCGCACACATCGCGCGTTGCCTGTCCATCGAGAGGCGCTTCTTTATACAAAACGACTGCTGCTGATGCCGTTTCTTGCGCTTGAACGGATGTGGAAAACCCGCCGGATCAAGGCCGGTGGATATCCCTATCATATTGCACTTTTGCAGTTGGAACATGACGCCAGCTTTCAAGCGCATTCGCCGTTTGCGGATATGAATGCATTCATTGCACTCACCATTGATGGTTTCGCCAAAGGTGCGCCCTTGCATCACCACCTGATCCTCAAGGCCCACCCACTTGAGAACGGCCAATCACCTTTGCGCAAGATGATCCGCAATCACGCGCTCGCAAACGGTATTGCAGACCGTGTCCACTATGTGCGCGGCGGAAAGCTCGCACAGGTATTGGGCGAAGCTCGGTCTGCTGTGACGGTCAATTCAACGGCTGGCCAGCAGGCGCTTTGGCGCGGTATCCCACTTAAATCGTTTGGCACGGCCGTCTATAACAAGCCTGAATTTGTGTCAGACCAATCACTGCCCGCGTTCTTTGCCAACCCGACCCGCCCAGATGCGCAAGCCTACCGCGACTATCGGCAATTCTTACTGGAAACCAGCCAAGTTCCGGGTGGGTTTTATTCATCGTCTGGCCGCAAACAGCTATTGCGCCAAGTTATCGACATGATGCTGCGACCCGAGACGCCTTATGATGCGATTATTGGCAAACCGAACGCCCAGCAGCACACCATGCGCGTTGTGAACTAAGCGCCGCTGTCATAACTTGCTTTATATGACACATCCCGCGCGCAAAAACCTTTTTGTCTACAACGGTGGCTTTCTAACCGAAGGCCGCGTGCGCCGCATTCTTGACCTTGCAGGATATGACATTCGGCTTGGCACCCCCGACGATGATGATCTGGTCGGTGTTTGGGGCCATAGCCCCACCGCCCCAAGGGGCGAAGCAATTGCTGCGCGCAAGAACGCCCCGGTTTTGCGCGTCGAAGACAGCTTTCTGCGCTCGGTCACGTTAGGGCGCGATGGCGCCCCGCCGCTTGGGTTGAACATTGACAGCAAAGGTGTGCATTTTGACCCAAGCACCCGCTCTGATCTAGAAGTAATCCTGACCGAAGACCCGCTAGACGACACCGCCCTATTGAACCGTGCCAAAGCGGGCATGGCTTTGATGCAAAAACATCATATTTCAAAATACAACGCCTTCGATCTGGACCTGCCCGCACCTGAACCCGGCTACGTCGTGGTCATCGACCAAACCCGCAAAGATGCGTCAATCAAGGCCAGTGGCGCAGACAGCAACACCTTCCGCGAGATGCTATTTTACGCCCAGACAGAGCATCCGGGTACGCGCATCATCATCAAAACCCACCCCGAAACCCGCGCAGGCCATCGCAAAGGTTACTACAAGGACGCCGATACCAGCGAACAAATCACCCTTTGCGACGAACCCATGTCACCTTGGACGCTGTTTGAGGGGGCCATCGCCGTTTACACTGTGAGTTCGCAAATGGGATTTGAGGCGATCATTGCAGGTCACA
Source organism: uncultured Yoonia sp. (assembly GCA_965364065.1). Classification (GTDB taxonomy): domain Bacteria; phylum Pseudomonadota; class Alphaproteobacteria; order Rhodobacterales; family Rhodobacteraceae; genus Yoonia. The sequence goes on along the minus strand of CBDTVI010000083.1, from coordinate 3,433 downwards.
AACCTGTGGTGTTCGGGCAGCCATTTTACATGGGTTGGGGGCTGACGGATGACCGCAATCATTTGCAGCGCCGTCAACGCAATCTGACGCGTGCGCAGTTATTTGCAGCCGCGATGATCCTTTATCCGACATGGTACGACCCTTACCACGACCGCCTTTGTAGCTTCGAAGAAGCACTAGCAACTTTGACCAGTCTTAGTCGCGCGTGGCGCGATGACCAGCATGGATGGACCGCAATTGATATGCGTCTTTGGAAACGCAAACCGCTGCAACAGGTGTTCGGCGGCCCCAAACCCGTCCGTTTTGCCAGCGCAAACGTCGCACAAGATCAGCAGCGCGTGATGCGATGGGCAAGTGCGGGCGACACTGACGCCGTGTTGGTCGAAGATGGTTTCTTGCGCTCGCGCGGTCTTGGCGCGGATTTGATCGCGCCCTTGAGCCTCGTTTTGGATGACGTTGGCATCTACTATGACGCCAGCCGTCCCAGCCGTCTTGAAAATTTGATAAACGCCTCCGGAGACTTAGCAGCAAGTGAACGTGCCCGGGCCGCGGCGTTAATCGCAAGGATCACTGACGCTGGATTATCGAAATACAACTTGTCCGGCGCAGAACCAACAGACCTTCCAAAGGGGCGGCGCATTCTTGTCCCCGGGCAAGTTGCTGACGATGCCTCAATCAAGTTGGGCACAACGGACGTGGCGGACAATTCCACTTTGCTCAAAACGGTGCGCGCGGCCAATCCAGCGGCGATCGTCATCTATAAACCCCACCCGGATGTCGAAGCTGGCCTGCGGGGTGGCGCCGTGCCGAACGCCAATGAATACGCCGATGTCGTCTTAACGAATGCCGATCCAATTGCGGCAATCAACGCGGTTGATGCGGTTTGGACGATGACTTCTCTTTTGGGGTTCGAAGCACTTTTGCGCGGCAAAGAAGTAATCTGCCTGGGCATGCCATTCTACGCCGGATGGGGGCTGACGGATGATCGCTGCATGCCGATCCCAAGACGCACAGCGCGTGTCGATTTGACCGCATTAGCACATGCCGCTCTAATTGATTATCCGCGCTATTTCGATCCAATTACGGGCCTTGCCTGCCCGCCCGAGGTCATCGTGGATCGCATTGAAAACAATGACTTGCCGTCCGCTGGCCGCGCCAACCGTGCGCTGGCTAAGGCACAGGGGCTATTTGCCAGCTACGCCTACATCTGGCGCAGGTAACCGCTGCCACACATGACAAATATCTGCCCCTAACCGGCGCACATCCTGCAATGCAAACTTTGGTGCTTCGGCCAGCTTGGATACGCCCATCGCGGCCAACATCGGCGTACCTTCGGCGCCAATTGCAGATCCAGCCGAAAACACCACTAGGCGGTCAACAAGCCCTGCATTCAGCAAAGATGCCGCCAGCATGCCACCGCCTTCGCAAAAGACCCGCGTGATCCCTTTTTCGGCCAAAACGCGCATCGCATCCACCGGATCAACTGTACCGGATGCAGTCGCACAAGGCAGGCTGACGGCCCCTTGATCGGTCCAGCTTTGGGTCTGCGCCCCTGCCCCGTGGCACAGCCAAACCGGAACAACATTGGCGGTTTTTGCAAGTTGTAAATCCGGCGACAGTTTCATCGCGCGTGAAACAACGACGCGAATGGGTTGGCGAGAAATTCCGACGCCGCGCACCGTCAAAGAAGGGTCGTCAGCACGCACAGTCCCCGCGCCCACCATCACCGCATCATGGCGCGCGCGCATCATATGAACCGCGCGGCGTGCATCTGGCCCAGTGATCCACTGGCTTTCGCCAGTGGCCGTGGCAATCCGCCCATCCAAAGTGCCCGCTAGTTTTAACGTCAAAAAGGGTCGACTTTGCGTGATGCGCTGGAAAAAGCCTGCGTGATCTTGATCAGCCGCATCCTGCATCAGCCCAATTGAAACTGCGATCCCCGCAGCCTGCAACATCGCGACCCCACTCCCGGCGACCCGTGGATCAGGATCGCCAGTTGCAATCACAACCCGTGCGATTTTGGCATCAATCAACGCCTGCGCACAGGGCGGCGTTTGGCCTTGGTGGGAACAGGGTTCAAGCGTGACATAGGCCGTGGCCCCGAAAGCTGCACCGCCAGCTTGCGCCAAAGCACGCGTTTCCGCATGCGGACGCCCGCCATCTGCCGTCCAACCGCGCCCCACGATTTGTCCGTCTTTGACAATCACACAGCCCACGGCCGGGTTCGGCCAGACACGCCCCATCCCGCGCCGCCCCAATGACAGGGCAAGCGACATGAAACGGACGTCAGCGTCTTGGGTCACTCTGTGTCGTCGCTCGGTGTATCCGGGCGCAACTCACTGACAAATTTATCGAAATCATCAGCAGCTTGAAAATTCTTGTAGACGCTGGCAAAGCGCACATAGGCGACCGTATCGATCCGCGCGAGGCTTTCCATCACGATCTCGCCGATAGTGCCGGAGGGGATATCGGTTTCGCCCATACTTTCCAGACGGCGCACGATACCACTGATCATCTGATCCATACGTTCTGGTTCAACGGGGCGTTTTTGCAACGCAATCCGGATCGAGCGTTCCAGCTTAGGTCGGTCAAAATCTTCACGGCGGCCATTGGATTTGATGACAACCAAATCGCGCAATTGCACACGTTCGTAGGTCGTAAAACGCCCCCCACATGCAGGGCAAAACCGGCGACGCCGGATCGCGACATGATCTTCGGCAGGACGGCTATCTTTGACCTGTGTGTCGACATTTCCGCAAAATGGGCAACGCATGATGATCCCTCATATCTCAAACGGGGACACCACTCGCTTGGCCCCCAACTTATCCACAGCCACTATATGTAGGCGTCTCGCGTTTGGGTAGTGGACAAATAGAGCAAAGGTAAGCGGATCATGAACCGTTGCAGAAGGGACTCGCTTTGGGACCTAGTTGAAGATCCGATCACCCATCTGGTCGATCAATTGTTTGGCCTTGGCAAATGCGGCGTCATTTGCGGCTTCTTGGGTGTTCAACGTGTCAGCGCGGATCAGGTGATGGACTTTCACTTCGCCCCCGATCTCTTTTTCGACACGCGCTGCAAGGCGATAGCCGCCGCCGTCTTTTTGGGATGCGGGATAGATCGCAAAGCCTTCGTAGCGTTCTGGTTCCGGTTCCGGCTTTGCCTTGCCGCCAAAAAGTTTACTGAACATGGTTAGGCTCCTGCTTTGTTGGTGATTTAGAAACTAGTTCAGTCAAATCAAAAACGAAACTCTGAAACGAAAAAGGGGTGCATCTGATGCACCCCATTAAATCACATTTTAAAATCGGCTTACTGATCCAAGAACGACCGCAGTTTGCGACTTCTGCTTGGATGCTTGAGCTTACGCAGGGCTTTTGCTTCGATCTGACGAATACGCTCACGCGTCACGCTGAACTGCTGACCCACTTCTTCA
>CBDTVI010000082.1:0-9089 GCA_965364065.1 uncultured Yoonia sp. | reverse complement strand
GCATATTTGGCCGCATTGGCTGATGCAATGAAGGCCGAGTACGAGACTATTGTGGCTTCTGGCCTTGATCTGCAATTGGATTGCCCCGACCTCGCGTTGTCGCGGCATATGCTGTTTAACGATCTGAGTGATGATGAATTCCTCAAGATCGCGGCGTCCCATGTCGAGGCGCTGAACCACGCATTATCAGATGTACCAGCCGAGAAAGTGCGCGTGCATATCTGCTGGGGCAACTATGAAGGCCCGCATGTCTGCGATATCCCCATGTCCAAGATGTTCGACACGCTGATGTCGACAAAATCGCGCTACGTTTTGTTCGAGACGTCGAACCCCCGCCATGGCCACGAATGGGCCGTTTTCCGTGACCGCGCGGCAGATATTCCGGACGATAAAGTGCTCGTGCCTGGCGTGGTGGACACAACGACAAACTTTGTCGAACACCCTGATCTGGTCGCCGAACGGATCGGGCGTTTCGTCAATATCGTAGGCCACGACCGCGTTATCGCAGGCTCTGATTGTGGGTTTGGAACCTTCGCAGGGTTTGGTGCGGTTGATCCTGAAATCGCCTACGCAAAACTGGGCGCATTAGCCGCTGGTGCGGCAAAGGCGAGCTAAAAAACGGGTTGGACAGCGCGGAGTTTTGGACCATGTAGCAAGGTGAACAAAAGGGATTTCTGTATGCTTAACCCTGCGACACCTGCCTTTGAACAATCCTTGCGCGCCCTGCTTCCAGCAGCGGCGTTCAAGGACGACAGCGCGCCATACTTGACAGAACCGCGCGGGCGCTGGGTCGGGCAAGGCCTTGTTGTGGCCCCCGCCAGCACGGATGAGGTCAGCATTGTTGTGCGGGCCTGTGCGGACGCACGGGTAGGTATCGTTCCCTTTAGCGGCGGCACGGGGCTGGTGGGTGGTCAATTGATGCAAGACGGGCCTGCGCCTGTGGTGTTGTCGTTGGAGCGCATGAATAAAATCCGCGCAGTCTATCCATCCGAGAACGTGCTGGTCTGCGATGCGGGCGTGATCCTTGCGACAGTTCAACAGGCGGCCGAAGATGTCGGACGGCTGTTTCCGCTCTCACTTGCCTCCGAGGGGTCAGCGCGGATTGGTGGTTTGTTGTCTACCAACGCTGGTGGGGTCAACGTACTAAGGTATGGCAATGCACGCGCGCAATGTTTGGGGCTTGAGGTGGTGCGCCCTGATGGGTCGATCTGGCACGGTCTTACACGGCTGCGCAAAGACAACACCGGCTATGATTTGCGTAACCTGATGATTGGCGCAGAAGGCACGTTAGGGATCATCACGGGTGCTGCACTCAAACTTGCACCGCGTCCGGTGAGCATGGGCGCTGCGATGATGGCCGTGACGTCACCTGCCGCAGCGCTTGAACTGCTTGCTTTGGCGGGTGAGCAAATCGGAGAAGGCGTGTCAGCCTTTGAAATCATGCACCGCCAAGGGTTTGATTTTTTGGCTGAAGTCGGGCCCGCATTTCAGTCGCCGTTTGATGAAACACCTGAATGGGTGGTGTTAATTGACGTAGGCTTGCCGGCGGGTCTTAGCCCTGAAACGGCGCTCGAAAGCCTGTTTGCAGCGGGCTTTGAGGCGGGCCTTGTGACAGACGGTGCTATCGCCCAAAGCCACGCGCAACGGGACGCCTTTTGGCATATTCGCGAGAGTATTCCAGAGGCAAACAGACGGATTGGGTCTATCAGTTCGCATGACATATCTATCCCGCTCAGCGCGATCCCGTCATTCATTGAACGCGGCGCGCAGGCCTTGGCGGAAGTCGGCGCTTTCCGGATCAACTGCTTTGGGCATCTGGGCGACGGTAATCTGCACTACAATGTGTTTCCTGCGCTGGGCAACAATCGTGACGATTATGAAACTGAACGGCCTGCTGTCAAACGTGTTGTGCATGACCTTGTGCACAGCATGGAAGGGTCTGTCAGCGCGGAACATGGCATTGGTCGCTTAAAAGTAGCTGACCTTGAGAAATATGGTGATCCGGTCAAGCTTGCGATGCTGCGCGCCATCAAAGATGCGCTGGATCCGCTGGGGATTATGAACCCCGGTGCGGTGTTGCGTCAAAACGCCTGACAGCATTTTGTCGATATGCCGGAGCCTCCGGCGGAAGTTTATCGGGGAAAAAGAAGTTGTTAACGTTCACATGATATCAAAGTGGGGCACGTCAGACTGAAGAGTTATGTCGTGTGGAATGAGAAGTCGCCCGACACCGGACCCGAACAGGTCAGTCTGTAGCGGACAGCGGGGTCGGGCGCATTCTTGTGACTTCTTTTTCCCGTAAAAACTTCCCCCGGAGGGTCAGTCGCCTGCAAAACTACACAATGCGTGGACGTTCATACCTAGACCTTCCAGCTTTGCACGGCCCCCAAGGTCGGGAAGGTCAATCACAAAGGCGCACCCGATGACTTCGGCGCCCATATGCTCGATCAGTTTGATCCCAGCCTCTGCTGTGCCACCAGTCGCGAGCAGATCATCCACAAGCAGGACTTTTTCACCGGGTTGAAGCGCGTCGTCATGCACCTCCATCGTGGCCTTGCCGTATTCCAACGTATAATCTTGTTCAATCGTTTTGCCGGGCAGCTTGCCCTTTTTGCGAATGGGAACAAAGCCTAGGGAAAGCTGATGCGCGATAGCACCGCCAAGGATAAAGCCGCGCGCCTCTAGCCCCACGACCTTATCGATGGGTTGTCCTGCATAAGGGTGCAGTAGTTGATCTATCGCCATGCGAAAACCGCGCGGATCACTGAAAAGGGTCGTGACATCGCGAAACATGATCCCTTCGTGCGGGAAATCAGGAATGGTGCGAATATAGTCTTGGACGGTTTTCATCTGGTATCTTTCTAAAGAACGCGGCCAGCGACAGCGTCGAGTTTGGAAGTGAGGACAGGATCACGCAGATCAGCTGCTGTCATAATAGCGTATTCAAGCGCACGGTCGCATCCATGAGGGCAGGGTGTGCGGTCTGCACTTAAAAGAGCGGGCAGGCGGCTGACCAAATCCTGCGCCTTTGTTCCGTTCCCTTTCAGTGTCTTGATTACGTCACTGACATCTACGGCCCCATGGTCGGGGTGCCAGCTATCATAGTCTGTGACCATCGCGATTGATGCATAGCAAATCTCGGCCTCGCGAGCGAGTTTGGCTTCGGGCATGTTTGTCATTCCGATGACATCGCAACCCCATGTGCGGTACATTTTGCTTTCCGCCATAGTTGAGAATTGTGGACCTTCCATTGCAAGGTAGGTCCCCCCGCGATGGACCGTGATCCCTGCGTCGCGGCCCGCTGTTTCGCATGCATCTGATAGCCGCTCGCAAGTTGGGTGTGCCACGCTGACGTGTGCAACGCATCCTGTGCCAAAGAACGATTTTTCGCGCGCAAAGGTGCGGTCAATGAACTGGTCGACGATGACGAAATCACCCGGTGCCATGTCTTCGCGAAATGACCCACAGGCGCTGACGCTGATGATATCGGTCACGCCTAGCCGCTTTAACGCATCGATATTGGCGCGGTACGGCACGGTTGTTGGCGAATGTATGTGCCCCCTGCCATGGCGCGGCAGGAATGCCATTTCGACCCCATCTAGACGTCCGGTCAAGATTTCATCGGACGGCACACCCCAAGGGCTATGCACCGAAACCCATTCCGCGCCTTCAAGCCCATCCATGTTATAGATGCCCGATCCACCGATGATTCCGATTTTCGTTTGCATGATTTGCCTCGCTCTTGCCGCTTGGCGGACACTGAAACGGTTTGATCCGAATGTGAAGCCCCGCAGTCCCCCCATCTATGTGCAGGCACCAATCGACAGACGAGGGGTGACAAACGCCATTTGCTTCGATAGATGAGCGCAAATATCCCCACTTTGACTGGAGTTTCCATGCCCCGCGCACTCTTGGCGAGTTTCGCTGATAATCTTTCCCTTCGGGACCCAGATGCACCGCTGACCCCAAAGCTGTTGCGGGTTGAGGTTTTGTCGGGTCTGACGGTGGCACTTGCACTGGTCCCCGAGGCGGTTGCCTTTGCGTTCGTGGCAGGGGTTGAACCTTTGGTCGGCCTATATGCCGCATTTATTGTGGGTTTGATTACGGCCATTTTTGGTGGTCGGCCGGGTATGATTTCTGGCGCAACAGGTGCGTTGGCGGTTGTTATGGTCAGTCTTGTGGCGGTTCACGGGGTTGAATACCTCTTTGCGACTGTCGTCTTGATGGGCCTGATCCAGATCTTTGTTGGCATCATGCGCTGGGGCAAATTCATCCGTTTGGTGCCGCATCCGGTTATGTTGGGTTTTGTGAACGGCCTTGCGATTGTGATTTTCCTAGCACAGATGGGCCAGTTCCAAGTGCCCGGTTCTGCCGAAAGCGCCGGTCACGGGATGGCCAATGGTGAATGGCTCTCGGGTGCATCGCTTTATATGATGTTGGGCCTTGTGGCGCTGACGATGGTGATCATCTGGATCATGCCAAGGATTACAAATGCGATCCCTGCTCCCTTGGCTGGTATCGGCATTGTGGCCGCGATTGTTATTGGTTTCGGCCTTGATGTGCCTTTGGTTGGCGACCTTGCCAGCATCGAGGGCGGCTTGCCTGCGTTCCATGTGCCAATGGTACCGCTGACGTGGGAAACGATTGAGATTATTCTGCCTTATGCGTTGATTTTGGCCGCGATTGGCTTGATCGAAAGCCTTCTGACGCTGAACCTTGTGGGCGAAATGACTGGCAAGCGCGGTGGATCTAGCCAAGAGTGTCTGGCCCAAGGTGCGGCCAATACCGTCACTGGTTTCTTTGGCGGCATGGGCGGATGTGCGATGATCGGTCAGTCGATGATCAACGTGAAATCCGGTGGACGCACGCGTATCGCTGGCATTGCCGCCGCCTTGTTCCTGCTGGCCTTTATCTTGTTCGCGAGCGGTCTGATTGAACAAATCCCGCTCGCCGCTTTGGTCGGTGTTATGTTCATGGTTGTGATCGGCACATTCGCGTGGAATTCGCTGCGGATCTTGCTCAAGGTGCCGCGCATGGATGCATTTGTGACGATCCTTGTGACGATTGTCACGGTTGCCACTGATCTTGCGACCGCTGTTGTTGTTGGCGTGATCGTCTCTGCGCTCGCATATGCATGGAGCAACGCCATCCGCATTCACGCCATCAAGCGCGAGAGTAAAACAGAGGCGGGCGCACAGGTCTACGAAGTGCAAGGCCCGCTTTTCTTTGGTTCCGCAGAAGGCTTTATGGAATTGTTTGACATCGAAAACGATCCTGATGTCGTGATCGTTGATTTTGCAGGCAGCCGCGTCGCAGACCAATCTGCACTGCAAGCGATTGAAGCATTGGCGCAGAAGTACATCGATGCAGGCAAGGTCATTCAGCTGCGCCATCTAAGCCATGACTGCCATCAATTGCTGTCAAAAGCAGGCCATTTGATGGTCGATAGCGATGATGATCCTGATTATGAACTTGCTGTTGATTACAGCGTCAAGACAGGCATCATTGGCGGCCATTAATCGTCTGGGCGTTTTAGACTGAACACCTCGCGTACCACGGCGTAATCGCGGTAGCCCATGCGTGCAAGCGGTTGAAAGCGTGTGACGTCAAACGCGCCTTCAACGATGCAATCGTCGCGCATGTGTACGCCTGTGACTTCGCCAAAGACTGCAAAATTCGCCTCTCCGGGCAATTGCACGATTTGGGTCAGTTTGCATTCCAGCGTCGCTGGTGCGTTTGCGATGCGCGGGCAGTCGATAGTAGCACAGGCGGCTTTTTCGATACCTGCCAAGCCGAATTCATCGGTTTCGCGATCCCACGCGCCGGATGTCTTGTTCATGGCGTCGCGTGCTGCATATTCCACGATGTTGATTGCAAAGACGCCGGTGTCACGAATATTTGCCACGGAATCTTTTGTATCGCCACGGTCGTCTTTGCGGCTGGTGGATGAAAACATCACTTGCGGTGGCTCGTATGCGACAGCATTAAAGAAAGAATATGGGGCGAGGTTGTCGCGTCCATCCGCGCCACGTGTCCCGATCCAAGCAATAGGGCGCGGCGAAACGATCGCGTTAAACGGATTATGTGGCAATCCGTGGCCATTTTTGGGCTCGTAAAACATCGTGCAGCCTTTTCGTTCAGTTTCCCAAGAGGTAGCTTGCGGGACAGACCAACGCCAGATGAAAGACAAATGCAGCAATCCGCGAACACATTGGCCCTTGAGTGCACGCAAGACTGGTGGGAGGTCGAAGCGCTATATGATCTGTGCTTTGCGCCGGGTCGTTCGGCGTTGTCGTCGTACCGTTTGCGCGAAGGCGTTGATCCGATTGCAGAACTTTGCCTCACAGCACGCGACAAGGACGGCATTTTGGCGGGTGCTGTGCGTAATTGGCCGGTGCAGGTTGGCGGTGACCATGCGATCTTTTTGGGACCAATCGCCGTGCACCCCACCCGGCAGGGCGAAGGCGTGGGATCATTGTTGATGCAAGCCTGCGTGACGCGGGCCCGCGATGCGGGTTGGACCCGTCTTATGTTGGTGGGGGATGCGCCTTACTATCGACGCTATGGGTTCGATATTTTGAGCAAAGTCGCAATGCCACCGCCAACAAATCCGCAGCGCGTGCTTGGATTGGCCCTGCAAAATGGTGCGTGGAACGGTGTGACAGGCACGGTTACTGCGGCGCGCAATTGAAAAACCACAAGCGCATGCCCATTTACCCACTATGGATGATGACGTGAAAATGATGAAAGAAATAAACCCTGCCGCGCCGCCTGTGCCGTTGTCGCAAGCGGCCAAGGACGAGATTCTAGCGTTGGCTGCACGGCAAAGGCAGGCCAATGGCGTCTTAATGACCGCGATAAATTTTGTCGGCGGGCAGGTCGAGGACGGTTTAAAGCTGCTGCCCGCAGGCACGCGTGGGCAGATCGACGCGCTTGCACGCAGCGCGTTGCGCCAAAGCTATGATGCCGCGCAGAAATCCAGCAAAGGGATGGGGCGCAACATCGGGTCGGACCGTATTCACAAAATTATGGGCACACTTTCGGGGGCATTGGGCGGACTTGGTGGTCTGCCAACATCCATTGCCGAACTGCCTGTTGCGACGACAGTAATTTTTAGGGCTGTCCATCACGTTGCCGTTGAACACGGCGAAGACCCTGATGCAGAAGCGACGCGACTGGAATGCTTGGCCGTTTTCGGCGCAGGTGGTCCGGGTACCGCTGATGACGGTGTTGATACTGCCTTTATTGGCGCGCGGTTAAGCCTGTCAGGTGCTGCCGTAAATGGCTTGATTAGCAAAGTGGCCCCAAAATTTGCCGCCGTATTGTCACAAAAACTTGCCACCCAAGCAGTTCCCATTTTAGGGGCGGCTGCCGGGGCAGGGACGAACTATGCATTTGTCGATTATTACGTGGCGATGGCGCATGTGCATTTTGGTTTGCGGAAACTTTCACGCCTCCACGGGGATACCGCCGTGAGCGATTATTTTCACAAGGTGCTGGCTGACGCCAAGCTGCCTCAGACCTGATAGACAAGCCAATCGGCAACCGCGCGGCGCACCGATTGATCACCGTTTGCGATGGCCCCGTCCATCACTGCCTTCACTTCGGTCAGGTCGACACGGCGTAACAGATGTTTGACGGGCCCGATTGATGCGGGACGCATCGACAAAGTGCGCAATCCCAATGCTGCAAAGCAAAGCGCTTCAACAGGGCGGCCAGCGTCTTCGCCGCAAAATGACAGCGGCGTGCCGGATGCGGCACAGCGCTTTATGATCATTTCGAGAAGCGACAGAAAGCTGACATCAAGTGTGTCATAGCGTTTGCGCACACGTTCGTTTTCGCGGTCAGCGGCGAAAAAGAACTGTTTGAGATCATTGCCCCCGATAGAAATAAAATCAACCTCTTCGAAGAACACATCGGGCGCGAATGCCAGCGATGGTGTTTCCAGCATCGCGCCGACTTGCAGCGCTTTGGGCAGGGGATGCCCCAGTTTTGTTTCGCGTGCGATGGCTTTTTCCATCTCGGCGCGGGCAGCGCGAAACTCGCTGATTTGGGTGATGAACGGGAACATCACATCAAGGGGCTGACCGTTGGCGGCCCGCAAAAGTGCTTGTAACTGCATGCGTAAAACACCCGGTTTGTCCAAGCCAACCCTGATCGCGCGCCAGCCCATTGCAGGGTTGGGTTCGTCGTTAGGTTTCATATAGGGCAGGACTTTGTCGGAACCGATATCAAGCGTGCGGAAGGCCACGCGCTTGCCGTCTGCCGCCTTAAGAACGCGTGAATAAAGCGCTGAAAGCTCGCCACGGCGGGGCATTTGGCTGCGGATAAGAAACTGTAGTTCTGTGCGGAATAGGCCCACACCTTCGGCGCCTGATCCTGCCAACGAGGGTAGATCTGCAATCAGGCCGGCATTCATTTGCAGTGAAATCGTTGTGCCGCATTTTGATGTCGCGGGCAGATCGCGGATCGAGGCATAGCGTTCTTGGGCGCGGGTTTGCATTGCGATTTTGTCGCGGAATGCCGCATGAACCGTTTCATCGGGACGCAAATGCGCAATGCCCTGTTCGCCGTCCACCAAAATTGGATCGCCGTTCAGCGCCTCGCGGGTCACACCCTTGGCGTTGATGATTAGTGGGATTGCCCATGCACGCGCAACGATGGTTGCGTGGCTGCCCACTGAACCTTCTTCAAGGACTATACCCTTGATTTGCTTACCATATTCCAGCAATTCACCTGGCCCGATGTTGCGGGCCACAAGGATCGCGTTGTCGGGCATATCTGCGCGCGCTTCAGCGCCTTGGCCGGTCAAGATACGAAGCAACCTGTTCGAAAGATCGTCCAGATCGTGCAGCCGATCGCGCAAATATGCATCTGGTGCTTTGGACAAGCGCGCACGCGCCAGCGATTGTTCTTTTTCAACGGCAGCTTCGGCAGAAAGGCCATTGCCGACATCTGCCTCCATCCGGCGCAGCCAACCGCTGGAATTAGCGAACATGCGGTATGCCTCAAGCACTTCTGCCTGATCTTTGTCGACAGCACGCGCACCGACTAGCATATCATCGACGCTGCTGCGCAACTGGCCAATC
>CBDTVI010000081.1:0-9369 GCA_965364065.1 uncultured Yoonia sp. | reverse complement strand
ATCAGGCCCCTTGGGTGATTGGCCGCGCGGGCATGCAGTATCGCGATTTGATCCCCAGCCGTTTGGGTGGGTCGATCATTGCCAGTCATATCCGCATTCCCGATGGTGGCCCTGTGCCGGATATGGTGCATTTTCACAAAGTCGGGTTTCAGCTGATCTTTTGTTATCGTGGCTGGGTTGATGTGGTCTACGAGGACCAAGGCCCGCCTATTCGTTTGACGGCTGGCGATTGTTTTATCCAACCCCCTGAAATCCGGCACCGCGTGCTTGAGGCATCAGATGGGATCGAAGTCATCGAGATTGGCGTGCCTGCCGAACACGTCACCGAGATTGATCATGTGATGAAACTGCCTACCCCTGATTTACGTCCTGACCGTGAATGGCAGGGGCAAAAGTTCGTCTTTAACGAGGTGTCAAAGGCTACGTGGGGCGATGCGCGTTTGCCCGGATTTGTGTCCCGCGATACAACGATTGCCACCAACACCAAAGATGTCGCAGGCGTGAATGTGATCCGCAAAGGGCAGGGCGTGCCGATTTGGGCCAGCCATGATGCCGATATCCATTTCACCTTTGTGATGGCAGGGACGATGATCCTAGAGGGTGAAGGCAAAGCGCCTTACCCGCTGGAGGCTGGCGATGCATTTGTGACACCGCCCGGCATGCAAACGCGCTATGCCGAACCGTCGGATGATCTGGAATTGCTTGAAGTGTCCTTGCCTGGTGTGTTTGTGACGACTTGCTAGGTCTTGCATCCGGTCCCGTCCCGTCACACTCTGATCCTGACAATTCCTGGAGTATATGATGTCCCTGATCGATAGCGCCCGTCTTGTACGCGAAAATGCCCATGCCCCATATTCAAAATTCAAAGTGGGGGCGGCCCTGCGCGCCAGTTCTGGTCTGGTTTATCAAGGCTGCAATGTCGAAAACGTGGCTTATCCCGAAGGCACTTGCGCCGAAGCGGGTGCGATTGCCGCGATGATTGCGGGCGGTGATACGGCCATTGCCGAAATTGCCGTGATTGCCGATAGTCCCAAACCCGTCAGTCCTTGTGGTGGATGCCGCCAGAAAATCGCGGAATTTGCTGCGGGAGATGTCAAAGTGATTTTGGCAACTCTGGACGGTATTGTGCATGAAACGACGGTTGCTGCCCTTTTGCCGGGCAGTTTTGACGCTGAATACATGAGCCGCGTTTAACGTGGATGCTCGCGCGATCATAGCTTCCGTCAGGGACAAGCATACGCCAAGTGCCGCGGAATTGGGCTGGTTCGCGCAGGGTCTTGCGTCGGGCGATGTCAGTGACGCGCAAGCCGGTGCATTCGCGATGGCGGTGGTGCTGAACGGGCTAAGCGATGAAGGTCGCGTCGCGCTGACCCAAGGCATGCGTGATAGCGGTGATGTGCTTAAGTGGGATTTGCCCGGCCCGGTGTTGGACAAGCATTCGACAGGTGGCGTTGGCGACTGTGTGTCGCTGATCCTTGCCCCTGTTTTGGCTGCCTGCGGGGTGTATGTGCCGATGATTTCAGGACGCGGGTTGGGTCATACCGGCGGCACACTCGATAAGCTTGAGGCGATCCCGGGTGTCGACATTAACGTATCAGAGCAGCGATTGCGCCTGCTGACCCGCGAGGTGGGCTGTGCGATTGTCAGCGCCACGGGCAAAATCGCCCCTGCCGATCGCCGCCTTTATGCAATCCGTGATGTGACGGCGACCGTGGAAAGCATTGATTTAATCACGGCTTCGATTTTGTCCAAAAAGCTGGCCGCGGGTTTGGGTGGTTTAATTCTGGACGTGAAATGCGGATCTGGTGCGTTTATGAAAACGCACGAGGATGCCAAAGCCTTGGCAAAGGCGTTGGTCAGCACCGCCAACGGGGCCGGCTGCCCTACTATGGCGTTGATCACAGATATGAATGAACCGCTGGCGCCGGCACTTGGCAACGCGCTTGAAGTTGCGATTTGTATGGAGGTTCTGTCGGGAAATACGGCAGCTGCCCCGCGCTTGCATGAATTGACCATGGCTCTTTGTACGCAGCTTTTGATGATGCAGGGCGAACATGGGCAGGATGCGGCGGCGCGTGTGAAAGACACAATTACCTCTGGTGCGGCGATGGAGCGGTTTGCCCACATGATTGCAGCCCTTGGCGGCCCACCTGACATGGCGCAGGACTGGCACACGCATTTGCCAAAGGCCCCCGTGGTGGGTGAAGTGACCGCCCCGAAGGCGGGCTATATCGCCGCGATTGATGGTGAAGCGCTGGGTTTGGTGGTCGTGGGACTTGGTGGCGGGCGCCGTGTTGAGACCGACCGGATTGACCCATCCGTGGGTCTGGCCGAGATGGTCGGTTTGGGTGCTCATGTGAACCGTGGCGATCCGCTTTGCGTGTTGCATGCAGCTGATGAAGATAGTGCAGTTGAGGCCGCGATGGCCGTGCAATCTGCGATCACAATCGGCGATGACCGCCCACGAGGGCCACTGATTATAGAAGGGATCACCTGATGGCACGTGCTTTTTTGATCGTGATTGACAGTGTTGGGATTGGTGGCGCACCCGATGCGGACCAATTTTTTAACGGAACTTTGCCAGACACGGGTGCGAATACGCTGGGCCATATTGCGGATGCTGTTGGACTGAAAGTTCCGACGATGGATGCGCTGGGCCTTGGGGCTGCGGTCAAACTGGCCTCTGGGACGGCTGCGGTTGGTTTGGATGTTGTGCCGACTGGTGCATGGGGCGCTGCGACCGAAATTTCGCAGGGCAAGGATACGCCTTCGGGGCATTGGGAGTTGGCGGGCGTGCCAGTACCTTGGGATTGGCATACGTTTCCAGACGCGGACCCAGCTTTTCCACCGGAACTGACCGCGCAGATTTGCGCTGCCGCTGGAACGACTGGGATTTTGGGCAATCGTCACGCCTCTGGCACAGTTGTGATTGAGGACGAGGGTGCCGCGCATCTTAAAACTGGCTGGCCAATTTGTTATACCTCTGCGGATAGTGTTTTGCAGATTGCGGCCCATGAAGAAGCATTCGGGTTGGAACGGCTGTTAAAGCTCTGCAAAGATATCGCACCGATTTTACATGACATGAAGGTCGGCCGTGTGATCGCGCGGCCATTTACCGGTGTCGTGGGTGACTTTAAACGCACTGGCAACCGCAAGGATTTTGCGATTGCCACACCCGCGCCGACGATCTGCGACTATGTCCATGATGCGGGACGGACAGTTTATGCTGTTGGAAAGATTGGTGATATTTTCTCGATGCGGGGAATTGATGATCTGCGCAAAGGGCGTGACGTTGACTTGATTGTGCATATCAATGATCTGGTGGATGAGGCCGAGGATGGATCGTTCGTCTTTGCCAATTTGGTAGAGTTTGACAGCGAATACGGGCACAGGCGCGATCCTGCTGGCTACGCAAAGCATCTGGAGTGGTTTGATCGCGCGCTCGCAGTACTATTGCCGAAAATGCGCAGCGGTGACCTGTTGATCGTCAGCGCCGATCATGGCAATGACCCGACGTGGCCGGGCACCGATCACACCCGCGAACGGGTGCCGGTTCTGGTGCACGGGATCGGGGCCAAGGCGCTGGGCCATTTGAATTTTACGGATGTTGCGGCCAGTATCGCGGACCATCTAGACGTGCCTTACGCAGGCCAAGGAAAGAGCTTCTTATGAGTTTTCAATCCATTCCCAAAGTTGAGTTACACACCCATCTGGAAGGCTGTGCGCCACCCAGCTTTATTCGCGGGTTAGCAGCGGAAAAGAAGCTAGATATCAGTAAGATTTTCGACGCGAATGGTGGGTATGCTTTCCGTGATTTTGATCATTTTCTGCAGGTCTACGAAGCTGCCTGCACAACGCTGCAAAGCCCTGAGGATTTCCGCCGTCTGACGATGGCTGTGCTTGAAGAAACCGCAGCGCATGGTGTGGTCTATATGGAAACGTTTGTGTCGCCTGACTTTTGCGGCGGAGGTGATTTGGCGGCTTGGAAGGATTACCTTGCTGCGATGGTTGATGCCGCAGATGAAGCGGAAGCAAAGTTCGGCATTACCCTTAAGGGAATTGTCACTGGCATTCGCCATTTTGGTCCAGAAGCTTGCAAGCCAGCCGCCAAATGTGCGGCTGAAACCTTTGGTGATTTCATTACTGGCTACGGCATGGCGGGCGGTGAAATGGCCGGACGTCCCAGCGATTATAGCTATAGTTTTGACATGGCGCGCGAGGCGGGTTTGCCGCTGACGTGTCATGCGGGCGAATGGGGCGGGCCTTCGATGGTAGCCGAGACGATCCACGATCTGGGTGTGACGCGCATTGGGCACGGCATTGGCGCGATCGATGATCGCAGCCTGCTGGATGAAATTATCGAAAAAGACATCGTGCTAGAGGTCTGTCCGGGATCAAACGTGGTTTTGAAAGCCGTTGCAGACTGGGCCAGTCACCCTATCACTAAACTGCGTGATGCAGGTGTGAAAGTAACCGTATCAACCGATGACCCGCCATTCTTTCACACCACCATGACCGCAGAATATGAAATGCTGAACCGCACCTTTGGGTGGGAGGCTGATGATTTTCGCGCCCTGAATGAAACAGCATTGGCTGCGGCCTTTTGCGATGAAGACACCCGCGCCCGCGTGGCCAAAAGGTTGGAGCCTGCACAATGAACGATCACGTCACCCACGTCACGCATCCACTCGTGCAGCACAAGCTGACGCTGATGCGCCAGAAGGATACATCGACGGCTGTATTTCGGCAGTTGTTGCGCGAAATCAGCCAGTTGCTGGCCTATGAGGTCACGCGCGGGCTACCGATGACAACGCGCCAGATAGAAACGCCGATGGAGCCGATGGACGCGCCTGTCATTGATGGCAAAAAGCTGGCGCTTGTGTCGATCTTGCGGGCTGGCAACGGTCTGCTGGATGGTGTGTTAGAGTTGATCCCGTCGGCCCGAGTGGGCTTTGTCGGGCTGTACCGCGATGAAGAAACGCTGCTGCCAGTGCAGTATTATTTCAAGGTCCCGACCGAATTGCAGGACCGTTTGGTGATTGCGGTCGATCCAATGTTGGCGACGGGCAATTCATCCGTCGCGGCGATTGATCTGCTGAAAAAAGCGGGCGCGACCAATATTCGTTTTCTGTGTCTTTTGGCAGCACCCGAAGGGATCGCGCGCATGAAAGAGGCGCACCCTGATGTGCCGATTGTGACCGCCGCGATTGACAGCCACCTCAATGAACAGGGCTATATCGTCCCGGGATTGGGCGATGCAGGCGACCGGATGTTTGGCACCAAGTAGCGTTTAGCTTTTGCAAATATTGCGTAAAGTGACCCAGTCGCT
Organism: uncultured Yoonia sp.; assembly: GCA_965364065.1. Lineage (GTDB taxonomy): Bacteria > Pseudomonadota > Alphaproteobacteria > Rhodobacterales > Rhodobacteraceae > Yoonia. The sequence continues at coordinate 4,040 of CBDTVI010000081.1, read as the reverse complement.
GTCATTGAGGATAAGCGGAACCTGCCGACCCTCCATCGGGTCAGTGCCAAGGTCTGGCGTGTTCCCGCTTCGCCTGTCTGACGCGGCTCGGTAAGGGCCTTGGGGGATTTGCGCGGTGGCTAGCATGTCGCGCAAAATCCCTGCATTGGGCCGAGGCGCTTGGGCGGTCACAAGATTTTGTGCATTTTGATTGAGGATTGCATCAGGAATGCTGCCCGTGGTCAGTAGCCTGAACGTGGTCCCGAGCCCTTCTTGGGTGAGCAGATTTTCAAGCGGGTCTGCGTGGGCGATCGCCGCGCGGCTGGCGAGGATAAAACCTGCAGCGGTTGCCGGATCGTCCGAAAGCCGCAAGATCGCGGCATCCACCACAATAAGCCCACCGGGCAGCGCGAGTGCTGCTTGATCCAAGCTTGGCACAATGATGATTTGGGCATTGGTTTCTGGACCAAATAGGCGTTGGGCAAGGCGCGCGGCTGCGGCACTTCCGCGGCTGGACCGGCAAGCTTGGCCAGTTTGAACCTGCATATGACCCAGCATCGCGGTCCCGATCTCGATCCGTTTGGGCAGCGGGACGACGGCCAGCGTTTGCCGCGTCAAAGCATTGGGCAACCAAAACACCCCAAGCAAGACGGTGATCGCGATGAGGCCGCCGGTCAGCCAATGCCGAAGCTTGCCCGGATGTGGCCGCGATTTGGCAAGCGCTTTACTGACCTCTTCTATTGCCTCGATCATCATGGGGTCGCTGATTTCCAGCAGTTCGCTTGCGGCCTCGTCAGGTGCGTAAATCGCTGGTGTGTCAGAGGTGTTTTGCCGGATCAACGCGGGAAGTGACCAATGCGCCAGCGGGCGCTCTGCGCTGTCTGTAATGACCAATGTTGCATCCCCGAATGCAATCGTCACATCGCGTCGTTGCGCGTCTGGACTGGCGCGCCAGAGCGCGTCACTTTCCAATCGCACATATCGATCAAGTGCTGTCATCTGCCCAACTGCCCTTTTTTCGTAAGGTAGCTGGAAGGGTTTGGATTGTCATCTGGGAAAGATCGCCGTTGGCTGGTCTTTTGATGCGCGTCCGGGACCCTCCGGGGGAAGTTTAAATGGGAAAAAGAAGTGGGGAGGGGGGAGATATCCCCCCGCCGTCAGATTGTTTTGGCGAATTTGCGCAGTTCAAATTTCTGGATTTTGCCGGTCGAGGTTTTGGGTAGTTCTTGGAACACAACCCGTTTGGGGCATTTGAAGCCTGCCAGCCGTTCGCGGGCAAAGGCGATGATTTCGGCCTCGGTTGCTTGTGCGCCATCTTTGAGTTCAACAAAGGCGCAGGGGACTTCGCCCCATTTGTCGTCGGGTTTTGCCACGACTGCGCACAGGTTGACCGCTGCGTGATGCATCAGCGCGCCTTCGACTTCGACCGAGCTGATGTTTTCGCCACCCGAAATGATGATGTCCTTGGCCCGATCCGAGATTTGGATCGCCCCGTCGGGGTGTTGAATGGCAAGGTCTTCGGAGTGGAAGTATCCACCTTCAAAGGCTTTATCCGTTGCGTCGGCGTTTTTGAGATAACCTTTCATAACCGCGTTGCCGCGCATTACGATTTCGCCTTGAGTTACGCCATCACGGGTGACTTGCCCCATCTTCTTGTTCACAACTGTGACGTCTTCCATCATCGGGAACGCCACGCCTTGGCGGGCTTTGATGGCGGCTTGTTCGTCGCTAGGTAGCGCGTCCCAATCGGCGTCCCAGATGCATTCGGTGACATGCCCGTAGGTTTCTGTCAGCCCGTAGACTTGTTTGACGTTGAAGCCCATTTTGCCAATTGCAGCGAGCGTTGCGGGGGCAGGTGGTGCGCCTGCGGTGAAGACCTCGACGGTGTGGTCAAAGCTGCGACGGTCTTCGTCTTTGGCGTTCACGATCAGGTTCAGCACGATAGGTGCGCCGCCGAAGTGGGTCACGCCTTCAAGCCCAATCGCGTCATAGATCGCTTTGGCTGACACATCGCGGCAGCACACGACCGTGCCACCCAAAGCGGGCATCATCCATGTGTGGTTCCAGCCGTTGCAGTGAAAAAGTGGCACGATTTGCAAATACCGCATGAACAGCGGTAATTCCCAGCTGATCGGTGTGCCCATCGTCATAAGGTAGGCCCCACGGTGGTGGTAGACCACGCCTTTGGGCCGCCCTGTCGTGCCGGATGTGTAGTTAAGAGCGAGGCTTTCCCATTCGTCTTGGGGCAGGATCCATGCGAATTCTGGATCACCAAGGGCGAGGAAGTCTTCGTATTGTTGTTGATCGGTGATCGCATGCACACCGGCTTGATCGTCGGGAACTTCGATGATGACTGGCGGCGTGCCTTCCATCTGTTCGACCGCGGCAATGGCCAACGGCATGAACTGGCTGTCGACCAAGGCGACCTTGGCTTCGCCGTGGTCGAAGATGAAGGCGACTGTGTCCACGTCAAGACGGGTGTTGATTGTGTTTAGAACAGCACCGCACGCAGGCACGCCGAATGCGGCCTCTGACTGTGCGGGGACATTGGGAAGAATGGTGGCTACAACATCACCGGGCTGTACGCCTATTTTGGCCAGTGCCGAGGCCAACCGCGAGACCCGCTGGTAGTATTTCGCATACGTCAGGCGCGTCTTGCCATAGACGACAGCTTCGCGCTTGGCGAAAACGAGCGCCGCGCGTTGCAGGTGTGACAAGGGCGTAAGCGGCACATAATTTGCAGCCCGCTTGCCTAGTCCGGTCTCATCTCGCATCCAGCCCATGCAGCCCTCCCGCGTGTTGCGTCGTATTGAGGGTTGAGTATTGCGACAAGTTGGTGCCTTTGGAAGTCATAAACTGCGCCACGAGGACCATTTGATGTCTCAGACGACTGCCCCACGCCAAGCTGCCCTGCTAATCTTAGCCGGTATGGCGACGCTGGGCCTGAGTGATAACTTCGTAGCTTACGTGTCTGCGGACAGTTCATTGTGGCAATTTCATCTTGTGCGCGGGATTATGGTGCTGGCCGTCATGGGAGGCATTGCTGCAATTGGATTAGGCGTGATCCGCCCCAAGCGCCCGTTTGCGGTTTTGGCGCGCAGTAGCATTCAGGCGACGTCAATGTTGATCTATTTTGGATGCCTCGCGATCCTGCCGATTGGCGTTGTTGTGGCGGGGTTATTTACGGCACCGTTATTTGTCGCCCTGATTGCTGCTGGATTTCAAGGCAAACGGATAGACCGGGTTCACATCAGTGCGATCTTGCTTGGGTTCGTGGGGGCGTTGATGGTGATCCGTCCTGATCCTGCGAACCTCGATCTTGTCGCGTTCCTGCCGATCCTTGCTGGCCTGCTTTATGCGATTGGTGCGGTTGCAACACGCGCATGGTGTGAGGGCGAGGCAACGCTTGCGCTCAGTGCCGGTTTCTTTGTCGTGCTGACGGTGATGGGGGCTGTGGGGTGTCTGATTTTGCCGTCTGTTGGTACTGGCACAGATGGGTTTGCAACACGGGGTTGGATGCCGCTGGATGCGCGGTTGTTGTTTTGGATGGTCGTGCAGGCGGCGGGCGCGTTGATTGGCATCATGTGCATCTTTCGCGGCTATCAGATCGGGGAAGCCAGCCATGTGGCTGTCTATGAATACTCCCTTTTGATTTTTGCGAGCGGTTGGGCGTGGTACCTTTGGGGGCAATCTGTGCCGCCGTTTGGTATGTTTGGTATGGCTTTGATTGTTTTATCTGGTGCCGTGATCGCCTTGCGGCGCGCAACTTGAGTGTTTCACCAAAGCGCGGCCTTTATAAACTTAGTATATTAGCTAAGTATTTTTCATAATAATAAGCTCGGATCGCATCCGTTCATGGTGCAGGCACTACGATATGTAAGGCTTTGAAATAGTGCGGCAAAAAGCATGTGGTAATATCACGCGGTTTGGATGCGATAGGGTCGTGTAGCGGCGCACCCCAATCAAGGGATGCGCCGAAAACTGTTAGGCAGCAATCGCTGCAGGACCGAAACGCTTGTAGAACTCTTGGTTCTTTGCGGCCATTTCGCGCAGCAGGTCGG
>CBDTVI010000080.1:0-9406 GCA_965364065.1 uncultured Yoonia sp. | reverse complement strand
AAACAGCCCAGATAGAAGACATCAGATCGCAAAGCAGCGATCACCGCCGGATCATCAAGCTTTGGGTCATGCGAAAGCGTGACCACTGCCGTGCGCGCATCCAATGCAAGCGCCCCTAATGCGGCGTCCGGCCACGCATCAACCAGTATTTCGCCCGGGAATCGGTCTTGCGATGCAAACGCGGAACGTGGGTCGATCAGAATGGGCGCATAGCCGCAAGCCCGCGCCATCGGGGCCAAGTACTGCGCGATATGAACCGCCCCAATAATCGCCATCCGTAATGGTGGATTATGGATACCCACAAAGGTGCGCCCATCATCCTGAAGACCGGAGCGATCCATTCGAAACCGCTCAGGAAAGGCGGACGTCGATTGCAACATTGGGGCACCCTGCCGCAGGTCGGTGACATACGCTACCGGCTCTGCCTTTGCGCGCCGTGCGACCAGTTCTGCAAGGATCGCTATAGGCATCGCGGTGCCGACGGGTTCCACCAGCACCTTGATCTCGCCGCCACACGCAAGACCTACGGCAAACGCATCGTCATCCGTGACGCTAAATTCCAGCAAGCGGGCCTTGCCGTCTAAAATCGCATCCACCGCCTCCAGGGTCACAGCGCCTTCGACACATCCGCCAGACACTGATCCTTCCATGTTGCCGTCGCTGTCGATCACCAACTGGCTGCCCGTGGGTCGCGGGGCTGAACCCCAGGTTTGCACAACAGTCGCGATAGCCACGCCCCTGCCTGCGCGGTGCCAGTCCAGCGCGCATTTCGGCAAGTCGGTGATGGGATACGTTGTCATCGCAGCAATCCAGAATGTTTCATCTTCCAACCTAGCGCACCCCGCGCCCCGCCAACATCGCAAAGTCACATTTACGCCCGAGGCAAGTCCGCGCATTGCCCCCAAGAAGCCAACGGCCTAGTTTGCACCCAACGACAGCGGAGATGCAGCCATGAATGATTCCTCACCAAATTCAGCGATCGGTTTCGGACCTGATCTTGGACCATTTGATTGGGCCGATCCGCTCAGGCTTGAGGATCAGTTGACCGAAGATGAACGTATGCTGCGCGACGCGGCGAATGTATTCGCGCAAACAACGCTGCAGCCCAAAGTCACTGATGCTTACCGTGAAGAAATCGTCGATCCGGATATCTTCAAAGCGATGGGTGACGCAGGCTTGCTTGGCCTGACCATCCCCGAAGAATACGGCGGTCTAGGTGCGGGCTATGTGACCTACGGTCTGGTCGCCCGCGAAATCGAACGTGTCGATAGCGGTTACCGGTCGATGATGTCGGTGCAGTCTTCGTTGGTGATGTACCCGATCCATGCATACGGCAGCGATACCCAGCGCGAGAAATTCTTGCCCGGTTTGGCCGCAGGTACGTTGATCGGCTGCTTTGGCTTGACCGAACCTGACGCAGGTAGCGATCCGGCTGGCATGAAAACAACTGCAAAAAAGACGGCTGATGGCTATGTGCTGAACGGCGCGAAAATGTGGATCAGCAACGCACCAATTGCCGATGTCTTTGTGATCTGGGCAAAGTCAGAAGCCCACGGCGGCAAGATCCGTGGCTTTGTGCTTGAAAAGGGTATGCAAGGCCTGTCCGCCCCCAAGATCGGCGGCAAGCTAAGCTTGCGGGCATCCGTCACCGGCGAAATCGTCATGGATAACGTCGCGGTCAGCGAAGACGCGATATTGCCCGGTGTGCAGGGCCTGAAAGGGCCGTTTGGCTGCCTTAACCGTGCGCGCTATGGCATTGCTTGGGGTGTGATGGGTGCAGCTGAGGCCTGTTGGCATTCTGCGCGCCAATACGGATTGGATCGCAGGCAATTCGGCAAGCCGTTGGCCCAGACACAATTGTTCCAGAAAAAGCTGGCCGACATGCAGACCGAGATTGCATTGGGCACGCAATCCGCGTTGCAGTTGGGACGCTTGATGGAAAAAGGCCGCGCGGCCCCTGAAATGATCAGCCTGATGAAACGCAATAATTGCGGCAAGGCGCTCGATATTGCGCGGGCATCACGGGACATGCACGGTGGAAATGGAATCAGTGAAGATTTTCAGATCATGCGTCACATGGTGAATCTTGAAACAGTGAATACCTACGAAGGCACCCATGATGTGCACGCATTGATCTTGGGACGCGCACAAACAGGCCTACAAGCGTTCTTTTAGCCCGTATTTAACAACAATCCCATGCGGATGATTCCTACTTCTGCCTCAAATACATGATACAACTGTCGCACCAGCCCAGCGTGTTTAGGGTTGCGGAGTAGTGTTATGGAAGATCGACAACTTAGTTTTCAAACGAGCCTGACCGACCTTGATTCAAATGCATGGATCGGTGCGATCGACGATGTATGTGATGATTTCGGCTTTTTTGAACAGCTTGGCCGTGGGCACTTTGCCGGCTTTCTTGAAGCGGGCAACAACCTTATAGTTACCTTTGAAAATGCCGAAAGCGTACGGGCTTATAACCTTGACGCCGAACCGCGCGGATTTGCCTATGCGCGCCACGATGGTTGGTCGCATCTCGCGATTATTTCGTACACCGAAAGCTGGTTCCGCGATCCAGAAATTTATGCGTTTTTCGACCGCATGGTTGACGATGGCTTCTTTGAAGACTTCCAACAGGTTCTGTTCCACGGAAGCGATGGCGGTGCCGCTTACGCCGCTGCAGCCTTTTCAGTCGCAGCGCCCGGCGCGTCGGTTATCGCACTGCGCCCACAAGCAACGCTTGAGGCGCGCACGACAGGGTGGGACAAGCGCTATAAATCAGCGCGCAAAAAGGATTTCACGACCCGCTATGGCTATGCCCCCGAGATGATCGATGCGGCAAAGCATGTTTTCATTGCATACGACCCCTACGAACACCTGGACGCAGGCCATGCCGCCCTATTTCGCAAGCCGCATGTGACAATGCTGCCCTGCCCCCTTATCGGTACGCAGCTTGACCGCTCCTTTGACCGGATGGGTATCCACGATGTGATGATCAAACTGGCGATGGATCGCAACCTAGACAGCAAACGATTTGCGCAGCTTTTGCGCGCGCGGCGCTATGATCAGGTCTACATCCGCAAGTTGGTCCAGCACCTGATCAAGGAAAATCACGACGACTTCGCGCAGGTGATTTGCCGCTATATGCTACACCGTGGCAAAAACAGTTTCTTCGAGATGAAACTCGAAGAACTGCAGGCTAATCAAAACGACTAAACGTAATAGATATCGCGGTAGACGTGGCGTACGATGTCTTCGCGGCGCACACCCATCTTTGCCAAATCATGATCGCTAAGGTCCTGCATCCGCTCAACGGCGTTGGTCCGGTTCTGTGCGTTCGCCAAGTTTGCGAAAAAACGCCCAAGCCCTTGCCAAATGCGCGCGGCAAACGAAGATTTAGGGTGGTTGTCGATTGTTTCGGTATAAAAAGCCATATCGGCGCTCCTATCAAAGCATGTATGCGTTGCTTGATAGATATGCCTCTGACGCTTGGGCGAAACCGCCAAGGATGCATTCCCGCGATGCAGTCAATGCATGGCGCGGTTGCTACGCCTTAGTCAGCGTTAGAGCGCGCGTCGATGGCCCGTTTAATCAGCTTATAAATCCGTGCACCAAAGTAGCCCAAGATCGCGCCGGCGATCACGCCAATGGCCGTGCCGCTGTCTAGCAACGATGCGGCAACTGCTGCAGCGATCAGTGCGGCCATAAAGGCAATCAGGCTCTTCTCGTGAGGCTCAATGGTAAAATAGCCTTCAAGGAACTTCACAACTGGACCTGCGACTGGTCCTTCGAGTTGCGGCGTGAAAAAGCCTGCAACGGCGGCAACCAAAAAACCCAGCATGATGACTTCTCCTAAAAAGTGGGGCGTTCCACGGCGCAAGCATCCTTAAAGGACAGGTAAACTGCAAGGGCAATCACAAGCCCTATGGCATCCAAGCCCACAACGGTGTAATCGGGCCACATGCCTGATAGACAATTAACAAGCCTGACAATCCGCCGCCCTGACGACTGGCATTTGCACCTGCGTGACGGCGGAATGCTCCAAGCGGTGCTGCCAGAAACAGCCCGCCATTTCGCCCGCGCGATCATTATGCCCAACCTCGTGCCGCCTGTTGTGACGTCGGCGCAAGCTGTCGCATACCGCACACGGATCATGGATGCATTGCCCCAAGGCGCTGATTTCACGCCGCTGATGACGCTTTATCTTACGGAAACGACCGACCCCGAAGATGTACGCGCCGCCCATGCCGCAGGCATCGCGACAGCAGTGAAGCTTTATCCTGCCGGGGCCACAACAAATTCCGCCTCAGGTGTGAAGGACTTTGAAAAGGTCCGCGCCGTGCTCGAGGTGATGGCCGAGATCGGCATGCCGCTTTGTGTGCACGGCGAAGTCACAGACCACGACATCGACATTTTTGACCGCGAGGCAATGTTTATTGATCGTGTCCTCAAGCCGCTGCGCAAAAAAGTGCCCGACCTGAAAATCGTGATGGAGCATGTGACCACCCAAGACGCCGTGGATTACGTGCGCGATAGTAACAAAAACCTTGCCGCCACGATCACCACCCATCACCTGATTATCAACCGCAATCATATCCTTGCGGGTGGGATCAAGCCGCATTTTTACTGCCTTCCGGTGGCCAAACGCGAGGCGCACCGCATCGCATTGGTTCAAGCTGCTGTATCTGGCGACAAACGCTTTTTCCTTGGAACCGACAGCGCGCCCCACACCGATCCGGCAAAGCTGCAAGCCTGCGGATGTGCGGGTATTTTCACAGCGCCCAACACGATGTCTTGCTTGGCGGAAGTCTTTGATGCCGCTGGTCGCATCAGCAAGGTCGAGAACTTTGCGTCGCTCAATGGCCCCCAGTTCTATGGGCTGCCTGCGAATACAAAGACCATCACGCTGACCAAGGGCGCGCCCGTGCAATACCCAAGCCACATTCAGACGGCGGACGGACCTGTGACAGTGTTTGATCCTGGGTTTGACCTGCACTGGCGTGTTGAGGAGTAGCATCTGCCGGATGCCTCCGGCGGAAGTTTATTTAGAAATAAGAAGCAATAGGCCAACAAAATGATCCCCACCTCATTCCCCACAAAAGAAGAAATGGCCCGTTTGACAGCTGGCATGCTGATTGAGATTGGCGCGATAGATTTTAACGCGACAGAGCCGTTTACCCATGCCTCTGGCAAGCAAGCCCCGACATATGTGGATTGCCGTAAGCTGATTTCATTCCCACGTATCCGCGCGACTTTGATGGACTTCATGGCTGTTTCAATCATGCGCGAAGCCGGGTTCGAAGCGTTTGACAACATCGCTGGCGGTGAAACTGCTGGTATTCCGTTTAGTGCGCTGGTCGCCGAACGTTTGGCCTTGCCGATGACGTATGTGCGCAAAAAGCCAAAGGGTTACGGGCGCAATGCGCGTATCGAAGGTGTTATGACCGAAGGGCAGCGCGTGTTGCTGGTCGAGGATCTGACAACCGATGGGGGATCAAAACTGTCCTTTGTGGATGCGATCCGTGAAACAGGTGCCAGTTGCAGCGCAACAGCCGTTATCTTTTACTATGGCATCTTCGATGGTGTCGAAGAGACTTTGGCAGAACATGGCGTGCAGTTGATCCACCTATGCACGTGGTGGGACGTCTTGGCCGAAGCCAAAGCGCGGGGTGCATACGATGCTGCGACCCTTACAGCCGTAGAGGCATATCTGAACGATCCTGCCGGCTGGGCGCCTGCGTAGGCTGCAAAGAAACTTATCCCCCGCTCTGTGCACAAGTGACTGTGAGAATCACAAGTTAACTCTGTATGTGGGGCGGGTTTTGCGTGATCCCACCTAATATGGTATGGATGATCAATGGATACCTTTATCCACAAGGTTATCCCGCTGGTTATCCCCGTTGATATCCTGATGGCTATCATCGGTGACCTACTGCTATGGGTCGTGTGGGATGTTTGAGGGACCAAGATGAACGAGATTACCACTTTTAACGCGACTGGCGTTTCTGACGCCACAGCAGACGCAATGCCCCATTCAATCGAGGCAGAGCAGCAGCTTTTGGGCGCGATCCTGACCAATAATGACATCTTTGACCGTGTCGCCGCGATCATTGGTCCCAAGCATTTCTACGACCCTGTCCATGCCCGTATTTTTGAAACAGCCGCCTCGCGCATTGGCCGCAATATGTTGGCAAGCCCTGTGACCCTCAAGGCCTTCATGGAAGATGACGAGGGCCTAAAGGAACTTGGCGGACCGCCATACCTTGCCCGCCTTGCAGGTGCTGCGATTTCAGCCTTTGCCGCGCGTGACTATGCCCAGATGATCTATGATTTGGCGACCCGGCGCGAGTTGATCCGCCTTGGCCGTGACATCACCGATAAAGCCGCCAAAGTTGACGTTGAAAGCGAACCGCGCGAACAGATCGTCGAGGCCGAACAGGCGCTTTATTCATTGGCTGAACAAGGCGTGTCAGAACGGGGCTTTCAATCGTTCCTTGCCGCAGTGACCGAGGCCGTAAATGTCGCGAACACCGCGTATCAGCGCGACGGCGGATTGGCTGGTATTTCGACCGGTTTGATCGATATGGACAAGAAGCTCGGTGGTTTGCACAAGTCCGACCTTTTGATTATCGCGGGCCGGCCGTCGATGGGAAAGACCTCGCTTGCGACGAACATTGCCTACAACATTGCCAAAGCCTACCGCAAAGGTCCGATGCAAGATGGCAGTGAGGGCGCAATTGATGGCGGCGTTGTCGGGTTCTTTTCGCTCGAGATGAGCGCGGAACAGTTGGCGGGCCGTATTCTGGCCGAAGCTTCGGAAATTTCGTCTCATAAAATTCGTCAAGGCGACATGACCGAGACCGAATTCCGTCGTTTTGTCGATGCCGCCAAAAAGCTGGAATCCTGCCCGCTCTATATTGATGATACGGCCGCGATCCCTATCTCGCAGCTTGCCGCACGGGCGCGTCGCTTGAAACGGACGCATGGTTTGGATGTGTTGATCGTTGACTATCTCCAATTGGTGCGCGGCACATCTGACAACCGTGTGCAGGAAATCGGTGAAATCTCGATGGGTCTTAAGGCCATCGCGAAGGAACTGAACATCCCAGTGATCGCCCTGTCCCAGCTGTCACGTCAGGTCGAATCGCGCGAAGATAAACGCCCGCAACTGTCAGACTTGCGCGAATCTGGTTCGATTGAGCAGGACGCCGATGTTGTTATGTTTGTGTATCGTGGTGAATATTATACCGAACGTGAAAAGCCCGAAGATAACAACATGGAAGCTATCGCCGCTTGGCAGGAAAAAATGTCTAGCTTGCATGGCAAAGCAGAGGTTATCGTTGGCAAACAACGCCACGGCCCAATCGGCATGATCGAGCTGTCATTTACAGCAGAATTCACTCGATTTGGCAATTTGGTAAAGCCCTGGCAGCAAGGCGACGATACGCAATTTTAGAAAGGTAGATGTCATCAAAAAATTCGTTCTTCTTTTGTGCATGGTCGCTGGTTCAGCTACCGCACAATCCACCTCTGACACTGTTGTGAGGTTCACCGGATTTTTAGGAGACCTACGTTTTCCAGCGGCTGATGTCCGTGCAGACCTCATGGGGGCTGATCCTGATGCCCGCCAGATTGCCATTGCTATGAATGAAGCGGCGACCGCATCATTTGCCGCGTTCACAACGACACATATCAATCAGACTGTGTCATTTTTTGTCTGCGGCGAGCAGATGCAGTCCATAACAGTGCAAGCGCCGATCAACAGCGGATTTGCCATTACCGATCCTATTCCGCTGGACCGTGCCACTGCCGTGGTGGCAGCATTGAACGGGCAAGGTGACTGCCCTTAGCACCAAGAAAGCCAGCAGGCGGGTCATTGCGACTATAGATGGACTGCTAGCTCGCGTGGACGGTGTAATTTACTTGCCCGTTGCAGCCGCCCCTGCCAAAAGGTCGTTATGAGTACTGGACGCCTGATCATTGACCTTGACGCTGTTGTCGCCAATTGGCGCGCATTGGACGGGATGACAGAATGCAAGACTGCAGCCGTTGTCAAAGCTGACGGCTACGGGCTTGGTGCAGCAAACGTCGCCAAAGCATTGTTCAAAGCAGGTGTGCGGCAGTTTTTCGTAGCCGTCGCCGAAGAGGCAGTCGCAATTCGCGAAGAACTAGGCCCAAAACCTGAAATCAGCGTGTTTTCCGGCCATATGAAGGGCGACACCGATTTGATCCGTGAGCTACGGCTCACACCCATGCTCAATTCTGTAGAACAGTTGACGCAGCATCTTGAGACCCTTCCGGATCATCCTTTTGGCATTCAACTTGATACCGGCATGAACCGTTTGGGGCTGGAAATGCAGGAATGGGCCGCAGTGGCGGAACTCGCATTGGCGCAACGTCCAAAACTTGTGATGTCGCATCTCGCTTGCGCGGATGAACCTGATCACCCGATGAACCCGTACCAACTCGACCAGTTCAAAAAGATGACCGATGGCATTTCTGCGCCGCGTTCTCTGGCTGCAACAGGCGGGATTCTGTTGGGGCCAGAATATCATTTCGATCTGACCCGACCTGGCATTGGTCTTTATGGCGGCAGGCCCTTTGAACAAGCAACACCTGTCGTGGAACTGGAATTGCCCATCGTGCAAATCCGCGAAGTGGCCGAGGGCGAAGTGGTGGGCTATGCCAACGCATGGCAAGCCACGCGGCCTTCGCGCATTGCAACTGTTTCGGGTGGCTATGCTGATGGTATCACACGGATTTTATCAGATCGCGCGATGCTTTATCATGGCGACATCCCTTGCAAACTGGTCGGGCGTGTCTCGATGGATTTGCTAACTGTTGATGTCACAGACCTGCCTGATACGCCAAGCAAACTAACCCTGATCGGACCGCACCAAGGTGTTGATGATCTGGCACAAGCAGCAGGCACAATTGGCTATGAAATCCTAACGCAATTGGGTGGCCGCTATCACCGCAAGACATTTGGTAAATAGACTGCGCATGCTGAACATCCTGCGGATCGCTAACCTTTCATTGCTGATTTTGTTCCCCATTGCGTGGTTCGCGCCATTGATGCGCGCGGGCCTCTTGCCCATCTTCGGACTAAGCGAAATCAGCGTCATTTCTGGCATGCAAGCCCTTTGGGACAGCGACGTCGCCCTTGCTTTGCTGGTCACTGCGTTTGCGCTTTTTGCGCCCTACCTTAAAACGATTGGACTTGCCCTAGTTCACTTTAACTTGTTGAAAGATAAGACTTTACCGGCTCTATCTTGGATCGGAAAGCTGGCGATGGCAGATGTGTTTTTGATTGCGCTCTATATTGTAGTGATAAAGGGCGTCGGAATTGGCCGAGTCGAAACCGGTTGGGGGCTTTATATGTTCACGGCCTGCATTCTTGCTTCAATCG
>CBDTVI010000079.1:0-9481 GCA_965364065.1 uncultured Yoonia sp. | reverse complement strand
GCCGTAGTCATCTACCAGCGATATAAAATCCCATTGCGTGTAACGCTTGAGCGCGGATTTGCAGAAGTGACTATTCCCGCTGATGAAGTTTTGCGGGCTGGTGTGCATGTTTGTGAAATTGCAGCGCCCGCCGCCAGAAATCCTGATCTTTTCACCCGGCGCCTTTGCGTGATCGATGACCAGCACGTCTGGTCCCGCATGGGCCGCGCACATCATGCCAGCAGCACCTGCGCCAATGATCAGAGTTTCTATCTTCATACTGCGGCATATGCCGCAAGTTTTGTGCTTTTGAAAGATGCCTCCGGCGGAAGTTTATCTAGAAATAAGAAGTGGAGCTTGGTGTTTTATGTAGAATCGCGCGCGATTGCCCGTTAGGGTGTCATCAGACCCGGAAAACGGGCGATTGAGGCAGTATGGCGGTGATCCATGACGGAAATGGTCTATGGTACGGTTCCGGTTCGATCCGGTGACCCGGTTCTTCCACGTTGGTGGCGGACAATTGATAAATGGACGATGTCCTGCATTCTGATCCTATTTGCGATCGGGTTGTTGCTTGGGCTTGCGTCCTCGCCCCCGCTGGCGGCGAAAAACGGGCTAGAGCCTTTTCATTATGTAATCCGTCAGGCGATCTTTGGCGGCATGGCGATGATCGTGATGTTTGCCGTCTCGATGATGTCGCCAACACTGGTGCGCCGTTTGGCCGTCCTAGGATTTTTGGCTGCATTTGTTGCTTTGGCATTCTTGCCGGTGTTCGGGACAGACTTTGGAAAAGGTGCGACCCGTTGGTATTCGCTGGGGTTTGCGTCCGTGCAACCCGCGGAATTCTTAAAGCCCGGATTTGTTGTGATGGCCGCTTGGTTGCTGGCCGCATCGCAGCAACTGGGTGGGCCACCCGGTAAGACGTATTCCTTTGTTTTAACAGTTATGATCGTCTTGATGTTGGCGATGCAGCCTGACTTTGGGCAGGCCGCGCTGATCTTGTTTTCTTGGGGTGTGATGTATTTCGTGGCAGGCGCGCCAATGACCGTGTTGATCGTGCTGGCGGGTTTGGTCGTTTTGGGCGGATCCTTTGCCTATGCAAATTCAGAGCATTTTGCGCGCCGCATCGATGGGTTCTTGTCGCCTGATCTTGATCCCACAACGCAGCTTGGCTACGCGACAAACGCGATCCGCGAAGGCGGCTTCTTTGGGGTTGGCGTCGGCGAGGGCCAAGTAAAATGGTCGCTGCCTGATGCGCATACGGATTTCATTATTGCGGTTGCCGCTGAAGAATATGGATTGATCTGTGTGTTGGTTATTATCGCGCTTTATGCAGTGATTGTTGTTCGCTCTTTGCTGCGCTTGATGAAAGAACGCGATGTCTTCATTCGGCTTGCAGGCACCGGGTTGGTTTGCATCTTTGGTGTGCAGGCGATGATTAACATGGGTGTCGCTGTGCGACTATTGCCTGCCAAGGGCATGACGTTGCCGTTCGTGTCTTACGGCGGATCGTCTTTGATTGCTGGCGGCATCGCTATTGGCATGCTCTTGGCGTTTACCCGCAGCCGTCCACAAGGTGCTATGGGTGATATCTTGCTGCGCAGGGCGAACCGATGACCGCACCACTTTTGATTATTGCGGCAGGCGGAACTGGCGGGCATATGTTCCCCGCCCAAGCCTTGGCCGAGGCGATGTTGGCCAAAGGTTGGCGTGTGAAACTGTCCACTGACGCACGCGGTGCGCGTTACACATCCGGGTTTCCGGACGCCGTTGAAGTGAACGTCGTCGGCAGCGCCACGTTTGCGCGCGGCGGCATTGCCCAAAAAATGATGGTGCCGTTTCGCATTGTCGGAGGCATTGGGGCCGCCAAATGGCGCATGTTCCGTGATCGCCCCGATGTGGTTGTGGGCTTTGGCGGATATCCTGCCATTCCGGCAATGGCGGCAGCTTGGGCATTGCGCATTCCGCGCATGATCCACGAGCAAAACGGCGTGCTGGGCCGTGTGAACCAACTGTTCGCCAAGCGTGTCGATCAGATTGCTTGCGGGACATGGCCCACGGAATTACCAGGTCAGATCGTTGGTGTGCACACAGGAAACCCCGTGCGCGCAGCTATACTGGAGCAGGCAGGTTCGCCCTATATCCCACCCGGTGACTATCCGATGTCAGTGCTTGTGATGGGCGGTTCGCAAGGCGCGCGGATTATGTCCGATATCGTCCCCCCTGCGATTGCTGCCCTACCAGAGCATATTCGCCGCAATATTCGGGTGTCTCATCAAGCGCGCCCCGAAGACCTAGAGCGGGTAGCTGCTTTCTACGATAGCGAGCTGATCAAAGCCGATGTTCAGACATTCTTTGATGATGTGCCGCGCCGCATGACGGATGCACAGCTTGTGATCTCGCGGTCTGGTGCGTCAACAGTGGCAGATGTCAGTGTCATTGGACGGCCTGCGATCTGGGTGCCATACGGCGGTGCTATCCGCGACGAGCAGACTGCAAATGCACGCCAATTGGTCGAAGCGGGCGGTGCCGAAATCATGACCGAAACCGCGTTTGACGTCGCCCCCCTGACCGAGAAATTGACAGCACTTTTGTCCGACGGCGCAGGTATGCTAAAAATGTCCCAAGCGGCCACAGCGTGCGGCGTGCCCGATGCGACAGAGCGGTTGGTCGCGCTGGTTGAAGAGTTGGCTCAAAAGGCCAAGAAATGATGAACGGACCCTTTTGATGAAATCTGCAACAAAACTGCCCCTTGATATTGGCCCTATCCATTTTGTGGGGATCGGCGGGATCGGGATGTCTGGCATAGCCGAGGTTTTGCTAAACCACGGGTATACGGTGCAAGGCTCTGATCTCAAATCATCCAACATTACAGATCGTTTGAAGAAGCTGGGCGCGACGATCTTTGAAGGCCAGAAGGCTGAAAACCTTGAAGGTGCAGAGGTCATTGTTATTTCTTCGGCAATTAAGTCCGGCAATCCGGAGCTAGATGCAGCCCGCGCCAGCGGCCTGCCTGTCGTGCGCCGTGCAGAGATGCTGGCGGAATTGATGCGGCTTAAATCTAATGTCGCAGTCGCGGGTACGCACGGAAAAACCACAACGACGACGATGGTTGCGGCCTTGCTTGACGAAGGCGGCATTGACCCCACGGTTATCAATGGTGGCATCATTCACGCTTATGGCTCGAACGCGCGGATGGGGCAGGGCGAATGGATGGTGGTCGAGGCAGATGAGAGCGACGGTACGTTCAACCGCTTGCCTGCGACCATCGCGATTGTCACAAATATCGATCCAGAGCATATGGATCATTGGGGCACCGAAGAGGCGCTGCATCAGGGTTTTTATGATTTTGTGTCGAACATTCCGTTTTACGGTTTGGCCGTATGCTGCACCGATGATCCTGACGTGCAGTCGCTGGTGGGTAAGATCACCGACCGCCGCGTCGTGACTTATGGCTTTAACGCACAGGCCGATATTCGCGCGCTGAACCTACATTACAAAGCAGGAATCGCGCATTTTGACATAGGCTTGCAGGCCGAAGACGGGGTGATCGAAGGCTGCGAGTTACCAATGCCCGGGGACCACAATGTCTCGAACGCGCTGTCGGCCGTGGCTGTGGCGCGGCATTTGGGTATGAAAAAAGACGAAATTCGCGCCGCCCTTAAAGGGTTCAAAGGGGTCAACCGCCGCTTTACCAAAGTGGGCGAAGTGAACGGCGTGACTATCATTGACGACTACGGCCACCACCCTGTTGAGATCGCAGCCGTTCTAAAAGCGGCACGTCAAGCCACCGAAGGCCGTGTCATCGCAGTTCACCAGCCGCACCGTTATTCGCGTTTGTCACACCACTTTGATGAATTTTGCGCATGCTTTAATGACGCTGATGTCGTGGGTATCTCCGAAGTCTTTGGCGCGGGCGAGGATCCGATCCCAGGTGCCAACCACACGGATTTGGTTGCGGGTTTGATCCGACATGGGCACAGGCACGCACGTGCCGTTGAATCAGAGGATGATCTGGAACGACTTGTGCGCGAACAAGCCAAGCCGGGCGATATGGTTGTTTGCCTTGGGGCCGGTACAATTAGCACATGGGCGAACCGGTTGCCGGATCGCCTTAACACGTAGTGGACCCGTTCCTCGCAATTGGCTTGTGGGTCGTTCTGGCTTTTGTGATGGCCGCAGTGCCCTCCAATGATAACCATTGGCGGAGGGCATATGTCCTGATCGCAATTGGTGCGCCGCTTTTGATTTGGATTGTGTGGCAGCATGGCATTTTGATGGGGCTGTTCGGCCTGATCGTGGGTGGCCTTGTTTTGCGCTGGCCGGTTTATTTTCTGTGGCGCTGGATCGTGCAAAGAACACGCAAGGACAATAAATGATACAAATCATGGTTTTCGGCGCAATGCTAACCTGCGCGATGCTCCCGTTTTTGCTGCTGACGCGGTTGATGCGGACAGGGCAATCTGGTCTGGCGCTGACTATTACTTCGGTCATAGGTGCGACGCTTGTGATTTTCATCTATGCGAGCGGTCGCCCCTTCGGCATTGATCCGGTATTTGCGATTGGTGCGGCGATGCTCGTTTGTGTGCCCGCACTGTTAGGCAGCGTCTCTGGGGGGTTGCTTGGCTGGCTTTTGCGCAGACGCGACGACAGTGAGGTTTAGGGCGCGCATGAAAATAATGGTGACAGATGCTTGAGCTTCCAACTGTGCGTGGCACGCTTACGCCAGGGCGGGCGCTGGCCGATCTGACGTGGATGCGGGTCGGTGGCCCAGCAGAGGTGCTGTTTCAGCCCGCCGATATTGATGATCTGTCTGCGTTTCTGGCAGCCCTTGATCCCGCGATCCCCGTCTTTCCAATGGGAGTGGGAAGCAACCTGATCGTGCGCGATGGCGGTATCAGCGGCGTTGTGATCCGTTTGGGGCGTGGGTTTAATAGCATCGAGATTTCAGGTGATCATGTGGTCGCGGGCACGGCCGCACTTGATGCCCATGTCGCGCGAAAAGCGGCCGATGCAGGACTGGACCTGACTTTTCTACGCACGATCCCCGGAACGATTGGTGGCGCAGTGCGGATGAATGCGGGCTGCTACGGCACTTATGTCGCTGATGTTCTGACAAGTATCACGGTCGTCTACCGCGATGGTTCTATTGCGGAAATTACGCCCGGTGCTTTGCAGCTTGCTTACCGTCAAAGCAGCCTACCTGACGGTGCGGTGATCGTTTCTGCCCGCTTTGCACCACCCCAAGAGGCTGCAGAGGTTTTGCAACACCGCATGACCGATCAACTTGCCAAGCGTGATGAGACGCAGCCAACCAAGGACCGCACAGCGGGTTCGACATTCCGCAATCCAGCGGGTTTTTCGTCTACGGGACAAGCCGATGATGTGCACGATCTAAAAGCGTGGAAAGTAATTGATGATGCAGGCATGCGCGGGGCCACACTGGGCGGGGCCGTGATGAATACCAAGCATTCCAATTTCTTGACCAATGCAGGCGGGGCGACCGCAGCTGAGCTAGAGGATTTAGGCGAAGCGGTGCGGAAAAAGGTTTACGATTCGCAAGGAATTACGCTACACTGGGAAATTATGCGGGTCGGTGTCCGGTTGGACAAAGGCACGACAGAATAAAGGCCAAAATGGTCACGATCCAAAACGTGGATCACACAAATGACGGGTCGCTAAAGGCCCGCGATTAAGGCGGTAGGGTATGTCGAGCAGGACAAACCCGAAAGTTGTTGTCCTCATGGGCGGCCCATCAGCAGAGCGTGAGGTATCGCTAAGCTCGGGTCGTGAGTGTGCGACAGCTTTACGGGACGCAGGATATGACGTGGTAGAGGTCGACGCTGGACCTGACGTTGCTGCACGCCTGATCGAAATTGCTCCTGACGCTGTATTCAATGCACTGCATGGACGCTGGGGCGAAGATGGCGCCGTTCAAGGTATCTTGGAATGGTTGCAGGTTCCTTACACACATTCGGGTATTTTGGCCTCTGCGTTGACGTTGGATAAGCAGCGCACCAAAGATGTCTACCGCAAGGTGGGTTTGCCAGTTGTGGATAGTATTCTGGCGTCCGCAGACGATGTGCGCAAAGCCCATGTTATGCGTCCGCCCTATGTCGTGAAGCCATACAACGAAGGCTCTAGCGTCGGTATCTATATTGTCGCCGAAGACGCAAATGGTCCGCCGCAACTGGCTGATGACATGCCTGCCGAAGTGATGGTCGAGGCGTTTGCGCCGGGTCGCGAACTGACGACGACGGTAATGGGTGATCGCGCTTTGACGGTGACCGACATTATCACAGACGGCTGGTACGACTATCATGCGAAATACGCACCAGGTGGATCACGCCATGTTTTGCCTGCAGATATTCCACAAGACATCTTTGACGCCTGCATGGATTATGCTGTGCGCGCGCATGATGCGTTGGGATGCCGCGGGATCAGCCGTACCGATTTTCGCTGGGACGAGGCACGCGGCCTTGATGGGCTAATTTTGCTAGAGACAAATACCCAGCCCGGCATGACACCAACGTCACTGACGCCAGAACAAGCCGCACATGTGGGCATAACATTTCCGCAGCTTTGCGGTTGGATGGTGGAGGACGCATCATGCGATCGCTAACGCGCCGCGCATCCCCCGCAGCTGCACCGCGTGATCCGGCGCCCTCACGTTTGGGGTATCGTTTTCAGCGCCTGATGCTGACGCCCGGATTTCGTGGTGCAGTGCGTATTGGCGTGCCGATCTTGCTGATCGCAGCGATTGCTGGGTCTTGGTACATTCAGCCTGAGAACCGCGCACAGTTTGTCGAGACGATCGCGGACACCAAGCAGACATTCCAGCAGCGTCCCCAATTCATGATCCAAGCAATGAATGTCACTGGCGCTGACGCAAGTGCCATGACGGATGTCGTGGCGCTTTTGCCTGATGCATTTCCGGTCTCGTCTTTCGATCTTGATCTTGAGGTGATGCGCGCAAATATCGAAGCCCTTGATCAGATAAAATCTGCCAGCGTTCGTGTTGGTCAGGCAGGCGCACTTGAGGTGCGTTTGACCCCGCGTGTGCCGGTGGCAATTTGGCGGGACGTGGGCACGCTCCGCTTGATTGATGCGGATGGTGTGCTGTCAGGCCAGATTTCAGCACGGGCAGATCGCCTCGAATTGCCGCTGATTGCGGGCGACGGGGCGGAAGATAATATCGCAGAGGCGCTTGAACTCTTTGATGCGGCAGGCCCACTGATCGCACGGGTACGCGGACTTGTGCGCATGGGCGAACGTCGTTGGGATATGGTGTTGGACCGCGATCAACGCATATTTTTACCCAGCAGTGGGGCCGTCGGTGCGTTGGACCGCGTGATCGCGCTGAACGCCGCGCAAGATATGTTGAGCCGCGATGTTGCCGTCGTCGATATGCGCAACGAGAACAGACCAACACTACGGATGAATGAAGAAGCGGCTGCAGCACTGCGCCGCGGCAACACAACAATTGACATAAACGGGGTAGGCAACTGATGGGCGATCTATACGACAGCCAGCGCGCAATGCGGCAAATGCGAAAAGCAGCGATGCAGCGTGGTGTGGTTGCCATTTTGGATGTGGGCACATCCAAGATTGCTTGCCTTGTCTTGCGCTTTGACGGGCCTGAAAAATTCCGCAGTGTGGATGGTGTCGGATCGCTTGCAGGACAATCCCAGTTTCGGGTTATTGGTGCCGCAACTACCCGTTCGCGCGGTGTGCGTTTTGGTGAAATCGATGCGATGCAAGAAACTGAACGTGCTATTCGGACGGCAGTGCAGGCGGCACAAAAGATGGCGAATGTACGTGTTGATCACGTCATTGCATGTCTGTCAGGTGCGCGTCCACGGTCCTACGGTTTGGACGGCGCGCTTGATGTGGCTGGCGGTATGGTCAGCGAACAAGATATCAGCCAAGTCATGGCGTCATGTGAAGTGCCTGACTACGGGGCTGACCGCGAAGTGCTGCACGCGCAGCCTGTGAACTTTGCACTGGATCACCGCTCTGGTCTTGGTGATCCACGCGGTCAAATCGGCAATACACTGACGACAGATATGCACATGTTGACGGTTGACGCGACGGCGATCCAAAACCTGTTCTACTGCATTAAGCGGTGCGATCTGGAATTGGCGGGGCTCGCATCATCGGCCTACGTTTCTGGCATGTCCTCGCTTGTTGAAGACGAGCAAGAGTTGGGCGCTGCTTGCATCGACCTTGGTGGCGGCTCCACTGGCATTTCAGTCTTTATGAAAAAGCACATGATCTATGCTGACAGCGTACGTATGGGCGGGGAACATGTGACCTCTGACATTTCGATGGGTCTACAAATTCCAGCGGCAACTGCCGAACGTATCAAAACATTCTACGGCGGCGTTGTCGCAACTGGCATGGATGATCGCGAAATGATCGAGATCGGTGGCGACACTGGCGATTGGGAACATGACCGCCGCACAGTAAGTCGCGCTGAGTTGATCGGCATTATGCGTCCGCGTGTTGAGGAAATCTTGGAAGAGGTCCGCGCACGTCTGGATGCGGCTGGGTTTGAACATCTGCCCGGACAGCAAATTGTGCTGACGGGCGGGGGCAGTCAAATTCCGGGTCTTGATGGGTTGGCCAGTAAAATTCTAGGACAGCAAGTTCGTTTGGGGCGCCCATTACGGGTGCAGGGTTTGCCACAGGCCGCAATCGGTCCGGCGTTCTCGAGCGCCGTCGGGCTGACGCTTTTTGCTGCGAATCCACAAGATGAATGGTGGGATTTTGAAATTCCCGCCGATCGCTACCCCGCAAGGTCGCTCAAACGGGCGGTAAAATGGTTCAAAGACAACTGGTAATGCGCAACATCTTGCCAATCCGTCGAAATCCGGCGGTTAAGGAAAGGTTTTTGTCCAGATTTGGTGGCAATTTTGTGTTTTTGTCGTGACCTTTCGGCACCACTTGGTTATTGTAGACAGTAATAAGCAGTAAACGCCCGGGGGCACGGGCAAATAAAAAAACAGGCGGATCGAATTATGACTTTGAATCTTTCCCTTCCGGGGCACGATGAACTGAAACCACGGATCACTGTATTTGGTGTCGGCGGCGCAGGTGGCAACGCTGTTAACAACATGATCGAGCAAGAGCTTGATGGTACAGATTTCGTTGTGGCCAACACGGATGCACAAGCACTGCAGCAGTCGCGCGCTGGTGCGAAAATCCAGATGGGTTTGAAAGTAACTGAAGGTTTGGGGGCAGGCGCACGGGCAACCGTTGGTGCCGCCGCTGCCGAAGAAAGCATCGAACAGATCGTCGATCATCTGGCAGGCGCACACATGTGCTTTATCACTGCTGGTATGGGCGGTGGTACGGGTACCGGCGCTGCACCAATCATCGCACAAGCCGCGCGTGAACTGGGCGTTCTGACTGTTGGTGTTGTCACCAAGCCGTTCCAGTTTGAGGGCGCCAAGCGCATGAAGCAAGCCGAGGCAGGCATCGAAGCCCTGCAAAAGGTTGT
>CBDTVI010000078.1:0-9505 GCA_965364065.1 uncultured Yoonia sp. | reverse complement strand
ATAGGCGAAGCCGGTTGACCATATCCTCTTCCGTGGTGGGTAGGAGGGGGGGGGAATCGAAAGAGTATTGTCGTCCAGCCATTCATCCAGCTCCGCCATATTGCCCCCCGACTGTTAGGCGCTCAGAGTTAATGAGTGGTGAATAAATAGACGGAAATTTGAGCGGAAGAACTTTTGCCAAGGCGGTGTGCTTAGGCCGCAGCACCGCCCACGGTGAGCCCGCCAATCATAAGGCTGGGTTGGCCGACACCAACCGGCACCCACTGACCTGCCTTGCCGCAGTTTCCAATGCCGGGATCAAGTGCGAGATCATTGCCAATCCCGCGAATTTGCTTCAGCGCAGTTGCCCCATCACCAATCAAGGTGGCGCCCTTAACAGGGGCGCCGACAACACCATTTTTGACGCGGTAAGCTTCGGTGCAGGAAAATACGAACTTGCCGTTCGTAATATCGACCTGACCCCCACCAAATCCAACCGCGTAAATTCCGTCTTTCAGGTCCGCGACCAAAGCTTCGGGGGCCGTATCACCTGCCAGCATATATGTGTTCGTCATACGCGGCATCGGCGCATGAGCATAGCTTTCGCGGCGACCATTGCCTGTCGGCGCAACCCCCATAAGACGGGCATTCTGGCGGTCCTGCATATAGCCGACCAGCACACCATCCTCGATCAGCGTATTTTTGGCGCTGGGCGTGCCTTCATCATCGACTGTGATTGATCCGCGACGATCAGGGATCGTGCCATCGTCCAATATGGTTACACCTTTTGCGGCAATCTGCTGGCCCATCAGACCAGAAAATGCGCTTGATCCCTTGCGATTAAAATCACCCTCTAAGCCATGCCCGATCGCCTCGTGCAGCAAAATTCCGGGCCAGCCAGGGCCAAGCACAACGTCCATCACACCAGCAGGGGCAGGTTCGGCATCGAGGTTCACAAGCGCGATGCGCAAGGCCTCGCGGGTTACTGGTTCCCAATTGTCGCGGCCGATCAAACCGATTAGTCCCGCGCGGCCTCCACCACCCATGCCACCGCTTTCACGTTTGCCGTTTTCTTCGACGATGACGCTAATGTTCAGGCGCGACATCGGGCGGGTGTCAGTGACCAAAGTGCCTTCGGGGCGCAGAATCAGGACTTCTTGATGTGATGCGGCGATTGTGGCCGAAACTTGGACGACACGCGGATCAAGCGCGCGGGCAAAGGCGTCAATTTCGCGCAGCAGGTCGATTTTGGCTGGGAAAGTGGCCTGCAACATTGGGTCTTCGTCTGAATATAGCTTTTGGTTCGTGCCAGCGGGGGCGGCTGACATCGTGCCGCCTCCGTCACCGACGGCAAGGCGCGCGGTCGCTACGGCACGTTTGAGGGCATGCTCATCGATTGTAGTGGAATGTGCATAACCGGCCGTTTCACCGCGCACAGCACGCAGCCCAAACCCTTCGGAGGCATCAAAGCTAGCCGTTTTGATTCGACCATCATCGAATGAGATCACCTCTGATTTGCGGCGCTCTAGGAATAACTCGCCATCGTCGGCCCCGGCCGTGGCCTCTTGCAGAAGGGCAAGTGCGGTGTCGAGATCAAGATTGGTCTCGAACGGGCGGAACGGATCTGTGGACATGCTGTTTTCCTTGAGTGAGGCAAAGTTTTCGGCAGAAGCGTCCGTTTGACGCAATAGCAGTTCTTGAGTTGTTCATCAGGATATGGGACACGGTCACTTGAATACAATGGGATTCCGCCCGTAGCCCGCGCGGAACATCCAAAGCTACGCGCGAATAAGCGCCACGAAGATTGGGTATGATATGCGTTTGAACACTTTTGCAGCCTCACTTTGGACCACAGCCGGTTTTGTGATGGCGGGAACTTCTGCGGTTGCGCAAGAAGTGAATCAGGAACTTGAGATTGTTGGTAAGCCAATCAATGGTGCCATGGGCTTTCAACCAGCCGCGACCGAATTGGCGCGCGATGTGGTCTGGCTCGACAATATGCTGCTGGTGATTATCACCGTCATCACATTGTTTGTGACGGGTCTGCTTGCTTGGGTTTGCATCCGTTATAATGAAAAGCGGCAGCCAGTGCCTGCGACGTTCACGCATAACTCTCCGCTAGAGATTGCATGGACCATTGTGCCGGTTGTGATCCTTGTCTTCATCGGCGCGTTTTCCTTGCCGGTGTTGTTCAAGCAACAAGAAATTCCAGAAGCTGACATTACGATCAAGGTGACCGGGTACCAGTGGTACTGGGGCTACGAGTATGTAGATCACGGTGTTGAGTTCGACAGCTATATGCTGGCCCGCGAAGACCTTGAAGAATTTGGCTACACCCAAGCGGAATACCTTTTGGCAACAGACACATCTGTCGTTGTTCCAATCGGCGCGACTGTTGTGATGCAAGTCACTGGTGCGGACGTCATTCACTCTTGGACCATCCCAGCATTTGGTGTGAAGCAAGACGCAGTTCCTGGCCGTTTGGCCGAACTTTGGTTCGCAGCAGAGCGTGAAGGCATCTATTTTGGCCAGTGTTCAGAGCTTTGCGGCAAAGACCACGCTTACATGCCGATCACCGTTAAGGTCGTCAGCCAAGAGACATATGACGCTTGGTTGGCCGAGGCCGGCGGCACGTCCTAAAAACGTAAGGTGGGTCTAGGCCCACCTTACCCTTAGCCCACCCATGCGGGATGGGTCCCAACTTACTTTTTTCAAGGTCAGCTATGAGTGATATCAGCGCGACAGACAGATCCTACGAGGCCAACATGGGCGACTACTTCGCCCTGCTGAAGCCACGTGTGATGTCGCTCGTTGTCTTTACTGGGCTTGTCGGCTTGCTGGTATCGCCTGTGCCGGTTCATCCGTTCATCGGCTTTGTTGCGATCTTATGTATCGCGGTGGGTGCTGGTGCTTCTGGTGCGCTGAACATGTGGTGGGACGCAGATATCGACGCCCTCATGAAACGCACCGTAGGTCGTCCTATTCCGTCAGGTCGCGTTCAACCGGGTGAAGCGCTGGGCATAGGTCTGGCACTTTCAGGCTTTTCAGTTATTTTGCTGGCGTTGGCTACGAATTTTCTTGCCGCGTTCTTGCTGTTCTTCACGATCTTCTTTTATGCCGTTGTTTATTCAATGTGGCTTAAGCGTGCGACACCGCAGAACATTGTGATTGGTGGTGCCGCTGGTGCCTTCCCTCCGATGATCGGCTGGGCTGTGGCCACGGGAAGCATTGAGATTGAAAGCATCCTAATGTTCGCGTTGATCTTCATGTGGACACCCCCTCATTTCTGGGCGCTCGCACTGTTCGTGAAGTCTGACTATGGCCGCGCAGGCGTGCCAATGCTGACTGAAACGCATGGGCGGGACGCAACGCGCAAGCATCTGATTATCTACACTTTGCTGTTAGTGCCGGTCGCGATCGGCTTGGGTTTCACGTCCATCGGCGGGCCGGTCTATCTGGCCGTTGCGGTTGTTATGAACGCATGGTTCCTGAAAGGAGCCTATGATATCTGGACACGGACCGATGCGGATTGCGAAGCGGACAAGCACAAGGTTGAGATAAAGGTTTTCAAAGTTTCACTTTATTACCTCTTTGCCCACTTCGGCGCATTGCTAATCGAAGCGGCCTTGCGGCTTTATGGTATCGGAGGTTGGGCATGACCCTTCAGGTTGAACACGAAATTCACCAACGCCGCAAAGGGCGTAACTACGGCGTCGGTCTTTTGCTTGCTGGCCTTATTGCCATCATCTTTGGCCTTACAGTCGTGAAAGTGCTGCAATTGGGTGATGTTGCCCAATTCGAAAAATTTGACCACGTGGCGCGACCACAAATCCTCCCAGAGGAGGGTGCCAGCGAATGAAGCTTTTCCCGAACTTGCAGGGACCGCAGCGCACTGTCGTACAGACAGTGTCAGTTGTTTTTCTGATGGGCGGATTGGCTTGGGCGTCAGTGCCTTTTTATGACTGGTTTTGTCGTGTGACAGGCTTTGGCGGCATAACGAACGTGGCCGAGGCCGGCAGCGACGTGATTCTCGAGCAAACAATCAAAGTGCGATTCGATGCCTCTCTTGAGCGGGACATGCCGTGGACCTTCAAGCCGGAAGTCCGCGAAATGGAAATTCGTATTGGCGAAACCGCACTGGCCTTCTATGAGGCGCACAACCCGCTGGATGTGCCAGTTGCAGGGCAGGCGTCCTATAACGTGACCCCCTACGAAGCCGGCGTGTTCTTTGATAAAATCGAATGCTTCTGCTTTACAGAACAGATCCTGATGCCAGGTGAAACGGTGATGATGCCGGTCAGCTTTTTTGTAGACCCCGCAATCGTCGATGACCGTGAAGGAAAGTATGTTCATACGATCACGCTCAGCTATACCTTTTACCAGATCGATTTGCCCGAAGAAGAAATCCAGGCATCTCTGGCACCAGAAACTTTGACATCTACGCCGCTAGTCGGCATAGAAACTAACTAAAGACCATCCGATAGGGAACGCACCACATGGCGCATGCAAAGAACCACGATTATCACATTCTGCCACCATCCATCTGGCCGCTTCTGGGCGGTTTGGGTGCTTTTGTCATGCTCTTCGGGGCGACAATCTGGATG
The DNA here is from genome assembly GCA_965364065.1 of uncultured Yoonia sp. Lineage (GTDB taxonomy): Bacteria > Pseudomonadota > Alphaproteobacteria > Rhodobacterales > Rhodobacteraceae > Yoonia. The sequence continues at coordinate 4,922 of CBDTVI010000078.1, read as the reverse complement.
CACGGGTCCGGCCCATACATCTTCTTGATGGGACTGGCAGCAATCCTCTACGTCATGTTCGCTTGGTGGTCAGAGGTCGTTCACGAAAGCAACTCAGGCGATCATACGCCGGTTGTTCGGATTGGCCTGCGCTATGGCTTTATCATGTTCATCATGTCGGAAGTTATGTTCTTTGCCGCTTGGTTCTGGTCATTCTTCAAACACACAATCTACCCAATGAACGAATATGCGGGCACGACCTACATCGCGCCAGAATTCTATCAGGTTGATGCTTTCCACCTGCCGCTGATGAACACGCTTGTGTTGCTCTGCTCTGGTATGGCGGTCACTTGGGCACACCATGCGTTGGTTCATGAAAACAACCGCAAAGACCTAGAGCACGGATTGCTTTTGGCTGTATTGCTGGGTTTGCTGTTCACGGGCCTACAGGCCTATGAATATTGGTACCTGTTGGTCGAGCAAGACTGGACCTTTGGCGGCGACAAGTTCTTTTCGAACTTCTTTATGGCAACTGGTTTCCACGGCTTCCACGTGATCATCGGTACGATATTCTTGTTTGTCTGCTATTTGCGGGCACGAGCAGGGCACTTTACGCCAGAGCGTCACGTCGGCTTTGAAGCCGCCGCTTGGTACTGGCACTTCGTTGATGTGGTATGGCTGTTCTTGTTCTTTGCTGTCTACATCTGGGGCATCTAAGTCGAAGGCATCCCGTACGGTGGATCATGATCCACCTTACCTGAATTGAACGCGCGGGACCTATCTCGCGCGTTTTTATCTTTAAAGGCGCAATATGCTGCGTAAAATTCTCTTTCCTTTGGTCCTTGGTTTGGCTGGCTGTGGCGTGTTGATCAGCCTTGGCTTGTGGCAAGTTGAACGCTTGGCGTGGAAAGAAGAGGTCCTTGTCGGGATCAACAGCCGCTTGGCCGCAGTCCCTGCAGAATTGACCCCTGATGTGTCAGAGGCCGTGGATGAATACACCCGTGTCACGCTATCCGGCACCACCACAGGCGAAGAACTGCATGTTTTGGTCTCAGGCACAGAGGCAGGGACGGGCTACCGTGTCATATCAAAGGTCGAAACACCGTTCGGTGCGATCTTGGTTGACCAAGGCTTGCTTGCCATCAACAACAAAGCGGCGCTGCCTTTGATCGCTGAAATGCAGATCGACGGCACCCTGATCTGGCCTGACGATCAAAATGCACAAACCCCTGACCCTGACCTTGCCGCGAACATCTGGTTTGCGCGCAATGTGGACACGATGTCTGCTGCATTGAACACTTTGCCGTTGATGGTCGTCACGACCCGCACAACACCAGCCGACCCACGGCTGACCGCCTTGCCCGTCAATACAACGACTGTCAAAAACGACCATTTCGAATACGCGGCCACATGGTTCGTGCTGGCGCTCGTCTGGGCGAGTATGAGCATTTACCTGATACTTCGCACCACACGCCCAAAGGACGCCTGAATATCATGCGGTACATCTCGACCCGCGGCACAGCACCCGACCTGAATTTCGAAGAGGCTATGCTGACCGGCCTTGCCCGCGATGGCGGCCTTTATGTCCCTGAACAAGTGCCAACGCTGACCCACACGCAGATCGCTGCAATGGCGGGAAAATCCTATGAAGAGGTCGCGTTCGAAGTCATGCGCCCGTTTATCGGCGACACTTTCACCGATGCCGAATTCAAAACGCTAATCAAGCAAGCCTACGCAGGTTTCGGCCATGCCGCCCGTGCGCCTTTGGTGCAGATTGACAGCAACCACTACCTGCTCGAACTTTTCCACGGGCCGACGCTGGCATTCAAAGATTTTGCGATGCAGTTGATTGGACAAATGTTCCAAGCGGCCCTGTCACGTTCCGGCGACCGCGTCACCATCGTGGGGGCAACATCCGGCGACACTGGCTCTGCCGCGATTGAGGCATTTCGCGGGCTCAAAGCCGTTGATGTGATTATCATGTATCCGCATGGGCGCGTGTCCGAAGTGCAGCGTCGCCAGATGACAACGCCCACCGAAAGCAATGTGCATACGCTCGCCGTTGATGGCGACTTTGACGATTGCCAAGCTGCCGTCAAAGACATGTTCAACGACTTCGCCTTCCGCGAGGATGTGAAACTGGCTGGCGTAAATTCGATCAACTGGGGCCGCGTGTTGGCGCAAGTGGTATATTATTTCACGGCCGCTGTCTCACTGGGAGCGCCGCACCGCGAAGTCAGCTTTACCGTGCCCACCGGCAATTTTGGCGACATCTTTGCAGGCTATATCGCAAAGCAAATGGGCTTGCCGATTGCTGATCTGATCGTCGCTACAAACAAAAATGATATCCTGCACCGCACGCTGCAAACCGGCGCCTACACCAAAGAAGGTGTCAGCCCGACAATCAGCCCGTCAATGGACATCCAGGTTAGCTCAAACTTCGAGCGCGCGCTGTTTGATGCCTATGACCGAGATGGTGCTGCGGTGGCAGGACAGATGGAAGACCTCAAGAACGGTGGCTTTCAGATCAGCCAAGGCGCGTATCAGATGCTGAAAGACACTTTCAAATCAGGCCGCGCGTCCGAGGACGAAACCCATGCAGCAATCAAAACCTACCTTGCGCGCCACGGCGAGCTGCTGTGCCCGCACACCGCGGTCGGCGTGCACGTCGCCGAAGCGCACCTTGGCACCACGCCGATGGTCACGCTGGCAACCGCACACCCCGCAAAATTCCCCGATGCTGTGAAAGCGGCCTCTGGTGTTGCAGCCCCCCTTCCGCCACGCATGGCAGACCTATATGACCGACCAGAACGCGTTACACGCGTGCCCAACGACCTTGCGGCAATCCAAGCCGTCATCAAAGAACGGATCGCCCATTGACCATCCAACTGCACACGCTGTCCAACGGCTTTCGCATCGTCACCGAGGACATGCCGGGGCTGAAATCAGCCAGTATCGGCATCTGGGTGCAAGCAGGCGGGCGGCACGAACGGATTGAGCAAAACGGCATTGCGCATTTTCTCGAGCATATGGCGTTCAAAGGTACCAAAACCCGCAGCGCGCTGCAAATCGCTGAAAGCATCGAAGACGTGGGTGGCTATATCAACGCTTACACCAGCCGCGAGATGACCGCCTTTTATGCCCGCGTCCTCGAAGATGACGTGTCGCTTGGCCTTGATGTCATCTCTGACATCTTGTTGAACCCCGTCTTTGACCCCGCCGAGATCGAAGTAGAGCGCGGTGTCATTTTGCAAGAAATCGGCCAGGCTCTTGATACGCCAGACGATATCATCTTCGATTGGCTGCAAGAAGTGGCCTATCCTGATCAGGCTTTGGGCCGTACAATCCTTGGTCCGACAGAACGGGTCAGCAGTTTCAACCGCGATGATCTGCAAGGGTTTGTGGGTGAACATTACGGCCCCAACCAGATGATCCTGTCGGCCGCCGGTGCGATTGATCACGACGCGATTGTCCGCGAGGCCGAGACACTGTTCGGCCATTTGCCCGCTGTTCCGCGCGCGCCTGAATTGCTGCAGCCTGCGAAATTCGGTGGCGGTGAACGGCGCGAGAACAAAGCCCTTGAGCAGGTGCATTTTGCACTGGCACTTGAAGGTCCCACTTACCTTGATCCGGCGATTTACACAGCACAGATCTATGCCAATGTGATGGGCGGCGGTATGTCGTCGCGCCTGTTCCAAGAGGTTCGTGAAAACCGCGGGTTGTGCTACACGATCTTCGCCCAAGCAGGGGCCTATGAAGACAGCGGCATGACGACCATCTATGCTGGCACGAGTGCTGAGCAAATTGAAGAGCTTGCCAACGTGACCATCGACGAGATGAAACGCGCCGCTGATGACATGTCCGCCGCCGAAGTGGCCCGCGCACGGTCGCAGATGAAAGCAGGGTTGCTGATGGGGCTGGAAAGCCCGTCCAACCGCGCAGAACGCCTGGCACGGCTTTTGTCGATCTGGAACCGCATCCCGTCGATTGATGAAACAATCGAACGAATTGATGATGTCACAACGGGTGACGTAAAAGACTTTGCAGGGCAAATGGCAGGGCAGGCAGGCACGGCCATGGCGCTTTATGGTCCCGCTGAGGCTGCGCCAACATTGGACGCACTGAAAGAACGGCTGGCTGCATAATGTTAAGGGCCAAACGCAAGGTCCGGATTGAGACAGAACGGCTAACGCTGCGTTTGCCAATGCACAGTGATTTTCGTGCATGGTCGACACTGCGCCGCGACAGCGAAGCGTTCCTGAAACCGTGGGAACCTACTTGGGCCTCTGATCACCTATCGCGCAAGGCGTTCACCAATCGCGTCTATTGGGCGCAAAGATCGGTCTCGAACGGGACGGCGATGCCCTTGTTCATTTTCCGGCGCAGCGATGATGCGTTGGTCGGGGCGATCACCTTGGACCACATTAAACGCGGCCCTGCACAATCGGGGATTACAGGCTATTGGATGGGCGAGCATTTCGCCCGCCAAGGCTACATGCGCGAAGCAATCGAGGCAGTAGTACACCACGCTTTCACCGGCCTCGACCTAAGCCGGATCGAGGCGGGATGCCTTCCTGAAAACACGCCTTCAAGACGGCTGCTTGAACAGTGCGGCTATAAGTACGAAGGCGTTGCGCAAAGCTATCTGCAGATCAACGGACGCTGGCGCAACCATGTGCTTTACGCGAACCTACGCCACGACAGGCGCGGCAAAACCGACGTCGGCTGATCCACTTCACCTTCTTTTTCCCGAACAAACTTCCGCCGGAGGCATCCTGCCCGCGCCGACATGCGCTGTCAGATCAAAGGGTGCGCATCCGCCCCAGCACATCATTTCCCTGCATCGCCAAGAAATGCAGCATATCGATGAAAATCCAGTTTTCCGCCAACTTATCCCCGTCGCGGCGATATAAATCTACGACCCGCATTTCCGCAGGTGTCCC
>CBDTVI010000077.1:0-9597 GCA_965364065.1 uncultured Yoonia sp. | reverse complement strand
TGTCGGGGTGGTCTGATTGACCTTGCAAGAGTTCCAGATTTCCGATGACGACTGTCAAGATGTTGTTGAAATCGTGACTGATACCGCCGGTCATCTGCCCGATCGCATCAATGCGGGCGGACCGCGCAAGTGCTTGTTCTGCGGCTATACGCGCGCTGAGATCATGCAAGATCGCTACAAAATGCGGCTTGCCAGCGTGATCGGCCCGTCCAATCGACAGATGCAGTGGAAACGTCTGCCCATCCCGCCGCAGCCCTTCGACCGCCCGTCCACGCCCGATGATCCGTGCGTTGCCTGTCTCCAGATAGTGCTGCATGAACCCGTCATGCCGATCTGACAGCGCCTGCGGCATCAGAATATTTACACTTTTGCCGATCAGTTGCGCAGGGTTGTAGCCAAAAAGGGTGCCCGCCGCCGGATTGGCACGCGTGATGGTCCCGTTTGCATCACTCATCAGCACCGCGTCTGGAATGGCATCCAGAAGCGCCATCAGCATCAGTGCATCAAGGTTTTGATCCGTCATTTTGTTGTTCCCGCCTGCATGCACTAGACATGAAACATCCGCCCCACCACAAAGGCAAGCCCTGCGGCGACACCACCGATCAACAGTGTTTCTAATCCCGACCGCCACCACGGTGCTAGCGACCAGCGCGATTTGATCGTGCCAATCGCAAAGAACGTCAGCCCCGCAATCCCGATAGACCATGAAAACGCCGGTGTAAGGCCGATCAGATAGGGCATCAGCGGCAGCATCCCCGCAACCACAAAGGCCGCAAAGATCACCAGAGCGGCACGGATGGGGCGCGCATCAGTCGGAGGCAGCCCGTATTCTTCGGACATCATCAGCGCGATCCACTGTTTTTTGTCTTCACAGATCATCGTAGTTGCGTCTTGCAAGACCTGTCCACGCAACCCCTTGCGGGCAAGGATTTGTTCCAGCTCGTCACGCTCGCCACGCGGGTTTTCGCGAACATGGCGTTCCTCGACGTCCCATAGCCTGCGTCGATCATCCGCCACGGCTTTGGTGCCGGCATAGTTGCCTGCCGCCATGGAGAACCCGTCCGCCAGTACATTCGCCAGACCAAGGGCAATCACGATGCCCGCTGACAACCCCGCACCCTGCACACCTGCCACAATGGCGAATGTCGTCACCGTGCCGTCGATCCCGCCAAAGATCGCGTCACGCAACCGCCCGCTGTCGGTCTGCGCGTCAAGGCGTGCGGCGATTTCAGCAGGTCCGTGCCCGTGTTCAAGTGCCATTGGATTTCCTTTGCATCAGAACCATTTTGAAAAGTTCAGGAAGGATGATCAGCGGCAGCGTGAACAACCCGATCATCTGCCATTGCGCCCATCCCAACCCCGTGGTGTGTAGCAATGTTTGCAGCGGGGCCCAATAGACTGCCGCAACTTGCGCCCCAAGTGTCACGGCAACCGCCAGCAACAGGAACGGATTGCTGGTCCAGCCGATGCGGCTGCAAGGGGCGCGCAAAGATCTGAACGCGAAGACGCTGAACTTCTCGAATACGATCATGGCCGTGAAGGCTGCTGTGCGCGCAAGGGTTACGTCGGTGGGCAGCAGGCTCCAGAAAATCCAAAGGCTGGACAGGCCAGTATACAACCCAAAAACGGCAATAGTGGCCATGCCGGACCAGCCAAGGATCGGTGCATTCATGGGGCGCGGGGGGACTTTCATTTGTCCGGGCTCGGGCTTTTCCAACCCCAAGGCCACTGCCGTCAGCCCGTCGGTGATCAGGTTCATCCAAAGAATCTGCGTGGCTAGAAAGATCAGCGGCCCGCCGATGACGATGTTGCACAAGATCGCGACGACCTCGCCCGCGTTGGACGACAACAAATAGCGCACAAATTTGCGCAGGTTATCAAACTGCCGCCGCCCTTCGCGGATTGCGGCGATGATGGTGGCAAAGTTATCGTCCAGCAGCACCAGATCGGCGGCGTCTTTGGCGACGTCGGTGCCCCTGATCCCCATTGCGATGCCGACGTCCGCCTGTTCCAATGCGGGTGCGTCGTTCACACCGTCGCCCGTCATTGCCACGATTTGCCCTTTGTCTTGCAACAGAGCAACGATGCGCATTTTGTCTGCGGGTTCAGCCCGCGCAATCAGCGCATCACTGTCAAGCACATGGGTCAGTTCAGTGTCCGACATGACCACAAGCGCGTCGTGTGTCACCACCATCTGCGGTTCCAGTCCGATGGCCAGCGCGATGGCTTTGGCGGTGACCGGGCTGTCGCCGGTGATCATAATGATCCGCGTGCCAGCGGCGTGGGCCTGCGCCACGGCGGCTGCGACCTCTGGGCGGGGCGGGTCGATGATGCCGATGAGGCCCAGAAACACCAACGCATCTTCGCGCAAGATACCATCCGGGGCAGGGCTGGCGGCAAGTGCGATCACGCGGTGCCCGTTGGCGGCCATGTCGGTATATGCGGCCTCGATCATGGCGCGCCCGGCGTCCGTCAATGGCTCGGGGCCTCGTGGGCCAGAAATCATGGTGCAAAGATCACGCAAACGCTCCGGCGCGCCTTTGGTCAGGGTTTTGGGGCCATCGGGCGTGCTGCGCAGGATGCTCATCCGCTTGGCGTCGCTGTTAAAGGGCTTCTCAGAGATGATGTTCTGTGGGTCGGGCAGGGCGGCCCAGCCTTTGTAGGCCAAGGTGATCAGCGCGCCTTCGGTCGGGCTGCCGATCATCGTCCATTCGCCACCCTGATGGTGCAAGCTGGCGTGATTGCAACCGGCGCAAACCTCAAGCACCGCGCCCAATACCGGATCGTTCGAGGCGCGGCGCTTGCCCCCGCCCATCGCGATATGGCCGGACGGATCATAGCCCGTGCCAGAAACGCTATAGCTGCCTTGCGGTGTCCAGATTTCGGTCGCTGTCATCTTGTTTTCGGTCAAGGTGCCGGTCTTGTCGGTACAAATCACCGACGCCGCACCAAGTGTTTCGACCGCTTGCAACCTGCGGGTCAGCGCGTTTTGCCGCACGAGGGCCGCAGCCCCCAAGGCGATGGTGATCGTCACTACGGCAGGCAGGCCTTCTGGCACCATTGCAACCGCAAGCGAGATGCCGGTCATGAACATCTCAGTGACGGGTCTGCCGCTCCAGACGCCCAAACCCATGATCAAACCCGCAATGGCGATTGCCACGATGCCCAATTGCTTGGCCAACTGACCCAATTGGCGTTGCAGATGGGTCTGGCGGTGCGTCACTGATCCGGTCAGCACGGCGATCTGGCCAAAGCGGGTCTGCGTGCCAATTGCAGTGACCCGCCCCATACCGCGCCCTTCGACGACATTTGTGCCCGTTAACAGGGCGGTGCCCTCACCGTCTTTGGCCACAGGCATGGATTCGCCTGTCAGCGCGCTTTCGTCTGCATAAAGTGAGGTCTGTTCGATCACATCGGCATCTGCGGGCACGCGGTCCCCTGCGACCACGATGATCAAATCACCTGGGACCAAATCACGCGCGGGGATAATCATCTGTCGTCCGTCACGCTGGACGGTGGCTTGCGGGGACATCATATTGCGCAAGGATTGCAAAGCGTTCTCGGCCCGCCATTCCTGCACAAAACCCAAGATGCCGTTCAGCAAGATCACAATCGCAATGGCGATTGTATCAATCCGTTCACCCACCACAAAAGCGATCGCCGCCGCAATCATCAAGATCACAACCAGCACGTTGGTAAACTGACGCAGCAAAATCCGCACGGGCGACGGGCCTGCGGTTTGCGGCAATTCGTTCCAGCCATGTTCATCATGCAGCGCCAAAGCCTGCGCGGCGGTCAAGCCAGAGATCAGATCATTTTTCATATCTCCGCAATCGGGCATTTAGGGGCGTTAGTCTTTGACCGATATCAATCCTGCGGTCGGTTTCGCGCCTATAATTACGCTATTGTCACCGGCTTGGAGGAATTGATCATGGCAAAATCACCAAAGAACAAAGACGCAAATGCCGCTTCGGCTGGCGCGGACGTCATGCGTCAGTTTGAAGATGCCGGACTTGGCCAGTTGAACTGGATGGGCGCGGCTTGGTTCGAAGCTATCGCCGAAATCAACAGCGAGATCGTCAGTTTTGTGGCCGACCGGATCAAAGAGGACATGCAAACCCAGCAGGAATTGTTGCACTGCAAGACACCGGAAGATCTGCAAAAAGCGCAGCTCGCGTTTTTGGAAAAAGCCCACACGCAGTACACAGATGAGACTGGCAAGATCGTCAAAATTGGCCTTGATGCATTCCCCGGTAAGTTAGGTGGCACCAAAGGAACACCGCTTTAAGGTTTTGCAATTTGCGTCAGGTGAGGGACGACTGAATGGACCCTAGGCTAGTCTGCCGCTTTGGGTTTATCCGGTTTCAGCCCTGCGCCACATGCAGCCTCAAATTGCGTCAGGTAAACCTTACCGGACAGTTGTTCCAGAAAATGCCCGTGCAGCAATCGGTCCATGACGGGGCCTTTGACTTCGGACAGGTGCAGCGTCACGTCCATGTCGCGCAGCCGGTCATTGATCGCCTCAAGCGTTTCCAGCGCGCTGAGGTCGATTTCGTTGATCGCACTGCATTGCAGGATGACGTGTTCGATTAGTTCATCATGAGCAAGGCGCGCAAGGATCACGTCCTCTAGAAACCGCGCGTTGGCGAAATACAGGCTTTCGTCCAGCCGCAGCGTTAGGATGCGCGGGTCTGTCTGTACCTTATGGCGGTGGATATTGCGGAAATGTTCGGTGCCGGGCACCAACCCGACCTCTGCGATATGGGGGCGCGATGAGATATAAAGGTGGACAAGGATCGACAGCAGAACCCCCGCTGACACGCCTGCTTCGACGCCAACCGTTAACGTCACAAGTATCGTGACCAGCACGGCCATGAAATCGGCGCGGGCATAGGCCCAACTGCGCCGTAGGATGCTGAAATCAACAAGGCTCAGGACCGCCACGATGATCGTCGCGGCCAGCGTCGCCTTGGGTAGAAAGTAAATCAGCGGCGTCAGCGCCACGGCGGCAATCGCCAGCCCGATGGCTGTAAACGCCCCTGCGGCCGGTGTTTGCGCGCCCGCATCAAAGTTCACGACAGAGCGGGAAAAACCACCTGTGACAGGAAAACCACCCGTGAATGCCGCCCCGATGTTGGCCGCCCCCAGCCCGATCAATTCTTGGTTGGGGTCTACGCGCTGCCGTTTCTTGGCGGCCAGCGTTTGCGCAACGGAAATAGATTCCACAAATCCGATAATCGAGATCAGCACGGCGGGCAGGAACAATTGTTGCAAAAGCGCAGGCGAAAACGAGGGCAGGGTAAAAGGTGGCAGGCTTTGCGGAACGGCCCCCACGATCTGCACGCCATGTTCCGCCAGCCCGAAATACCAAACGGCGGCGGTTGTGGCGACAACTGCGGCAACAGGTCCGGCCTTGGTTGCGACATCTGCGGCGGTCGCACCCAAACCGATCTTGCGTAGCAGGGGTTTCAGCCCTTTGCGGACCCAGAACAGAAATGCCGTGGCGCTGATGCCAATGATCGCTGTGGGCAGATTGATATTTGGCAGGTTCACGGCCAGTGACATGACGATATCCAACAAGTTGTGGCCATGCGCCTCGATCCCGAAGATATGCTTCATCTGGCTGGCGGCGATAATCAGGCCCGACGCGGTGATAAACCCCGAAATCACCGGATGTGACAGGAAATTGGCCAAAAAGCCCAAGCGCAACAGCCCCAAGCCCAGCAGCATCACCCCCGACAGCCCTGCCAGTGACAAGGCGGCAACGGCATAGCCTGCGGTCCCTTGTTCCACGATATTGCCCAAGGCCGCTGCCGTCATCAACGACACCACGGCCACCGGTCCCACCGCAAGCGCACGGCTAGTGCCAAAGACGGTATAAAGCATGATCGGCACGATGGACGCGTATAATCCGGCCTCGGGGGGCAAACCTGCCAGCAGCGCATAGGCGAGCGATTGCGGGATCAGCATGATCGTCACAATCACCGCCGCCATCATGTCATTGCTGAAAGCCGCCCGATCATAATCGCGCGCCCATGTCAGGACCGGCACGTACCGGATGAGTTTATTTGCCACTTGGGGTTCCTAGCCTGCGCTGATTTTTTCAGGTTTTGCCATCCATTCACGACCCTTGAGCATCGCGCTCCAATAGATCGGGGGCAGGATCTTTTCTTTGAGCAACCACGCCATGCGCGACGGTTTGGTGCCATCAATCAAGAACCGCGGAAAGCTGGGTAGCAGCGTGCCGCCATAGCCGAATTCGGCGAGCACGATCTTGCCGCGTTCGACTGTCAGCGGGCACGACCCATAGCCGTTGTATTGCGCAACAGGCGCGCGGCCACGGATGTCGGCCACGACGTTTTCGGCCACAACGGGTGCTTGCATACGGGCGGCAGCGGCTGTTTTGGCATTTGGCGCATTCATCACATCACCCAATGACCAGATGTTGTCATAGGTTTTATGGCGCAAAGTGGTTTGATCGACATCGACCCAACCGGCGGCATCCGCAAGCGGTGAAACTTTGATAAAGTCCGGTGCCGATTGTGGGGGGCAGACATGCATCATATCAAAATCCATCTCGACCCGCTCCACCGGTGTGTCCGGTTTAGCCACATCGAACCAAGCTTTCTTGGCAGGCCCATCGACCGCGACAAGGTTGTGAAAGAAATTCAGGTCAGCGCCGTATTTTTCAACGTATTTCTCAAGCGCGGGTACGTAGTCTTTGACCCCGAACAGCACGCCACCGGCGTTGTTAAAGTGGATATCAATGTCTTTCAGTACCCCGCGCCGGAACCACGCGTCACCTGAAAGATACATCGCCTTTTGCGGCGCACCGGCGCATTTGATTGGCATCGGTGGCTGGGTAAAGATCGCGCGACCTTCCTTCATGCCGTTCACTAATTCCCACGTGTAGGGGGCCAGATCGTAGCGGTAGTTTGACGTCACACCGTTCTTGCCCAGCGTGTCCACCAATCCTTCGACCTTATTCCAATCCAGCTTTAGCCCTGGACACACGATCAGGCGGTCGTATTTCACGACGCGGCAGCCATCCAGAATGACGGCGTCGTCCTTGGGTTCAAACGCGGCGACGGCTGATTTAATCCAATGCACGCCTTTGGGGATCAGGCTGCCCATTGTGCGCACGGTGTCTTGTGCGTCAAAAATACCGCCGCCAACCATTGTCCAGCCGGGTTGGTAATAGTGGACCTCGGCTGGGTCGATGATTGCGATATTCAGGCTGGATTTGCGTGTTTTCAGGCTGGCCGCGACGGCGACACCGGCCGCACCGCCGCCCACGACAACCACATCAAAGTGGGCGTCGCCCGTGTCAGTCGGGGTCTTGCCACCGTTCACGATGCGGCGCACAACTCCTGCCATGTCATAGCCCGCAGCCTTGGTTGCACTTAGGATATCAGCGGTAGTTAAGGTCTGAGCCTGCGTCAGGGACCAAAGCGTTGCCGACCGTGTGCCTGTGCGGCAATACGCCAGCACAGGACCGGGCAGTTCTGTCATCAGTTTGGCAAATTCATCAGCGTCGGCATCACCGACTTTGCCCATCATAATCGGCTGGTAGGCCATGTTTAGGCCCAGTTTCGTGGCCGCTGCCTCGATTTCCTTGAACGTGGGTTGATCCGCACCTTCACCATCGGGACGGTTGCAGATGATCGACCGAAACCCTTTTTCCTTGATCGCGGGAAGATCTTCTATTGTGACTTGGGGCGTGACCGAAAGGTCAATCTTCAGCTTTTTGATATCCATTATCGCCTCCTCTCACAGCACGTTCAGCGGTACGCGAAGCACTTCATTGCCGTCTTTGTCTGTTGGCACTTCGCCGGCGCGCATGTTCACTTGCAGCGATGGGATGATCAGCTTGGGCATGCCTAGCGTGGCATCGCGCGCGGTGCGGAATTTGATGAAATCCTCGCGGGTTTTGTCGCCGCCAACGTGGATATTATGCGCCCTTTCTTCGGCGACCGTAGTTTCCCATTTGATGTCGCGACCATCGGGGCCGTAGTCGTGACACATGAACAGACGCATGTCGTCGGGCAGGGCCAGCACCTTTTGGATACTGTCATAAAGCATGCCCGCGTCTCCGCCGGGGAAATCGGCACGCGCGGAACCGCCATCAGGCATAAACAGCGTATCGCCCACAAAACAGGCATCGCCAATCACATGCACCATGCAGGCGGGTGTGTGTCCGGGCGTGGCAATGGCAAAGGCTTGCATATTGCCTATCTGGTAGGTGTCACCGTCCTTAAATAGCGCATCAAATTGCGAACCATCGCGCTGGAACTCGGTACCTGCGTTAAAGACCTTACCAAAAGTTTCCTGCACGACCGTGATCTGGTCGCCCACGCCGATCTTACCGCCCAGTTTTTCTTGAATATACGGAGCCGCACTCAGGTGATCGGCATGCACGTGGGTTTCGATGATCCAATCAAGGGTCAGGCCACGGCGTTCAATTTCGGCGATCAGTGCATCTGCACTGTCATAGGTGATGCGACCCGCGGCATAGTCGATGTCCAGCACGCTATCGATAATCGCACAGTGATCGCCGTCCGGTTCGGAGACGATATAGCTGATCGTATTTGTGGCCTCGTCAAAGAACGCCGAGACATGCGGGGTGGTGGTCATGTGAAGAGGATATGTCATTGGGGGAACCTTTCTGATTGCCACATATTGCAAAAACAAAATATATAAAGATCGATACGCGTGTATTGACCAAGATCAATTCGGGGCAGCACAATTTCGGCAAATCATGGCATGCGGCACTGCATCAAGACGGGCGTCCGAGATTGGATCGCCGCATTTGAGGCAGGTGCCATAGTTGCCGTCAGCGATCCGTTTCAGGGCATCATTCAGCAATCTGACCTCTTGTTGGTTGGCGTGTCCGATGCCTTGCAGCACTTCGTCGTCCTCAAGATCAATCGCCTGATCCCCAAGATGCGCAGTCAACGGTTGATCAAGATCATCCTCGATCCGCTGCATGTTGGCAGTCAATTCTGCGATGCGGTCTGCGATTTGCTGTCTACGGGTATCAAGTTCCAAGGGGTGTCTCCTCCGGTTGCTGTATCGCAGACAGCTTGCGCCACTTGTCAGTGCGCAAGATTGACGAAAATCAATCGAATGGCGGTGCTATTTTAGGCAGCTTCGCAGGTATTTCGCAGCAGACCGGAAATGGCTGGGGCCTGCCGCCTCGGCCCACCGACCAGGGGTCCACGCATTGTTGGCGCCCTGCATCGGACCGCCATAAAGATCGGCATCTGAATTACCTGCGATGAACGCCAACAGTGCGGCATTATTGGTGCGTAACAACGCCACCGCATCGGGCCAGCCCAAATCCGCCTGACGCGCCCGCAGGTCCGCATTATAGCGTTTCAGATCGTTCCATTTGTACCCTTCGGCGGGGAAATAGACGTTCTTTCCAGCCAGCCCATCGGCGTACCATCCAAGAAAGAGGTCAATCCAATGCGCCCGATGTGCGATGACATCCTTGATTGAGGTATCTTCGTCCCTCTTTTCCATGGCAGTGGTCGCATCAACGGATGCCATCAACTTGTCGAGTTTTGCGAATTATTTGAAGGTCATCGCGACCAG
>CBDTVI010000076.1:0-9605 GCA_965364065.1 uncultured Yoonia sp. | reverse complement strand
CAGACCGAAACGTGACAACCGTTGTGGGTCCACAACGACCTGAAGCTCTTGGCCGACGCCGCCAAACACATTCACGGCAGCGACCCCAGCAATGCGTTCAACGCGGTCTTTGACGATGTCTTCAAGGAAGTCACCGTATGACGGGATAGAGGTTGTGTTCCCTTCGGCAGCGGTGATCAACACCCAAGCAATCGGGCTGTCATCTGCACCTGATGTGTTCAATGTCGGCTCGTTTGCTTCGGCAGGATACCCGCCCACGCGGTCAAGGCGGTTTGATACCAACAACAATGACTGGGTCATGTCGGTGCCGATCGCGAATTCAAGCGTGACTTCGGCCTGACCACTGCGCGAGCGGGACGTCATAATCTCTAGCCCGTCCAGCCCGCGCAAGGTTTCTTCCTGCGGGTTGACGATTTCGCGTTCAACCTCTGAAGGTGCGGCACCGGGCCAGCTGGTTGAAATCACGACGATGGGTTTGCGCACGTCAGGGGCCAATTGGATTGGGATTTGGGTCAGCGCCAAAATACCAAAAAGTACGGCCATCAAGACCGCCGCAATTACGGCAACAGGACGTTCAATTGAATACCGAATGAAGTCCATTAGTTGGCCTCCAGCATGTTAGGGGCAATTGCCTGACCGGGCCGCAAGCGTTCGTTGCCGCGCACGACAACAAGATCACCGGGGGCAAGGCCATCCAGCACTTCGTAGCGGTCGCCTAGTGGCACGCCCAGCGTCACAGTGCGGGGCTGCGCCTGATCCTCTGCTGCAACAAAGACGGTCCAGCCGCCACGCGCCTGCACCAAAGCATCCTTGGGCACGGACAACACATCGCGGGCCGCACCCACAGGGATGTCCACGTTCAACGACTGGCCCACAGCGGCACCACCCGTTGTCGTCAGTTCAGGCGCTGTAAAAAGCACAGCGCGGGTGCGGGTTGACGGATCTTCAACCGGTAAGATTGCGCGCAATTCCAGCGTCATCATGACGCCAGTTTCGGTGCTGGCTTGCACCATTTGACCGGGTTCCAGAAATGCCGTGTAGCGCGACGGAACGTTGGCCTGCACTTCAAACGCATCGGTGTCCAAAAGCCGCACAACGGGTGTGCCTGCTTGGATAAAGGCGCCGGGAATTGTGTATACTTCAAGCACCACACCAGAAAACGGCGCGCGAATTTCACTGCGTGCTAGCTGGTATTGGGCTTCATTTTCGCGGGCTTCGGCGCTTTTCGCGCGCGCTTGGGCTTCTGCAAAAAGTGCTTCGGCTTCGAGGAAATCAGCGCGCGTGTCATCAAAACGACCTTGGCTAAAGGCGGTGCCCCCACGCAATGCTTCGATCCGGTCCAGCGCAATTTTCGCGCGATCAACACGGGCGCTTGCAGTATCGATGCCTGCTTGCGCTTCGGCCAATTGTGCTTGGGATTGGGCAACTTGGATCGTCAACAATTCAGCGTTGAGTTCGACCAGAAGATCACCAGCCGCAACCCGTGTGCCTGCCAGTACGGCCACTAGATCAACGTTGCCCGCAACCCGTCCGGCGATGTTGCCATCGCGTGCGGTGATCACTTCAGCGAAAACCGGAACGGTTTCGGCCAAAGCGCGCATTTCAACGGCTTGCACACCGACGGAGGCCGCGCGCGGCTGCGCCTGTACCGAGGCCGTGAAAGCAGTGATCGCGATCACAATGAGGGTCAGCAAACGCATCTTGGGGGGCTCCATCCGTGATTAAGGTCGTGCTGAACGGGTGCTGCTTAATTGCTTTCACCGATCAGTTGCATGATGTTGGTCTGTCCTCTTTACGCCATTGGAATTACTTTGGACCAATAAAATGCAGGTAAAACTTGTGGTTGGCGCAGATGCCGGACAATTTGACCTCAAACCAAAGCAGCCAAGGAAACCCAAACCATGCCTAAAGGGTACATCATCGGTCATATCACTGTCTCTGACGCAGAGGCCTACCAAGAATATATTGTCCGCGCTTCACCGATTATTGCGGCTTTCGGCGGCATGCCAATTGTGCGCGGTGGCGCATCCGAGGAGGTCGAAGGCGGCCCGTTTGGCCGACATGTCATCTTTGAATTTCCGGACTATGCGAGTGCCAAAGCACTTTATAATTCCCCAGAGTATCAGGAGGTTGCGCAGATCAGGCGAGAAAATTCCAATAGCATGATCGTCTTGGTCGAAGGCGTTTAAGGCAAGACCGCCAACCAGATCCAGACCGTGAAGATCGATAACCCTGTTCCCACCAACACGGCAGAAGCCGCGACCCGTCGCGCCTTGCCGTACATGTTTGCAAACACATAGGCGTTGATGCCCGGAGCCATCGCCGCCGTCATAATCGCCGAACGTAGGGCTGCGTCTGAAAGGTCATTGGATTTAGCCAGCCCCCAAACGATCAGGGGGTGAAGGATCAGTGAAATTGCCACAACAAACATGATTGTGCGCATGTCCCCTTCGGGCCGGTAGCGATAGAGCACGCCGCCAAGACCGAACAAGGCTGCAGGCAAAGCTGCTTGAACCATCAAATCAATTGCGTCAGTCAAAACGGCCGGCATGGGAATACCGCCGAGGTTAACGATGAAACCCAAGGTGATCCCAAGGATCAGCGCATTATTGAACATCGCCTTAAGGACCTTGCCCGGCAAGGCCGCCACGGACGCGCCCCGATTGCGTGCGATCTCCATCGCGGTGATTCCGACCGCGTAGCAGAACGGCGAATGGATCGCGATAATCGCATAGTTAGCTTCAAGCGCTGAAAGACCATACGCACGTTCGGTGATCGGCAAACCCAGCAACAATGAATTTGAGAAAAGACAGCAAAAGCCAATGGCGACGCTGTCTTCCCAGTCGCGGCCAAATAGGTAGTGCGCGCCCAGAAGCCCTGCGGTAAATCCGGTCAACGCACCTGCGTAATAGCTGGCCAGCAATGCCAGATCAAAGCTTTGGCCCAGATCGAGGGTCGAAATTGCGCGAAACAGCAGGCAAGGAATGGCGAAGTTTTGGGTGAACTTCATCAGGCCATCAACAGCAGTGTCGGCAAAATACCCTTTCCAAACGGCGACATAACCAAAGCCGATCACCAAGAAGACGGGCAAGATGACGTCAATGAGGGCAGCCATATTTGGATTCCTTGGCAGTTGCGGCGATGCCGCGACTTATATGCCTCCGGCGGGGATATTTAGGCTCGGAAGAAGATCAGGGTAGTGTGACGGTCAAAGTCAGACCGTCATAGGCAGGATGGACATGATCAGGTGTTTCTGCGGCAACCGCCGCATAATCGAGGTCGTTGTGCATGTTGGTCAGGATCGCTTGGCGTGGGGCCGCGCGTACGATCCATTCAAGTGTGTTGGCTAAATGCGAATGGGTTGGATGCGGTTCGCGTCGCAGTGCGTCGACGATCCATATGTCTAAGTTTTGCAACGCTTCCCATGCTGTGTCGGGGATCGTCGAGACATCAGGAAGATAGGCCACATCACCAATCCGAAAGCCCAAAGCGTCGATGCGACCGTGTTCCACTTCGAAGGGGGTAAGGGTGATATCGCCACCTTCACCGCTGATTGTGATATCGCCTTCGATGGCGTTCAGCTCGCAAATCGGTGGATAGGCAGACCCTTTGGGCTGCACAAACGCATATCCGAAGCGCCCCAATAGGTCGTTGCTGGTGTCGCCATCCGCCCAAACTTGCAAGCGTTGACGCATGTTGAAGACGATCATCCGCAGATCATCAATGCCGTGCACATGATCAGCGTGGCCGTGCGTGTAGACCACAGCATCCAGCGTGCCGACCTCTGCTGCCAGCAATTGACTGCGCATATCTGGCGTCGTGTCGATCAAAACTCGGGTAAGTTTATCACCGCTTTGCCGTGTGATCAAAAGCGAGCAACGCAACCGCATGTTCTTGGGGTTTGCGGGATCACACGCGCCCCATTGCCCACCCAAACGCGGCACGCCACCAGATGATCCGCATCCAAGGATACGAAAGCTGAGTGTGTCGCTCATGGTTTGGCCTTCCAAAACAGGCGGTCAAAGTTTGTCGTCGTTTGTTTGGCGAAGTCTTCATAGGAAAGCCCAAAGACCTCTGCCCCGACCTTTGCGGTGTGGGCGGTGTAGGCCGGTTCATTGCGGCGGCCCCTAAATGGGGGCGGAGCAAGGTACGGGCTGTCGGTTTCGACAAGGATACGGTCCACAGGCGCGCCCGCGAAAATATCGCGGAGTTCTTGGCTTTTTGGGAATGCTGCAATGCCGGACATAGAGAGGTAGAATCCCAGATCAAGCGCTGCCTTGCCCAATGCCGCGCTGCTGGAAAAGCAATGCATCACGCAAGAGTAGGCCCCGTTCGCGTATTCGTCGCGCAAGATCTGCGTCATGTCATCATCCGCCGCCCGCGCGTGAATAATCAGCGGGAGCTTGGTTTCGCGTGCAGCCGCGATATGCACCCGTAGCGACTGTTTTTGAATATCGGCGCTTTCAGCCGTGTAGTGATAATCCAAGCCCGTTTCACCGATGCCCACAAATTTCGGGTGTGCCGACATCGCGATCAACGCATCGGTCGTAGCAAGCGGCTCATCTGCAACGCTCATCGGGTGACTGCCTGCTGCATAGTAGACCGAAGGATATTTCTCTGCGATTGCGCGCACTTGCGGCTCTAACCTCAACTTGGTGCAGATCGTGACCATCCGCGTAACGCCCGCCGCGATAGCGCGCGCGACGACATCGTCGCGCTCTGCTTCAAAGTCCGCAAAATCAAGGTGGCAATGGCTATCTACGATTGTGGATTGGGTCATCTTGCAGCTTTCAGGCAGCGACAGTCGCGCGCGCCGTTTCTTCTATTTTGAAAATCATATCAAGGATCAAGGCTGCAGGGTCAAGGTTCACCGCGCGCCCATGCCGCGACCGTTCCGTCAAATCTTGCTGTAATTGCGCCCATCTCCGTGCAGCACGGTCATCAGGGGAAATGCGTGCCAGCAAGCGCGCCTCGTTCGGCGCACCTTGGGCGGTCGGTTCGCCCATCAACCCTGCCCTTGCCGCGCGTGACAAAAACAAGTCGATCAGATCAAGCGTCAGGCCAAAGCGCACGTCAGCCCCGCGCCCCGCGCAAGCATCTGCAAGCCGCAAGGCTGAAGGGCGGTCAATCTGTGGCAAGCCATCCAGCGTCCTGACCAATTCAGCATAAAGCGGCAGCCCGTCATGGTTCAGCAAACGAATTGCATCACCTGCTGATCCACCTGCCAGTGTCGCAAGGCTTTGCGATTGATCCGAAGGGTGTCCGGCTTGGGCCAACGCCTGTTGCAAATCGTCAGCGTTCAAACGGTTGCACCGCAGTTCGCGACATCGTGACCTGATCGTCGGCAAAAGCCGCGAGGGTTGATGCGCAATCAGAAGCATGGTCGCGCCGACTGGCGGTTCTTCGAGCTCTTTGAGGATCGCATTGGCTGCATTGCGGTTCAACTCGTCGGCCGCGTCCACGATGACAACCCGACGTCCGCCATCAGCCGCTGACATGTGAAAGAACTTCTTGAGATTGCGAACCGCGTCCACGGTGATTTCTGACTTTAGTTTTTTAGTTTTTTCGTCCCAAGGACGGCGGATCAGGGACAATCTTGGATGTGCGCCTGCTTTGATCAAACGGGCGTCGGGATGGTCAGGATCAACGGCCAAACTGGGGTCACCAAACAAGCCAACCCCTTCGTCTGCCAGTAAAAATGTTGCGATTTTCCATGCCAGCGTCGCCTTGCCGACACCGCGTGGTCCAGTGATCAGCCATCCGGAATGCATGCGTCCTGCGGTAAAGGCTTCTAGGAAATCAGCCTCTGCCTTGGCTTGCCCGAACAACGTTTGGGTTTCGCGCGGATGCGGCGCACCTGCAATCCGGTCCGGTTCCGGGATGTCATCATCGCTCATGCGTGCGCTGCAATTTCGGTGGCTATCTGTTCGGGGGTGCGGTTGCCGTCGATCAGCACGCAGCGTTCAGGGTTCGCGTGGGCCAAGGCCAGAAAGCCGTGGCGCAGCGTTTCTTGAAAGCCCAGTCCAAAATCCTCGAACCGGTCTTCGCCGGATTTGCGCGCCAGTCCGCGCGCCAATGCGGTGGCCGGGTCCATGTCGATGATGAAGGTCAGGTCAGGTTCGCGCCCGATCATCAATGTGTGCAGGCTATCCACCATGCTGCGCAGATCCCCGCGTGTCGCACCTTGATAGACGCGGGTGCTGTCAGCGAAACGGTCGGAAATTACTGTCTTGCCTGCGGCCAAAGCGGGCTCAATAGTTTTTTCCAAATGATCACGGCGCGAGGCCGTGAACAGCAAAATCTCTGTTTCTGGCGACCAGCGATCTGGATCGCCCGTCAGGACAAGTTGGCGAATTTCTTCGGCCCCCGGACTGCCGCCCGGCTCGCGGGTCAAAACGACATCCGCCCCCTGCCCCTTAAGATGGTCGGCAAAGCGGCGCGACTGGGTCGATTTACCGGACCCATCGATACCCTCAAAGGTAATAAAGCGCGGCTTGCTCATGCGCCTTCCGGCGCTTCGGCCCCAATGACAGGTCCGAATTTCTGCCACAGCACAAAACCCGCTGTGCGTATGCGGGTTACAAAACCGCCCCGTGCCACATCGCTTTCGGCAATCAGCGGAATACGTTTCTCGGGCAGGTCATCAAACTTGACCACAAGTTCTCCGAGTTGCTGGCCTGCGGCAATAGGCGCCTCAATCGGACCATTGAAGATGACTTCGGCGATCACGTCTTCTTGGTTCAGGACAGGCACCAGCAACGATAAATCCTCTGCGACAGTCAGGCCCACGGTGGGCGCATCGCCCATCCAGACATCTGCGCTGGCGATGCGTGACCCCGCCTTTGCGACCTCTGTTTGCGCGAACTGGCGAAATGCCCAGTTGATAATCTTGATGGATTCTTCGCGGCGCGCTTCGCGGGTATCAAGCCCTGTGATCACCCAAATGATCCGCCGATCCCCTTGTGTGGCGGACCCAACTAGGCCGTAACCTGCCTCTTCGGTATGACCGGTTTTGAGGCCATCAGCCCCCAGCCCCAAAGTTAAAACAGGATTGCGGTTGGTTGAATTCGAAGGGACACGCCCGTCAAAGGGAAATTCGGTTTCAGCGAAAAGCGGATAGAACGTCGGGAAATCTGTGATTAGGCGATTGGTCAAAATACCAAGGTCTTCCATCGACATGCGGTGCCCGATCACAGGCCAACCGCTCGCGTTCACAAAGGTTGAATTCATCATACCCAACTGGCGCGCGCGTTCAGTCATCAAACGCGCAAAACCTGCCTCTGATCCATCGGGCGACAAGGCTTCGGCCAAAACAACGCTGGCGTCATTGCCTGATACGACGATGACACCCCGCAACAAGTCCTCGACGGACACACTGTCTGTGGTGTCCAGAAACATCGACGAACCACCAAAACTGGCCGCATGCGAAGATACCGACAGCATCTCGTCGATGTCCAAACGACCATCTGCCACGGCCTCAAAGGCCATATAAATCGTCATAAGCTTGGACATTGATGCAGGCGGAAGCGGTTCCTGCGCGTTCTTGTCCAAAAGGACTGTGCCTGTCGTCTGATCGAAAATATAAGCCGCCCGCGCGTTCGTTTCAAAAGCATGCGCAAAAGCAGGTGCGATTATTAGGGAGGCCGCCAAACCAAAGCGGCGCAATGTCTTAAAGCACATCAAGAATATCCTTTATTCGGCAAGTCGTTATTCGGAGGCAGCGACAACAAATGCATCCACAAAGCCCAGCGCTTTGAGCTGAGAGATGCCGCTTTCGTCCACCATTGGACCGGCAACCACACGCCAGACGGTGCGCCCACCCATCGTTTCAGGCAGAACTTGCGCGGCGATGCCCGCACCATTGATTTGTGTAACAGCAAGGTTCGCATTCGCCTCGACGCTAAAGACACCGATTTGCGCACGCGGGCCGTTTTCAGGTGGCGTGACCGGACCGAGGACCGATGAAATATCAATGACATCCTCGCTCAATTCAACGACGTCCACTGCGGCGCCGGACGCGGCAAGTGTGGTTTGTTCGATAGCTGCAGTTGCGACCTCGACGGCTGCGGGCAACGGGGTGGCCATTACTGCTGGTTCTGGTGTTGCCTCTGCCGCAACAGGTTCTAGCAGTACTTCGGCCACACTGACCGGGGTGCTTAAGCTGTCGACGACCGGATTATCCTGCACCTCTGGCACAACGACTTCGACCTCTTCACGGCGCACGACAACAACGCTTAGTTCAGTTGGCGCGCCAGCAAGAACACCCAAAGCGTCCGCTGCGTCCGAAGATATCTGCAACAATGGCCCCGGGTTTTCACGTTCACGGCGGAACAGTGCACCCGTAATCTCGGACCCATTTGCCGCGTTGCGGATGATGACGCGTTCGGGATCTTGCACATCAGGGTGCGCCACCCAGACACCACCCAATGATGGACGCCCGTCCCAAAGGCCGCGATCAGTGACCGCAAAGACATCTGGACGTTCCACATCGCGCTCAGTGAGCGGTTGATTTGGGGCATTTGCAATGATTGGCGCGGCAGTCGCGGTACTTTGTGGTGCTGCCGGAAGCGCAAATTCGCCGTTTTCATCGCAAGCCGCCAATGCCAGCGCTGCAAAGCCAACCAACGATAGCCGACGCGCGGCGGTCCCAATGTACAGTTTGCTCATGATCTTCTGCCCCTTCGTTGCGCCCTATTTTAAAGGGCAACTCGCCATTCATGGCTATTATTATTACGCCGACATGCCCAGCCATTCTTGAGTGCATAACACACCAAAAACGTCACTATCGGAGCCTTGTAGCAAAGATAGCGAGCGATGGCACGTATTGGAAGGCTCATACGAATTTTGTCAGCGGATATCCCCAATGCGTGAACGTGCTTTTCGAATCAGAAACGACAGTCTAAGAGGGCCAAGTCGGAGGAGTGGCAGAGTGGTCGAATGCACCGGTCTTGAAAACCGACGTAGGTGAAAGTCTACCCAGGGTTCGAATCCCTGTTCCTCCGCCACAATCCTATAATTTATTGAATAAAAACAACAACTTATAGCGATTGCGATTCAGCATACCCCCCATTTAGACCGCCATTTATCAATTGATGGCTATTGAAATCTGAGCCGGAATCAAAGTCTCAGACGTGTGCATTTTAGAGCGCGTAGCCGAACTGTAGATTAACCTTGCTAGTTGCATTCAGTGAAGCTTGTAACATTCGTGGCTAACTGGTGCCCCGTCAAAGATGTTGTCGCACAAATGCTTCGATCTCTGCAGCAGGTCGTGCGCCGGACAATCGCGCAAGCTCACGCCCCTTGGCATAGAGTATCAACAGGGGAATGCCCCTGATCTGCAGGCGTTGGGATACACTAGGGAACTGCTCAGTATCAATTTTTGCAAAGCGCGTCTTATAGCGCAGCACCTTGGCCGCCTTGGCAAATTCAGGTGCCATCGTTTTGCAAGGTCCGCACCACGGTGCCCAGTAATCGACGATCAATGCGAGTTCGTCTACGCCTGTCGCTTTATCGTGAATTTGCATGTCAAATTCGGTGACCTCTGCGCCAGCCAGCGCTACACCACATTTTGCGCATTTTGGACCCACTGCAAGTTTTGCAACAGG
>CBDTVI010000075.1:0-9677 GCA_965364065.1 uncultured Yoonia sp. | reverse complement strand
ATCTTGCCACCCGCTGGCCATGCCGATGCGATCAAAATCGCGCTCGCGGCTGGGATCAAAACGATCATCTGCCAAAAGCCGTTTTGCACGTCATTCAAAGAGGCACAGCAGGTGACAGAATTGGCGGATGCCGTAGGCTGCACTCTGGTCATCCACGAAAACTTTCGCTTTCAGCCGTGGTACCGGTTTATCAAAATCCAACTTGATGCGGGCCTCATTGGCGACGTTGTTCAAGCCACCTTTCGTTTGCGTCCCGGTGACGGGCAGGGGGCGGACGCCTACCTTGATCGACAACCTTATTTTCGGGAAATGCCGCAGCTATTGATCCATGAAACGGGGGTGCATTTTGTTGATGTCTTTCGCTACCTCTTGGGCAATGCGACCCATGTCTACGCTGATCTGCGCAGGGTCAATTCGGTCATCGCGGCCGAGGACGCAGCGATAGTTGTGTTTGAACATGCGCATGGCGTACGCGCGATCTTTGATGGCAATCGGTGCTTGGATCATGCTGCCGATAACACACGCCGTACAATGGGCGAGGGGCTGATTGAAGGCACGAAAGGAACGATCACACTGGCAGGTGACGGTGCGGTTACGTTCCGCGCCTTTGGCGAGATCGCTGGTCAAGTTATTATGGCTGGCGATACGCACGATGGATTTGGCGGTGACTGCACGCATGCGCTGCAATCGCATGTAGTAGAGGGGGTTTTGGATGGTGCAGAGCTAGAGAACTTAGCCGCAGATTACTTGCATGTCATTATCGCGGAGAAAGCGATCTACCGTTCGGCCCAGGATGCACGGAAGGTCGCGATCTGATGTCTGAAGTCGTGCAACCCAAGCTTAAGGGCAATGCCGCAATCGCCGTCGATGCGCTGCGTCAGTTGATCTTTTCAGGCCATCTTTCTGCCGGATCACAGCATCTGGAATCCGAGCTTGCATTGCGACTGGGCATGTCGCGCACACCGATCCGCGAGGCGTGTTTGGTTCTGCAGACCCAAGGGCTGGTCGAAGTACGCGCGCGCAAAGGTATCCGCATCTTGCCCATAGCGATTAGCGACATGGCCGAGATTTACGATGTCCTGACCGCACTGGAAAGCATGGCTGCCGCGCAAGCCGCTTCGCGCGCTTTGTGCAGCGATGACCTTGCTTTGCTGGAGCAATCAATCGCGGACATGGATGCAGCGTTAGACGCAAAGGACCGCGATGCGTGGGCAGATGCAGATGACCGCTTTCATGCGGAACTTGTTCGTTTGGGTGGCAATACACGGGTCATGTCGATCGTAGCTTTGATGGGCGATCAGGTGCGCCGCGCGAAATCGGTGACACTTTTTATGCGCCCGCTTCCGCTGCAATCAAATGAGGATCATCGCCGCGTGCTTGAGGCAATCCTTGATCAAAATCCGGAACTTGCGCAAAGCATTCACAAGGCGCACCGGATTGCCGCAAAAGAAACGCTGATCGCGCTGTTGAAGCAGAACCGCCTGCATACGCTTTAACTGCGCAGGATTTGCCGCGCGACGGCTTCGGATGCGGCAAGTGCGCCTTCGATCAGGCCACCATTGTCAGACGTCAATTCTGTCACCGCAAAGATTAGTTTGTTGTCCCAGACCTCACGCAATGCGGCAGGCATCGCATAGGGCGGATGCCCGGGCGGTGGCGTTGCGTCGGCCGGGGCGGCGGTAAAGGGAGCACGCGACCAGTCCTCCAACTTTGTAGCGATAGGTTGCGCGGCCTGCGGGCCAAACAAGTTGACGAGTTGTGCGATGGCGGCTTGCGTCAGCGCTTTGTCTGCA
The DNA here is from genome assembly GCA_965364065.1 of uncultured Yoonia sp. Classification (GTDB taxonomy): domain Bacteria; phylum Pseudomonadota; class Alphaproteobacteria; order Rhodobacterales; family Rhodobacteraceae; genus Yoonia. Next base: position 7,884 of record CBDTVI010000075.1, on the reverse strand, counting down.
CCAGCACGCGCAGCGGCGGGGATGCCCACAAATCCGAAAATCGCACCATAGCTGGCATCATCGGGGCTGGCGTCATGAAGCTCGACCATAGGTCCGCGCCTGCTGCTGGCATCGCCCGAAAGGCCGTTTTCGCGCCAGAATGGTGTTGGATAGACCGCTACGAATTTGGCGTGTGCGCCCATCCAAGTGGGTATGGCGCGCAAGCTCGCGAGGGCTTGATCGGGTAGTGCGGTGGCGTAAGTCAGTGCGGCAGCAATCCGAGGTGGGATCGCAAGCACGATTTGCGTGGCTTCAATGCGTTGGTCGCCAAATTGGGCCGCAAGTGGTGCGATTGAAACATGCTGAACGGGCGATCCGGTATGCACCCGCGCTGGATCAAGCTGGGCGGCCAGCGCATCTGTCAAAGCAGAGGTGCCACCAGCGATACGGAAAGAGCCCGCCATCGACATAAAGCCACTGTTCTGCATGACTTCACCGTTAGGCTGTTCATAGAGTTGATCGCCATCCGACCATTGTTCGAATGCGCGTAAATCAAGTTCGGCAAGCAATGCAGCGACGCGGTTTTGACCCGACCATATCCATGACGGTCCAAGGTCGAAATTTGCGTCACCCACTGTCAGCGACTTAATCCGGCCACCCAAACGCTGTCGTGCCTCGACCAATTGATAGTCATGGCCTGCTTGTTGCAAACGGTAAGCCAGCGACAAACCCGTCAAGCCGCCGCCGATAATCAGTGTTTTGGTGTTCATGGAATTATGGGACCTGATGCGTTGCGGTTTCGGGTCGACCATAGAAGGTGGGCGCAGCCTGCGAAAGGCTGCGCCCTGATTGTTTACTTCACATCAAAGCGATCGAGGTCCATGACCTTTGCCCAAGCGGACACAAAGTCTTTTGCGAACTTCGCAGAGGCATCGTTCTGGGCATAAACCTCGGTCAACGCGCGCAATTGCGAGTTGGACCCGAAGACCAGATCAACACGCGTTCCGGTCCATTTGACGTCGCCTGTTGCACGGTCGCAACCTTCGTAAGTGCCGCTATCGCCAACAGGTTTCCACTCAATCCCCATATCGACAATGGTCTTGAAGAAGTCGTTGCTCAATGTATCCGATTTGTCGGTAAAGACGCCGTGCGATGATCCATCAGCATTCGTGCCAAGCATCCGCAAACCACCAACCAGCACTGTCATCTCTGGCGCGGAAAGCGTCAGCAACTGTGCGCGGTCAACCATCATCTTTTCCGCAGGTACGGCATAGTCGGCCTTGAGGAAGTTCCGGAAACCGTCTGCTTCTGGCTCGAGCGGCTCAAAGCTGGCAGCGTCTGTCTGGTCTGCACTTGCATCCATGCGACCCGCCGTGAACGGGACCGTGATGTCGTGGCCTGCGTTTTTCGCCGCCTGCTCAACACCGGCAGCACCGCCCAAGACGATGATATCGGCGAGGGATACTTTTTTGCCGCCAGTTTGCGCGTCGTTGAAGGACGTTTGAACGCCTTCCAATGTCGTCAGAGCTGTGGCCAGTTCGATGGGCATATTCGCGGCCCAATCCTTTTGAGGGGCCAGACGAATGCGCGCGCCATTGGCACCACCGCGTTTGTCCGATCCGCGGAAGGTCGACGCAGAGGCCCAAGCTGTGGACACCAAACCCGATACCGAAAGACCGGATGCAAGCAGCTTGGCTTTCAGGCTTGCGATGTCTGCGTCGTTGATCAGCGGGTGATCAACCGCAGGGATCGGATCTTGCCAGATCAGATCTTCTGCAGGGGTTTCGTTGCCAAGGTAACGCACCTTGGGACCCATATCGCGGTGTGTCAGCTTGAACCAAGCCCGCGCATAGGCGTCTGCAAACACATCTGGGTTCTCAAGATAATGCTGCGAGATCCGCGCGTATTCCGGGTCCAGCTTCATCGCCATATCAGCCGTGGTCATCATAGGGGCGTGGGTCCGTGCTGCGTCGTGCGCATCAGGAACCGCGTCACCCATGGCGCCGCCAGCCGGATGCCATTGCTGCGCACCTGCTGGGCTTTTGCCCAATTCCCAGTCGTTGCCCAAAAGCGTCTCAAGATAGCTCATGTCCCATGTGATCGGGGTCGCAGTCCATGCGCCCTCAATCCCGCTGGTTGTGGCATGCAGGCCAGACCCGCTTTCAAAGCCGTTCTTCCAGCCAAGACCCATCTGCTCCATCGGGGCACCTTCTGGCTCCGGTCCCATCAAGGCGGGATCACCTGCGCCGTGGCCTTTGCCAAAGGTGTGACCACCAGCAGTTAGGGCGACGGTTTCTTCGTCGTTCATCGCCATGCGTGCAAAGGTGTCACGAATGTCATGTGCTGACTCAAGCGGATCAGGGTTTCCGTTTGGCCCCTCTGGATTCACATAGATCAGGCCCATTTGCACAGCGGCCAACGGGTTTTCCAACTCGCGGTCGCCAGAATAGCGGCTGTTTGGCTTGTCAGATGTGGCTAGCCATTCGTCTTCGCGGCCCCAATAGACGTCTTCTTCGGGTTCCCACGTATCCGCGCGACCACCTGCAAAGCCGTACATTGGCAGGCCCATCGATTCCATTGCGCAGTTGCCTGACAGCACGAACAGGTCAGCCCATGAAATTTGGTTTCCGTATTTTTGCTTGATCGGCCAAAGCAGGCGGCGGCCTTTGTCGAGGTTGCCGTTGTCAGGCCAGCTGTTCAGAGGCGCAAAACGTTGTTGTCCACCACCTGCACCACCACGGCCATCTGCCGTGCGGTAAGTACCAGCAGCATGCCAAGCAAGGCGAATAAAGAACGGGCCATAATGACCGTAATCCGCAGGCCACCAGTCTTGGCTGTCTGTCATCAGCGCAATCAAGTCAGCCTTGAGCGCTTGCAAGTCGAGCTTTTTGAATTCGTCAGCGTAGTTAAAGTCATTGCCCATCGGGTCAGACGCAGGTGCGTGCTGGTGCAAGATTTTCAGGTTCAACTGGTTCGGCCACCAGTCCTTGTTTCCTCGGACGCTGTGTGTCGTGTGCAGTGTGGCCCCGTGCATGACTGGGCATTTTCCGGTGTCGTTACCGTCCATTGTTCATCTCCGATGTAGGTTGCTTGCGCTGTAAACTTTATGTGGGGCCGCAGCGCCAATTAACCAGACCAATATCACGCAAAATAGCGTGGTTTAAGTCTGTAATTTACCTTTTTGCAGCTTGTCAGGCATAGCCCGCCAAAAGTGGCCCCAAAAGCGGGTTTGGGAATTTGCGCCCGATCGTCACCGCATGAAAGCTTTCGTGCAATCCCATGTCATGACGGGCCTCCACCAAAAGACCGCTCGCAAGCTCGTTTTTCACAACGATCGGAGTCAGCACGGCAAGGCCTACATCCTCGCGGGCCAAAAGCCGCATCAACGCCATATCATCGACCTCTGCTGCGATTGTCGGGGTGATATCGAGCCGCGCACATAGACGGTCAAAGCCTGCTCGTACGGGGCTATCTTCGGTGGGCAAAATCATGGGGTTGTCTTGCAATAACTGACGCAAACTGGCCTGCCCGCCCAACCTTTCTGGGGTGCCAACAAGGCTGACGGGCTGATCCGAGATCGGCTGCGTCAGGAACCTGGACATCGCGTCATGTGGCGGAACCATGTTGGTCAGCACGACATCCAACCCAAGCGTTTCCAAACCTTGCAGCAACTCCACCAAAGTGCCGGAACGCAAAACCAGTTCGACATCTGGTTGCCGCAAAAGAGGGCGCAGGAATTCGACCTGAAAGTTGCGCGATAGCGTGGCTAGGGCGCCGACCCGCAGAACTTTGCGCGGCTTGCCTTGCTGGCTAAGCGTTCCCATCAGGTCTTTGCCTGCCGCAAAAATAGTATCGGCATAATCAAGCGCGATGCGCCCTGCTTCGGTTAAATGCAGTTTTCGTCCACGCCGCTCAAACAGGGCATGCCCCATGCGATCTTCGAGCTTGCGGATTTGCACGGACAGCGCCGATTGCGACAGGTTCAGTCGCGCGGCCGTGCGCGTCAGGTTGCCGTCATGGGCGACGGCCCAGAAATAGCGCAGGTGGTTATAATTTATATCAGACATATCGTTTCATATAAGTGAACGATATGTAGCAAACAATGAATTTTTTATCTGGATGCTGTTGCCGTATCTCCATTTGAAACCAATCACGCGACGGAGATACCTATGTTGCTCAATGCTCTACCGCTTCTTGCGCCCTTTATTTTACTGGTGGCTGCTTTTGCCCCACGCTTTCTAGAGGGAACATCAGCACAAAAAGGCGCGTTGATCGCCGAAGGCGCGACGCTGGGAACAATCGCGGTTGCGATCTTGTCCGCCATCTTGCTGGCGTCGTCAGGCAGCGGTGACAGTATCTTATTCGGCCTGTTTGGCGTCGGACTGTCGGTTCGGCTGGATATCATCAGCGTGATCATGTTGCTGCTTGTGTCTTTCATCGGATGGGTCGTCGTGCGCTACGCACGCACTTATCTGGATGGCGAAGCACGGCAGGATGAATTCACATTCTGGCTTTTGTCTACGCTCGCGGTGGTGCTGTTGTTGGTCCAGTCAGGAAACACGGTGCAATTCGTCGGTGCTTGGATCGCAACCAGTATGTGTTTGCACAAACTGTTGGTGTTCTACCCAGAACGTGACGCGGCACAACGCGCAGCACGTAAGAAATTCGTCCTAGCGCGGGTCGGCGATATCGCCTTGATTATTGCGGCTGGCCTCTTGGCGCTGACTTACGGAACGACACAAATATCGGCCATTTTGGCAAGCGCGTCTGACGGACAAGGCGGCGGCATGGCCGTCGGAGCTGCGGCATTGATCGCATTCGCGGCCATTTTGAAGTCCGCACAGTTCCCGATGCACGGTTGGCTGACCGAAGTAATGGAAGCGCCGACGCCAGTTTCTGCACTACTACATGCGGGCGTGGTCAACGCAGGCGGTTTTGCCTTGATCCGCTTTGCTGATGTGATGCTGCTGTCGCCGCTGGTGATGGCGACGCTAGTCATGATTGGTGGTTTCACGGCCCTGTTTGCAGGTCTGGTGATGCTGACCCAACCGACCGTCAAAGCGTCGCTTGCTTGGTCCACAATTGCGCAAATGGGCTTTATGATTTTGCAGTGCGGTTTGGCGCTGTTCCCACTGGCCTTGCTGCACATCGTGGCGCACTCGCTTTATAAAGCGCATGCGTTCTTGTCCGCAGGTGGCGCTGTCGAAGGCGTCTTGGCGATCCGCAAACCCGGTCCGGTTGCTGTGCCAGATTTGAGCGCAGTAACACGTGCCTTTGTTGTGTCGCTAGGTATCTACGGGATCGTCTATACGGTTCTAGGCCTTGGTTTCGACTTTGGTGGGAAATCCCCGCAAGCAGTGGCTTTGGGCGCGATCCTGATTTTCGGTGTGGCTTATCTTTTGGCGCAAGGTTTCGCCGACCAAGCCCCAAAGGCTCTGACCCAACGCACCGCCGCTTACGCTGCGACTGTGACCGTCAGCTATCTTGTCTTACAGCGTGCGTCGGAATGGTTAACCGCAGGCACCTTGCCTGCAACACCGCCCGCAGGGGCGCTGGAATGGGCATTGATCCTGCTGGCTATGATCAGCTTTGGACTGGTCGCACTGGCACAGGCAACTTTGCCGCTGTGGTCCTTCCATCCGGCTGCCCAAGGTTTACGGGTACACCTATCGAACGGGCTTTATATCAACGCGATTTCTGACCGGTTGCTTGGCGGTTGGACAAAAACGACCCCATCCAAAAAAGGAGCGGCCCAATGAAGGCAGATGTATTTTCAGGTTACGCCGGCGCACAGCTGGAAATGATCGCCAAGGCTGAACACGCAGGCCGCGCGATCCCACCGCTTTGGCCGCTGTCATCGTCGGTCGCGGTAAATCCGTTTTTGGGCCAAACCGAGCAGACTTTGCCGCAGGTAGCAGCCTTGCTGGAACGTGTGGCGGGCACCGCGGTCACAATGCCAAGAAGCTGGTATCAGACCAAAATCAGCGATGGGACGATCACTGATGCAGACTTGATGGCAGCACTGGCCCAGTTCCCGCAAAGCGCGGCTGATATCGACGCACTGAAAACGGCGGCGGCGGCTGAAGCAGAGCCGTTGAAGGCGTTGCCAACAATCGCCGACCTTGCCGCTGACGTGTCCGGCATCGATTGGCCGGGGATTATTGCGGATCGTTTCGGTGTGTGGGCCGCTGGGTACTTCGACGCAGGCCAAGCCTTGTGGCAAAACAAACCGGGGCGCGGCGCGTTCGCCGCATGGCGCGATTTCGCGAGCCGTGACCTGAGCCCCGAAATTGGCGGACTTGCAGGCTTTGGCGCGCTGGTCGCAAATACGCCTGATCAAACCCGCAACGCGCTTGTCGGTGCGTCCGAATTGCTGAAACTTTCCCCAGAGGCAACCGAGACCTATTTTCACCAACTGCTGATTGGCCTTGGTGGCTGGTCACAGGTTGGTCGTTACCGGTTATGGCAAGCAGAATTGGCGGGCGAGAGCGATAGCACAACGACTGAATTGCTGACGATCCGCTTGATCTGGGAACAGGCACTTTATGCCAAATACGGTCCAGAAATTGCAGCGCAATGGAAAGAGGTCCGTGCGGCACATGAAGCCCCGGTGACAGCGAGCCCAGCACAATTGATCGACGCGGCTTTGCAAGCTGCCGCCGAATTCGCAGCGCAGCGCAAATTGGCAGAAACGCTAAGTATGCCAGCCGCGGCAGCACCCGAGGGACGGCCAAAGTTGCAAGCCGCATTCTGCATCGACGTGCGGTCCGAAGTGTTCCGTCGCGCGCTGGAAAGTACTGATGCGTCAATCCAAACGCTGGGGTTTGCCGGCTTCTTTGGCTTGGCGGCGGCACACAATAGCTTTGCGTCCGACGTGCAAGAAAAGCGCTTGCCGGTCCTGTTGAACTACGGTGTGACCAGCCACTCTGGCGGGGCGTCCGATGATAAGGCTGACCTGAACGCACGGTTTGCAGCACGCGCACAGCGGGCATGGGGTCGGTTCAAACTGGCTGCAGTATCGTCTTTTGCTTTCGTTGAAGCGACGGGCCCGATCTATATGGGCAAGCTGTTGCGCGACGCCCTGGGCATGGCTGCGGCCAAAGCACCGGATGCGCATAAACCTGTTTTGGATGACAGCTTTGATATGGCGGCACGGATCGGGGCCGCTACTGGGATCCTCAAAGCGATGTCGATGACGGCTGACTTTGCGCCACTGGTTTTGCTTTTTGGTCATGGGGCCAACGTGGTCAACAACCCGCATGCAAGCGCGCTACATTGTGGTGCTTGTGGCGGCTATTCGGGTGAAGTGAATGCGCGACTGTTGGCTGGCCTGTTGAACGACAAAGACGTGCGTGAGGGCGTCGCAGCGAACGGGATTACTATCCCCGAAGACACGCTTTTTATCGGCGGTCTGCACGACACCACAACCGATGATGTCACCATCTACGAGACCGATTTTTCAGGTCACGGGCACAAGGCGCATTTAAAATCTGCGCGGGCATGGCTTGCTTCCGCAGGCACGATAGCTCGGACAGAGCGGGCATTGCGCTTACCACGCGCGGCCAATGGCACCCAAGTCAAAAGCCGCAGCCGTGACTGGTCCGAAACGCGGCCTGAATGGGCGCTGGCTGGCTGTCAGGCGTTCATTGCTGCACCGCGGTCGCGCACAAAGGGCAAGGGCCTAGAGGGCCGCGCGTTTCTGCATGACTACGATTGGCAAAAGGACGAAGGCTTTGGCATTCTGGAATTGATCCTCACGGCACCTGTGGTCGTCGCAAGCTGGATCAGCCTGCAGTATTATGGGTCGGTCGTGGCACCTGATGTGTTTGGGGCGGGTAACAAGCTGTTGCACAATGTCACCGGTGGGATCGGCGTAGTCGAAGGAAACGGCGGCGCGCTGCGCAG
>CBDTVI010000074.1:0-9679 GCA_965364065.1 uncultured Yoonia sp. | reverse complement strand
CGCGACTTTGAGGCCGAAATGGCATCTGTCGGCATGGAAGGCCTGCAAGAGTTCATGGTGTTCCCAGACAATCTGGACGACATCCTTGAGCGTCTCGAAGAGACACGCGCACGCATCTACCAGTAAACACTTCTTTGGGCGGGCCACCACGGCCCGCCCAATCCCCATCAACCCATCTGCAAGGCCAACCGCGCTTTTCACATGTGTTGAACCATCAGGAGAGACGCCATGTCGGTATCGCCGGCTGTTTCCAGCCCCCAAGCTTCACTGCCCCAAAAAGGGTGGTACAAGCGAAATGAGATCGCGATAACACCGTGGCTTTTCCTGATGCCTGCGATGATCTTTTTCACGATCTATGTGATTGTGCCAATCGGGCAGTCGTTTTGGATTTCGTTCCACCAATGGGACGGTCTGGGCGAAAAGACATGGATCGGCACCGCCAACTATGAACGCCTGTTGGGCTGGGGCGATCAGAACATGGATCGCAAGTTCGAGACCTCGTTCTGGAACAACATCAGATGGCTTGTGCTTTACCTTCTCGCCATTCCCGCCGGTCTTTTCATCGCGCTGTTCTTGAACCAAACGGTTCGAGGGATCCGCTTTTACAAGTCGATGTTCTTTTTCCCCTTCGTGATCAGCCAAGTCGTCGTCGGCCTTGTTTTTGGCTGGTTTTACCTACCAAATGACGGACTGTTTGACATCATCACAGGATGGTTCGGAATCGACATCAAAGGTGGTGTGCTGGGAAATCCAAACACTGCAACATATGGCATCATCGCCGCAGGCCTTTGGCCACAAACGGCGTATTGCATGATCCTTTATCTGACAGGTCTAAACGCCGTTGACCCCGAACAGGTCGAGGCCGCGCGCCTTGATGGCGCAAAGGGTCACAAGATGCTGTGGTATGTGATTTTACCCCAACTCAAGCCCGCGACATTCATCGCTTTTGTGGTGACGATCATCGGCGCGCTACGGTCCTTTGACCTAATCAGCGTCATGACCAACGGGGGTCCGTTTGGATCCACCCGCGTGCTGTCGTTCTTTATGTTCGAGGAATCACTGTCAGAGTTCGGCTTCCGGATGGGTTACGGTGCCGCCATCGCGGTCGTGCTGTTCTTCTTGATGCTCGGGTTTATCGGCTACTTCCTATATTCCATGTACCGCGATGAAAAAGGGGCGCACTGATGTTTCCTAAACCGCTCGAGAAAACTTCGCGGACTTGGCAGATTTCTTATCAGGTCTTGCTGCCGTTCGTGTTGCTGGTCTGGTTGCTGCCGCTGCTTGCCGTCGCCAACTTTTCAATCAAACCCGAGGCCGATTTCGTCAATGGCAACTATTGGGGGCTGCCCAGCAGCTTTGAAGGGTTCGCGAACTACGGGCGTGTGTTCTTTGATTCCAACATGCCACGGTATTTGCTGAACTCTTTGTTCATCACGATCCCGACCGTGATTGGTGCCGTGGCGCTGTCTTGCATGGCAGGATTTGCGCTGGGCATCTACAAATTCAAAAGCAATCTGCCGATCTTCTTTATCTTTATCGCAGGTAACTTTGTCCCATTCCAGATCCTGATGGTGCCTGTACGTGACATGACTATCGGCATGAACCTTTACGACACAAAAACCGGTTTGGTGCTTTTCCATATCGCGTTCCAAACAGGTTTCTGCACTTTGTTTATGCGCAACTTTATCCGCGCCCTGCCATTTGCACTTATTGAGGCCGCACGGGTCGAAGGCATATCAGAGTGGCGCATCTTCTTGTTCGTGGTGCTGCCACTGATGAAGCCCGCATTGGCCGCCCTCGCCGTGCTAATCTTCACATTCATCTGGAACGACTATTTCTGGGCTGTTGTATTAACCCAAGGGCCAGATGCCCAACCCGTCACTGCCGGCATCACCGAGTTTAACTCGCAATTCCGCGCGGCCTATCACCTGATGAGCGCAGGATCGATTGTGGCAGCTTTGCCGCCGGTCGTTATGTTCTTCTTGATGCAGAAACACTTTATCGCGGGTCTCACCCTCGGAGCTGTAAAGTAAACTAAATGAACAGAACTTATCGTATCGACGATGGCCGCCAGACACTTGTGCTGGCGGCGCGAAATGACCGTCTGCCAGAGGTCGTCTATTGGGGTGCCGCCCTGCCCGCAGCCGAGGACTTGGACACGCTGCACGCCGCCCATGTGATCGACGTGACAGGCGGAATGCTGGACGAAAACCCTGACCTGTCGATCTGCCCAGAGGCGACCCGCAGCTTTCCCGGCCAACCCGGTCTGATTGTGCGCGATAGCGATGGCACGCCGCTGCTGCCAAAGTTCTGTTTTGAAAGTGCCACCCAGAACGGCACGCTCGAACTCACTTACGCAGACGCTGCGAACGGGCTAACCCTCTCTGTCAGCTTTGAAAGCGATCCGGAAACCCATGTCATCACCTGTCAGACAACTTTAGACGCGACACGCCCTGTGCACCTGCACTGGCTGGCGGCCCCAGTTTTACCCGGCCCACAGCAGTCAGACGAAATGATCGATGTGTCAGGCCGCTGGTGTGGTGAATTCCAACTGTCCCGCACCGCATGGGCCCCCGGTATGCGCTACCGCGAAAACCGTACAGGGCGCACGGGCCACGAACATTTCCCGGGCCTCATCGTGCCGTGCCGTGGTGCAACAAATACCGAGGGCGAAGCCTACGCTTTCCATTACGGCTGGTCAGGTGGTCACAAAATGATCGCAGAAGAGCTGCAAGACGGGCGTCGTCAAATCCAATGGGGCCACGCTGCCCGCATGGAAACCGAAGCCGCAACGCAGTTCAAAACCGCCCCGCTTTATATCGCTTATTCCAACACCGGACTGAACGGCTGTGCCGTCGCATTCCAACGTCACTTGCGCGACCGCATCGTCACTTGGCCCAAGCCAAACGCACCGCGTCCTGTGCACTACAATTGTTGGGAGGCCGTCTATTTCGATCATAAACTGCCCGTCCTGCAAGACATCGCAGATCGTGCTGCCAAACTTGGGGCAGAGCGTTTCGTTCTTGATGATGGCTGGTTCGGGAACCGTGATGATGACACGCGCAGTCTGTCTGACTGGACAGTCGATCCACGCAAATATCCCGACGGGCTTCATCCGTTGATTGAACATGTCCATAGCCTTGGCATGACCTTTGGCATTTGGTTTGAGCCAGAGATGATCAATGAGGATAGCGATATCCACCGCGCCCACCCTGATTGGGTTCTGGGCTCTGAGGATCAAACGCTGGGGCGCCAACAAAAAGCGCTCAACATGGCGCTGCCTGCGGTGCGCGATTACCTTTACGACCGCATGTCGGCGATCCTGCGTGATCATCAAATCGACTATATTAAATGGGACCATAACCGTGTTTTGCCAATGCCAGATGCATCGCAAACACGCGGGTCATATGCATTAATTGATCGCCTGCGCGCCGAATTTCCGCACGTCGAAATCGAAAGCTGTGCCTCTGGCGGCGGACGCATCGACTTTGGTATTTTGCAACGCACCCAGCGCGTCTGGCTGTCCGACAGCAACGACGCGCTAGAACGCTTGCGCATCCAACATGACGCGGCGTTGTTCCTGCCTTTGTCCGTCACCGGAAGCCACGTTGGCCCGCGCCATTGCCACACATCAGGCCGCCAACTTGATATCTCGTTCCGCGCATGGGTTGCAGCCCAGCGCCACATGGGATTCGAGATGGACCCGCGCGAGCTGGATGAGACCGAAACCGCCGTCCTGACCGAAGTCACAAGCTGGTGGAAACACAACCGCCACTGGATGCAAAAGGCAGATATCTTGCGTCTTGATAGCGCGGATCCCGCCGTGATTGCCGAACAACAGCTATCGCGCGAAAAAGACCGCTTTGTGGTCTTTGCAGGTAAAGCGGCGACCAGCGCACAAATCGCACCGCGCCCGTTGCGCCTAACAGAATTGGACCCCGCCGCGATGTACCGGATCGACCTGATCAACCGCAACACGCTGCACCGCCTATCACGCGGAACAACCGCATTGAAATCCACGGACCTTGAGGTATCAGGCGCATACTTAATGCGTCATGGCGTGACCCTGCCATGGTCGTTCCCAGACAGGATGTGGGTTCTGGAAGGCACAAAACTATGACCGCCACACAGATCAAAGCCGATTGGATTGCCGTTGACTGGGGCACCAGCAACATGCGCGCTTGGGCCATGTCTGCATCTGGCACTGTTTTGGCCGAGGGCGTTTCTGACCAAGGGATGAGCAAACTTGACCGCGACGCGTTCGAACCTGCTTTGTTGTCCGTCATCGCAGGCTGGATCAACGGCCCCACAACTGTGATCGCATGCGGTATGGTCGGATCGCGCCAAGGCTGGGTCGAAGCCCCATATGCCGCCGTCCCATGCCCCACACTGCCGCAAGGCTTGGTCCAAGCCCCAACCATACACCCCGATCTAACCGTTCATGTCATTCCCGGTATCATGCAGGCCGATCCGGCTGACGTCATGCGCGGCGAAGAGACCCAGATCACCGGATTTTTGGCGCGCAACAAAAACTGGGACGGCGTGATTTGCTTGCCCGGCACCCACACAAAATGGGTGCATGTCAGTGCGAATGAGGTGATCAGCTTTCAGACGTTCATGACTGGCGAGCTGTTTAATACAATCTCCACCCAAACCGTGCTGCGCCATTCGATTGCGGCAGACGGCTGGGATGATGCCGCGTTCATCGATGGGTTAGAGACAGCAATGGCACGCCCTGAACGGCTCGCTGCACGGCTGTTTTCGCTGCGCGCGCAAGGCTTGCTGAACGGTATGAAAGGCGAAACCGCCCGTGCACATCTGTCGGGTTTGCTGATCGGTGCCGAACTGGCAGGTGCGAAACCTTATTGGCTGGGCCAGCAGATTGCAGTAATCGGCGATAGTCGTTTATCAAAGCTCTATGTGACCGCCCTTGCGGCGCAATCGGCACCAGCAACCCAAGTTAATGCAACCGCGATCACGCTCGCCGGTCTGATGACGGCCTATCAGCGTTTGAAAGGATAACCCATGGACCGTCCCCTCATTGCTATTTTGCGCGGCGTCACACCCTCCGAGGCGGCCCCAATCGCTGCGGCCTTGATCGACGCAGGTATTACCAAAATCGAAGTGCCGCTGAATTCGCCTGATCCTTTCGATAGCATCAAAGCAATGGCAGACGCGCATGGCGACAAAGCACTGATTGGTGCCGGTACTGTCTTGTCCGTCGAAGATGTTGGTCGCGTTGCGAACGCTGGCGGCAAGCTGATCGTGTCGCCCAACTGCGACCAAAGAGTGATCGTCGCCACTAAAACCGCGGGCTTGGAAAGCTGGCCTGGGGTGATGACTCCGACAGAATGTTTTGCGGCCCTCAAGGCTGGCGCTGATGGTCTGAAAATATTCCCCGCAAGCTTGCTTGGCCCAGAAGGTATCAAAGCAATCCGCGCGATCTTGCCCAAAGGCACTCAAGTCTATGCAGTCGGCGGTGCAGGAGCAGACAATTTCGCCGAATGGATGGCCGCATCTGCTGATGGGTTCGGGATCGGATCAGCACTGTATAAACCCGGTTTTTCGGTCGCAGACGTGGCTGCACGGGCGCGCGATATGGTCGCGGCATATGACGCCGCCGCATCATGATTTTCGACGATACCCAATGCCAACTTGGCGAAGGGCCGCTTTGGCACCCTTCTCGCCAACAGCTATTCTGGTTCGATATTTTGGGGCGGCGGCTGTACACAAAAGGGCAGCATTGGCAGTTTGATACCTATGTCAGCGCGGCGGGTTGGGTTGACGAGGACACGCTGCTTATCGCGTCAGCCGTCGCCTTGCATAAGTTCACGATATCAACAGGCAAACACGAGGTCGTATGCGATCTCGAGGCCGATAACCCTGTCACCCGCTCCAACGATGGACGCGCTGATCCGCAGGGTGGTTTTTGGATTGGTACAATGGGGATTAACGCCGAAGAAGGCGCAGGCGCAATTTACCGCTACTACAAGGGCGAGCTGCGCCAACTTTTCGCGCCAATCACGATCTCGAATGCGATCTGTTTTGCGCCAGACGGCAAGACCGCATACTTCACGGACACACCAACGCAAAAGATCATGCGCGTGGAATTGGACGCCGATGGCTGGCCGACAGGCGATCTAGTGCTGCATATCGATCTGCACGGCACCGACTTTCGCCCTGACGGAGCCGTAGTCGATGCAAATGGCAACTTGTGGAACGCACAATGGGGCGCAGGCCGTGTTGCGGGATACGACCCGCAAGGGGCGTTCCTTGAAAGCTATAACTTCGCGGGACACCAATCCTCTTGTCCTGCATTTGGCGGCGCCGATCTTTCGACACTTTTTTGCACCAGTGCCGCGGTCGGTCTTGACGGACCAGAGCAAGGCAAAACCTTCGCTGTAAAAACAAACATTAAAGGACAGGCAGAGCATCGGGTTATACTGTAAACCCCGCCTCGCTTGGTCCCAAATACTCAAAAGGTTCTACCCATGAAACGCACGCTCGGTGTCTGCTACTACCCCGAACATTGGCCCGAAGATCAATGGACCACGGATGCTGAACAGATGGTGGCGACAGGCCTGACATGGGTTCGCGTCGGCGAATTCGCGTGGAGCCGGATGGAAGGCACCCCGGGCACATTCACATGGGATTGGCTGGACCGCGCCATTGATGTGCTCGGAAATGCAGGCCTAAAGGTTATCCTTGGGACGCCCACAGCGACGCCGCCGCGTTGGATGATCGACAAATATCCCGATATGCTGGCGGTAGACGCCGAAGGACGGACCCGCAAGTTTGGCTCGCGCAGGCACTATGATTTCAGTCATTTAGGCTACCGCGATGAATGCCGCCGCATCGCGCGTTTGATGGGTGAACGATACGGCAAGAACCCGCATATCGTCGCTTGGCAAATTGACAATGAATACGACTGTCACGACACAACGCTCAGTTATTCAGATGCTGCGCGCAAAGGCTTTCAGGATTGGCTGGCCAAGACGTATCAATCCACAGATGCGCTCAATCGGGCGTGGGGCAATATATTTTGGTCGATGGAATACGATACATTCGACCAGATCGACCTGCCAAACCTGACAGTCACAGAACCCAACCACCCGCATCAATTGGCGTTCAGGCGCTATAGTTCCGATCAAGTCGTTGCCTTCAACAAGGTCCAAGCAGACGAGTTGCGGAAACATAGCGCTGCGCCTTTAATCCATAACTATATGGGACGCATCACAACTTTCGATCATTGGAAGGTCGGCGCCGATCTTGATATTGCGTCGTGGGATAGTTACCCGATTGGCTTCCTTTCTGATCGTCTCGAAGGCACACCGGAATTCAAGCAAGCCTACCTGCGCCAAGGGCATCCCGACAACCAAGCCTTTCACCACGACCTATATCGCGCTGTGGGTCGTGGCCGCATGTGGGTCATGGAACAACAACCTGGCCCTGTAAACTGGGCGCCCTACAATCCTGCCCCACTGCCGGGCATGGCCCGCCTTTGGGCATGG
This sequence comes from uncultured Yoonia sp., assembly GCA_965364065.1. Lineage (GTDB taxonomy): Bacteria > Pseudomonadota > Alphaproteobacteria > Rhodobacterales > Rhodobacteraceae > Yoonia. The sequence continues at coordinate 2,168 of CBDTVI010000074.1, read as the reverse complement.
GAAGCATTCGCCCATGGCGCAGAAACCGTCTGCTATTTCCGCTGGCGGCAAGCGCCTTTTGCGCAAGAACAAATGCACGCAGGGCTTCTGCGCCCTGACCGCGTACCCGCACCTGCTTTGGCAGAGGCGCGCCAAGTCGCTGATGAAATCGCAGACTTGCCAGAGGTCGGCACCACCCAAGCCAAAGCCGCGCTCGTCTTTGACTATGAAAGTGCGTGGGGCTGGGACGCCCAACCACAGGGCGCTGATTTTGAGATGTTCCGCCTCGCATTCGCAGCCTATTGCGCGATGCGCCGTGCGGGGCTGAGCATTGATATCCTGCCCCCCGACGCGGGCGATCTATCAGCATATAAGCTTGTCATGGCCCCCGGCATCATGTCCCTATCAGACCAGCTGCGCGCCGCGCTGGATAGATTCAAAGGCATCGCCTTGATCGGGCCACGCACCGACACGAAAACCGACGAATTGCGCATCCCCGACGCCCTTGGCCCTAACTTGGCAAGCTTGGACGTCTCGGTCGCTTTGACCGAAAGCATGCCGCCAGATGATAGCATTGCGCTGCAAGATGGCGGCCAGTTTTTGCATTGGTTTGAACACCTTGAGGGTGAGGCGCAAGTCTTCACCCAGACCACCTCTGGTCACCCCGCAATCATGGGTAACGCGCATCTGCGTTATTTGGCTGGCTGGCCAGACGACGCGACATTTGACCGGATCATCCAAGACATATGTGCCGAATGCGGCATCCAGACGGTCAGCCTGCCGGATGGGCTGCGCATCCGTGATACGGCCACGCACCGCTTTGTCTTTAACTACGCCAAATACCCGCAAGACTGGAACGGCACCGAAATTGCGGCTGCAGGTGTGCATTGGGAGCCACTGCCGTGACGCATTTTGGCACGACGCAAAAGGGCGAAGACGTCGCAATGATCGCGCTGGCCGCTGGCGACATCACTGTGAACGTTCTCACATTCGGTGCAATCGTGCAGGATGTCCGCATTTCTGGCGTGCCACATGGACTGTCTCTGGGATCAGACAGCCTTGCGGATTATGAGGCCACAATGGGCTATTTCGGTTCTATCGTCGGCCCCATTGCCAACCGGATCAGCAATGCTCGCGTGCGCCTAGACGGCATGATGTACGAGCTTGAGCGTAACGAGAATGGCCAAACCCACCTTCATTCCGGTGCGGACGGTGTGCACCGGAAGGTTTGGAAAATTGCTGAACAGACCGCTGACAGCGTCACGCTTAGCCTGAACATGCCCGACGGTATGGCGGGGCTGCCCGGTCAGCGCGACATCAATGTGACCTACCGTGTCAGCGCGCCCGCGACCTTGACGATGACCATTCACGGCCAAACCGACACGACCACCTGCATGAACTTTGCTAGCCACATTTACTGGAACCTTGATGGCACGAACACTTGGGCGGGGCATTCCCTGCGATTGGCCGCCGACCACTATTTGCCAGTGGATGACAATGTCTGCCCGACAGGTGAGGTTCTCGCAGTTGCGGGGACAGCGATGGATTTCCGCGAAACGCGTTTCCTCGAAAAAGGCGCACCTGCGTTGGACCACAATTTCTGCTTATCAGATGATGTGATGCCCTTGCGTGAAGTGCTTTGGCTCACAGGTCAGTCGGGTCTGCAAATGGCAGTCGCGACAACCGAACCGGGTATGCAAATCCACGATGCCAGCGGATCACACCGCCCGGGCAAAGCACCCTATGAAGGGTTCATTATCGAACCCCAGCGCTGGCCCGATGCGCCCAACAACTTAGGCTTTCCGTCGATCAAGTTAACTCCGGACCGCGCTTATCAGCAAACGACAAGCTGGACTTTTACCCGCTAGCTTGCGCGGCAGGTCGAGAAACTGACTTTGGAACCAAGGGCGGGAGCGTGTGCCGCAAGCCAGCCCAAGGGGCTGCTAATTATCTTGATCGGTGCCTGCATCAGGTTTCCGACAATCATGGCCAACACCGTACTGTCGCACTTTATGTCCCACGGAAAAGCGACAGAACTGCGTTATGATGAAAGTAAGGTGGGTTTAAACCCACCTAACCGTCAGTTTGGGTTTGACACCCCTGCCCCCATTGCGTAATCGGACGCTCGTGGTCAGGCGCGGTAGCTCAGTTGGTTAGAGCGATCGACTCATAATCGATAGGTCGGGAGT
>CBDTVI010000073.1:0-10041 GCA_965364065.1 uncultured Yoonia sp. | reverse complement strand
AGAAGCTCCATAAGAATATTTGCGTTTGCTTGATCCTAAATGGGACAAAGCGGTGCGCAAAAGAAAGGGGTCACACAGACATGTGACCCCTTGTTGCAAAACCAAACTGTTGGAAGCGGGGTTAGTTTCCGCGCCAGATCCAGCCACCACCCAATACGCGACTGCTTTCAGGATCGTAAAAAACACAAGCTTGCCCCGGCGAGACACCTTGTTCAGCGACAAGTAACTCGACTTCGGCTTCGGTATCCGAGATCGGACGCAAAATTGCATCTGTCGGTGGTCGGGTGGACCGCACGCGCACGGCGATTGGACGCTCGCTCATATCGGTCAGCTTGCCGCCACCGATCCAGTTGATCTCGCGGAGTGGCACGCGGCGTGTGGCCAGTAATTCCTTGGGTCCGACGATCACCTGCTTAGCGTTCACATCCAATTTGACCACATACAGCGGATCAGCCAAGCCGCCGATCCCCAAGCCCCGGCGCTGCCCGATCGTATAATGGATCACGCCTTTATGCGTGCCCAGTACTTTGCCTTCACTGTCAACGATATCACCGGGTTCAGCCGCGCCGGGGCGCAGCTTTTCGATCACAGCGGCATAGTCACCATTGGGCACAAAACAGATGTCTTGGCTGTCGGGCTTATCGGCAACGCTCAGGCCATACTTGCCCGCCAAAGCGCGGGTTTGTTCCTTGGATGCGTGATGGCCCAATGGAAAACGCAGGTAATCCAATTGATCTTGGGTCGTCGAAAACAGGAAATAGCTTTGATCTTTGTTGGGGTCCGCCGCCGCGTGCAGCTCTGCGCCTTCAACACCGACTTTGCGTTGAATATAGTGGCCGGTTGCCATGCAATCCGCCTCAAGGTCTTTTGCTGTCTCTAACAAATCCTTGAACTTCACCCGCTCATTGCAGCGAATGCACGGAACTGGGGTTGCACCACCTAGATAGCTGTCGGCAAATTCATCCATCACCGCTTCGCGGAATGTATTTTCATAGTCCAAAACATAATGCGGAAATCCCATGTCCTCGGCCACGCGGCGGGCATCGTGTATGTCACGGCCCGCACAACAGGCACCTTTTTTCGCCAAAGCGGCGCCGTGATCGTACAATTGTAACGTCACGCCAACCACATCGTAGCCTTCTTCTGCAAGCATCGCGGCGACAACAGAGCTGTCGACGCCGCCCGACATGGCAACAACAACACGGGTTTGCGCAGGTGGCTTTGCAAAGCCGAGGGAATTTAGCGGCGAATCAAGGGGCATGATCTGTCCAAAAGTTAAGGTATCTCGATCAAATATAGGAAAATGCTGCCTACTCTCAAGGGGGGGCTACACCACTCCTTAATCCTGACGCGCCATAACTGCGAGCGGAGTGATCAAAGAGGGGTAAAAAATGTATCTTAGAAAAGTTGAAGGGCCACGGTCCGTGACGCTGCCAGATGGCACAATCATGACCCGTGCAGACCTGCCTAGCGAAAAAACACGCCGGTGGGTGGCATCGCGTAAGGCTGCGGTTGTGCGTGCGGTGGAATATGGCCTCATTTCGCAAAAAGATGCGCTGGAACGTTATCAGCTGTCCGAAGAGGAATTCGCTGAATGGCAAACAGCAGTCATTCAGCACGGTGAGGCGGCTTTGAAGACAACAACATTGCAACGTTATAGACAACCTTAGGTAGAAATGCAAATCTCTGTCACGGTAGTAACCTGTGATTAACCATTGCGCGGTTAGGTACAATCTATCGAAAAATAGAACGGAGAATTTGAATGCGTGTTTTGCTGGTTGAAGACGATCCAACGACATCGAAAAGTATCGAATTGATGCTGACCCATGCCAACTTGAACGTCTATGCGACAGACATGGGTGAAGAAGGTATTGATCTTGCAAAATTGTACGATTACGACTTGATCCTGTTGGATATCAACCTGCCGGACATGAATGGACACGAGGTGCTGCGACAGCTGCGCCTTAGCCGAATAGATACGCCAATATTGATCCTCTCAGGGGACGATGGGACAGAAAGTAAGCTAAAAGGCTTTGGTTTCGGGGCAGATGACTATCTGACGAAACCCTTCCACCGCGAAGAACTCGTGGCGCGTATCCATGCAATTATCCGCCGCTCCCAAGGGCATGCACAGTCGATCATCAAGACGGGGCAGATTGCCGTCAACCTTGACGCCAAAACCGTCGAAGTTGAAGGCAACACTGTTCATCTGACGGGCAAAGAATATCAAATGCTGGAGCTGCTGAGCTTGCGTAAGGGGACAACACTTACGAAGGAAATGTTCCTTAATCATCTGTATGGTGGAATGGATGAACCGGAACTAAAGATCATCGATGTGTTCATCTGTAAGTTGCGTAAGAAGTTGAGCGAGGCGACACACGGCGACAACCATATCGAAACTGTTTGGGGGCGTGGTTATGTCTTGCGTGACCCTGAACCGGTGTCACAGAACCAAAAGATTGCGATTGGTGCGTAGCGGTATATCCGGATTTGACGCGGATACATGGTGTTGAATGACGGTCTGCGCTGGACGCACTGCGATTGCCCGCCTAATTATGAAGCAAGGCCCTTTTGGGGCGAGGTTTCATTCTTAAGGGGCGGCAAACGTGGTGGAGACAGTTCTTAAGAAACATCCACAAACAGGTGATTTGTCTGTGGAAACGCTTACTGCCGATCAAGCGCGGTCAGAACTTGCTTGGCTTGCATCTGCGCTTGGTGCAGCGAACACAGCATACCACCGCGACGACGCGCCAGACCTAAGCGATGCCGATTATGACGCCCTGAAACAGCGAAATGCCGCGATCGAACTGCGTTTTCCCGGTATCAAACGCAGCGATAGCCCAAGTGACGTTGTGGGCAGTGAAATATCCGACGGGTTTGGCAAAGTGCAGCACGCTGTTCGCATGCTGTCGCTTGGGAATGCCTTTGATGACGCGGATGTTTTAGCTTTTGATACGAGCATCCGAAAATATCTTGGTTTTGATGCAGAGGCACCACTGACCTACACGGCAGAGCCTAAAATCGACGGTCTTTCGTTATCGCTGCGTTATGAGGGCGGCGAACTGGTTCAGGCCGCGACACGTGGCGACGGATCTGTTGGTGAAAATGTGACGGCAAACGCGCGGACCATCTCCGATATCCCACAGAAAATTACTGGCGCACCTGATGTCCTCGAAGTGCGCGGCGAAGTTTACATGAGCCATGCTAACTTTGCCGATCTGAATAAACGCCAAGTGGAAAAGGGTGCCAAAATATTTGCCAACCCCAGAAACGCGGCTGCCGGATCGTTGCGGCAGTTAGATGCAGAAATCACTAAGGCTCGTCCGTTGAAGTTTTTCGCCTATGCGTGGGGTGATCATTCTGCGCCTTTGGCCCAGACCCAATCAGCAGCCATTGAACGCTTGGCGGCTTTAGGTTTTGCTACAAATGATCTTACCATCAAGTGTGACGGTCCTGACGCGATGATCGCACATTATAATCAGATCGGGGAACGACGCGCCAACTTGGGCTACGACATTGATGGTGTGGTTTACAAAGTTGATGATTTAGCACTTCAAGCGCGTTTGGGTTTCCGCTCTACGACGCCCCGCTGGGCGATTGCGCATAAATTCCCTGCCGAACTTGCTTGGACCGTGCTGGAAAGTATCGACATTCAGGTCGGCCGAACCGGTGCATTGTCGCCCGTCGCGCGGCTGCGGCCAGTCACGGTAGGCGGAGTCGTGGTGTCTAATGCGACGTTGCACAATGAAGATTATATAAAGGGGCTGGATGGAAACGGTGCGCCGATCCGCGGCGGCAAAGACATCCGCATCGGCGACTGGGTGCAGGTTTACCGTGCGGGTGATGTGATCCCCAAAGTTGCGGATGTCGATCTGGCGCGCAGACCCGATGACGCCGCAGTTTACCAATTCCCGACGCAATGCCCACAGTGTCAGTCGGACGCAATTCGCGAAGAAGGTGATGCTGTAAGACGTTGTTCAGGCGGGATTATCTGTCCGGCGCAAGCCGTTGAAAAGTTAAAGCATTTTGTGTCGCGTGCCGCGTTCGATATCGAAGGACTGGGGGCCAAGCAGGTAGAACAGTTCTATGCAGACGGTTGGATAGCGACGCCTGCGGATATTTTCACACTGCGTGCGCAGTTTGGTCACGGCCTGCAGCAGCTTAAGAACCGCGAAGGCTGGGGCGAAAAGAGTGCCGCCAGCCTTTTCGATGCAATTGACGACAAACGTCGCATCGGCTTGTCGCGGCTGATTTTCTCGCTTGGAATACGCCATGTTGGCGAAAACTCGGCAGCATTGTTGGCCAATCACTATACATCTTGGGCTGCGTTTGAGGCGGCGATGACAGCCGCCATGATTGACGACGGACCAGAATGGGATGATTTGATTAGTATTGACGGTGTCGGTCATGTGATGGCGACATCGGTCGTGACGACATTTCACCAAGACGCAGAGCGCGCGTCAATTGACCGATTGGTTGCTGAACTGGACGTCCAAAATGCCAAGATCACGGTATCTGACAGCCCAGTTGCGGGTAAAACGGTAGTATTCACTGGCACGCTGGAAAGGATGACCCGCGCAGAAGCCAAAGCCCGCGCAGAGGCGCTTGGCGCGAAAGTGTCCGGGTCTGTGAGCGCAAAGACCGATATCCTGGTGGCGGGTCCGGGGGCAGGATCAAAGGCCAAAAAGGCCGCTGATCTTGGGGTTCACACCATGGACGAGGATGACTGGCTTACCCTAATTGGTGCCACATGAGTGGGCGACCAGAGGTTCTTTTTCCGCTTTTTGCAGCACTGACAAAGCTTGACGGGATCGGTCCGAAAAGCGCGCAGTCGCTTGAACAGGCGGGGGTCTTAAAGCCGCGCGATATTTTGATGACACTGCCGACCGCAGGTGTAGACCGCAGCCGCCGGGAAAGTGTGAAAGACATTATCGCACCTGCGATTGCCACGGTCGAAGTACTCATTGGCGAACATCACCCACCGCGCACGCGCGGGCGTCCGTACCGTGTGTCTGTAGAGGATGCGCAGACCAGTTTCCAGTTGGTGTTCTTTCATGCGCGCGGCGATTATTTGCAAAAGCTGTTGCCAACGGGACAGCGCCGGATCGTTTCTGGCAAGGTCGAAGTGTTCGATAACATCGCCCAAATTGTGCACCCCGACCACGTTCTACCTGTGGACGATGCGGAAGAGATTCCAGCGTTTGAGCCCGTCTATCCGTTGCATGCTGGGATCACCCAAAAGGCGATGTATAAGGCCACGCGGTCAGCACTTGAAATGGCGCCAAAACTGCCGGAATGGATCGATCCTGCGCTGAAAGCACGCGAGGATTGGCCTGATTGGCATGCGGCGATGACAGCCGCGCATAGCCCTGTGACCAGTTCGGATCTGTCCCCACACGCCTTGGCACGCGAGCGGCTTGCTTATGATGAATTGCTTGCGCACCAGTTAACGTTGGCCCTCGCGCGGGCCGCATCGCGGCAAGCCAAAGGGATCGCATCGGTTCCAACGGGTGCATTGACGGGCAAAGTATTGGCCGCATTGCCCTACAGCCCAACAGGTGCGCAGGCGCGGGCGACGTCTGAAATTTCTGCGGATTTGGCCGCACCAATCCGCATGAACAGGCTTTTGCAAGGTGATGTAGGCTCTGGCAAGACGCTGGTCGCGCTTATGGCGTTGCTTGGCGTGGTCGAGGCGGGCGGGCAGGGTGTCATGATGGCTCCGACCGAGATTTTGGCGCGTCAGCACCTTGATGGATTGCAGCCTTTGGCGCAGAGCGCGGGCATTCGGCTGGAGATTTTGACTGGGCGCGACAAAGGTGCAGCACGAGTGAAAAAGCTGGACGCTTTGGTCGCGGGCGAGATTAATATTCTTGTGGGCACGCACGCTGTGTTTCAAAAAGACGTCCATTTTCATGATCTACGGCTGGCGGTGATTGACGAACAGCACCGCTTCGGCGTTGCGCAGCGGATGGAGTTGGGCGCAAAAGGACGTGCGGTCGATGTCTTGGTGATGACCGCCACGCCCATTCCACGTTCTTTGGCCTTGGCCCAATACGGTGACATGGACGTGTCCATTTTGGATGAAAAACCGCCCGGACGCACGCCGGTGCAGACAGCACTTGTTTCGATTAACCGCATTGATGAAGTTGTTGAAAAATTGCGCAAAGCTGTGGCCGAGGGCAAACAGGCGTATTGGGTCTGCCCCCTGGTCGAAGAAAGCGAAGTAGTTGATATGACCGCTGCTGAGGAACGGTTCAAACGCTTGCGGGCAACCTTGGGTGAAGGTGTTGTTGGGCTAGTTCACGGGCAAATGCCGCCTTCGGAAAAAGACGCTGCAATGGCGCGGTTTGTGGCTGGCCAAACGCAAGTTCTTGTTGCGACAACGGTTATCGAAGTGGGAGTGAATGTGCCCAATGCCTCGATCATGATGGTGGAACACGCGGAACGTTTTGGTCTTGCGCAGTTGCACCAGTTGCGTGGGCGTGTGGGGCGTGGGTCAGCGGCATCGACCTGTCTGCTTCTTTATAAAGCACCTTTGAGCGAAACTGGTCGGCGGCGTTTGGAAATTTTGCGCGAAACCGAAGATGGCTTTCGCATTTCCGAAGAAGACCTTGCGATGCGTGGGGCAGGTGATGTGATTGGTACCGTGCAATCAGGTCTGCCGCGGTTCCGGATTGCTGACTTGGAACGCCAAGCTGGACAGATGGCTGTGGCGCAAACTGATGCGCGCGCGCTGCTAAATGACGATCCCACGCTGCAAAGTGCCCGTGGCCAAGCCGCGCGCACGCTGCTTTGGTTGATGGAGCAGGATAAAGCTATTCGTTTAATTTCAGTGGGTTAGCGCATTAATACCTGAAATGTTCACAAATGTTCCTAAAAAGTTCTTTACAGGGCGTTAATGATGTGAGAACAAAGTAGCAACAGAACATTAAAGGAACATCACATGGCTGAAGAGATTAAATCGGTTATCGCACGCTCCCGCGACACGATCGTTGCGGATGCGTTGGGTGTTTTTGCTTTGATGGTCATACTGATTGTCGGATTGGCCTTACCCGGGTTGATCTGATTGCCTGACGATTTAGGTCCGGTCTACGACATTGCCCTGTCCCAATTTTGCAATGTTTGACCTGCCTGTCCTTGTCCATAGCGGGGGTTTTGCCTCTCCCCAATGAACACCGGACCGGATCTAATCGTTCTTTCCTGCCGCCGCCATCCTGTCCCGGATGTGCGGCGGTTTTTTTATGCAGAGGCTTTATCGGTCGCAAGCGCTTCCAGCGTGGCATCAAAGGCGAGCATGATGGACGCATGACGGTTTTTGTATTCCTTTGCGGGCTGCAAAACCTCAAGATCACCAAAAGGTGCTGAGGGAACAGGCCCACCCGATTTCAGCATCGCAAACAGCGCATCGCGGCCTTCGCGGACCTGATCGACACTTAGCCCCACGACATTCGCGCCCACGACCGCTGCCGTCGCTTGCCCCAAAGCACAGGCTTTCACGTCTTGGCCGTAGTCAGTGATCACACCATCGCTGACTGTCACATCAACGGTTACCGTTGATCCACAGAGAGGTGCCCGTTTTTTCGCCGTCGCCGTCGGGTTTTCCAACCGCGCAGTGCGTGGCATGTCAGCCGCGAGGGCCAAAATTCGGGCAGAGTAAAGTTTGATAAGGTCGGTTTCTGCTGACATCGCGTTGCCCTTCGTATTTGTGACCTTTAGATAGTGCTGACTTTCACTCTTGCAAAGGTTTTTCACATGACATTCGACCCAACCACTCTGCGGTACAATGATGCGGGTCTTATCCCTGCCATCGCCCAAGATGCAGCAACAGGTGAGGTGTTGATGATGGCGTGGATGAACGTTGAAGCAGTAGCGCGCACATTGACGACCCGAAAAGTCACCTATTGGTCGCGATCGCGCCAAGAGTTTTGGGTCAAAGGCGCCACAAGTGGCCACACTCAAGAGCTTGTTGATTTCCGTGTTGATTGTGATCGCGATTGCCTGCTTTTGACAATCAATCAAGTTGGCCCAGCCTGCCATACGGGCCGCCGAAGCTGTTTTTATACGGCAGTACGAGATGGAGCAGAGGTCGAATTGTCCGCACCCTTGGCAGATTAATATTTAAAACCAATTAGTTCGCGAATGTCTTCGGGGGTCGCGCCCTCAGCACGGTATTTCGATATCGCCTTGGATCTATCTATCTTGGCCAACCGCTTACCATCTTCATCTGTGATCAACGCATGGTGATGATAGATGGGTGTCGGATAGCCTAAAACATGTTGCAACAGCACATGCAGAGGGGTCAGGGCTTGCAGGTCGGTGCCGCGCACAACGTGGCTGATATTTTGACGTGCGTCATCGTGCGTGCAGGCCAAATGATAGGCAGTATCACCAGTATCTTTGCGCCGCAAAACGGGATCGCCAATCTTATTCAATAGGTGCTCGGGGGACACTGCGACACTTTGTGCGGCGTCCTTGCCAGTCTCAGTATATGACATTGGGGTGCTTATCTGGCCAAGCGCTTTATCCAAATTTAGCCTGATCGCGTCGCCAGCCACAACATCATGCATCTCGCGGTACCGACATGTGCCCGGGTAAATCATCCCATCGATCCCAGCTACAGCGCCAGCGTCCAAGATGTCGCGACGTGTGCACGAACAGGGGTAAAGCAGGCCAAGTCCTGAGAGATGATCCAAAACACGGTCGTAGGCGGACCCATGTTCAGACTGCCGCAACACAGGCTCAGGCCAACTCAGACCTAGCCAAGCGAGGTCTTGATAAATACCGGCTTCGTGTTCGGGCCTGACCCGCGTGCTGTCGGTGTCCTCAATCCGCAAGAGGGCCGTGCCACCCAGTTGGGCAGCCACTTTCCAAACTGTGAGCGCAGAATAAGCGTGCCCCAAATGCAGCGGTCCTGTGGGCGAGGGCGCAAATCGCGTGATCATAGCTGGCACAGAATGATCACATCAGACCCCATTTACTCTGCGGCTGTGTCCAGAACAGTTTGCCCCAACCATGCCTGCCAATCGATTTTAGCGCGATCAGTGTAGGCCTTGTAGCGTTCTTTGCGACCGCGTCGCCCACTTTTCACACCGTCAAGTGGTGGGAACAGTCCGAAGTTCACGTTCATTGGTTGGAAGGTCTTCGCTTCGGCACCACCAGTAATATGCGTAACCAACGCGCCCATCGCTGTTGTGTTTGGTACTGCGGCCAGTGGTTGACCGGATAATTCGGCGACGGCCATGCGACCTGCCAACAATCCCATTGCGGCACTTTCCACATAGCCTTCGACGCCAGTTATCTGGCCTGCAAAGCGGATATTGGGCTTGGAACGCAGGCGCATTTGGTCGTCTAACAACGTAGGTGAATTAATAAAGGTGTTGCGGTGGATGCCACCAAGACGGGCAAATTCTGCGTTCTCTAGCGCGGGAATGGTTTTAAAAACATCCTTTTGCGCGCCGTACTTCATCTTGGTTTGGAAACCAACGATGTTGTATAATGTCCCCAGTGCGTTGTCGCGGCGCAACTGGACGACGGCGTAGGCTTTATTTTGTGGATCATTGGCGTTGGTCAAGCCCACAGGTTTCATCGGACCAAAACGCAGGGTTTCGCGGCCGCGTTCGGCCATGACCTCGATAGGCAAACACCCGTCAAAGTACCCCGCCGTTTCGCCTTCTTTGAACTCGGCTTTGTCGGCGGCCAAAAGCGCATCAATGAACGCCTCGTATTGGTCCTTGTTCATTGGGCAGTTGAGGTAAGCTGTGCGCTCGTCCTCGGTTTCGCCCTTGTCATAGCGCGATTGCATCCATGCCACGTCCATGTTGATGCTTTCATGGTAAACGATAGGGGCGATTGCATCGAAAAACGCGAGCGCCTCTGCCCCGGTTTCCGCTTGGATAGCTTCGGCCAATGCGCCAGAGGTCAGCGGGCCTGTCGCGATGATCCAAAGACCATCGTCAGGCAATGCCGTAACTTCTTCATAAGAAACGGAAATATTTGGATGTGCGACCAAGGCAGCCGTCACACTTTCGGCAAAGGGATCGC
>CBDTVI010000072.1:0-10047 GCA_965364065.1 uncultured Yoonia sp. | reverse complement strand
CTCATGTCGTGTCGCGCGGGTATGGCGGCACGTTTGAAGGTCCCGTGCGCGTCGACGAACGTGCGCATAAAGCAGATCAAACAGGGGACGAACCTCTGCTATTGGCGGCGTTCGCACCTACTTGGGTTGCAAAGGATCGCGCAGCAGGTGTGCAATGCGCCCAAGACGCTGGTGCGGATGTGGTTCTGCTTGATGATGGTTTTCAGAACCCTGACGTGGGCAAGGATCTGTCGATTGTCGTCGTGGATGCGATGCGCGGATTCGGGAATGGACGCGTAATGCCTGCGGGACCTTTGCGTGAAACTGTTGATGCAGGCATGCGGCGCGCTGATCTGGTGTTGTCGATTGGGCCGCCTGCCGCACAAGATCGCTTTGCTGCGCAGTGGCCATTCGATGTCCCGCATCTTGTCGGGCATCTGGCCCCCTTGCCCACCGGCATGCCATGGCGTGATCTTAAGCTCTTGGCATTTGCGGGCATCGGCCACCCTGAAAAGTTCTTTGTCACCCTGCGGGATATGGGCGCCAACCTTGTGCGAACAGAGGCGCTGGGTGATCACCAACCCCTCACTGATGCGTTGATGAAACGACTAGAGATCGAAGCAGAGGTACAGCGCGCGCAACTCGTCACAACCGAAAAAGACGCGGTGCGCTTGCCTGACAGTTTCCGCATGAAGGTTCTGACTTTGCCCGTGCGTTTGCAGCTGGTCGACTGGGCGCCCATTGATGATGCTTTTGTCAGGCTCGGACTTTAATCAAGCAAATCCTGATCCTGCCCCAGCTTCGGTGACGCTGTAGAGGCCGTGCTTTCTGCATCCGAGAATACAATCGGCAAGCGGACCGAAGGCACACCGTCAAGATCAACTTGCATGCCCCGATGAACGACCTGCGGGTCAGCAAATGTTTCTGCCATATCGTTAATCGGACCCGCCGGAACACCATGCGCCTCGCAGGCGGCAAGCAGGTCCAGTTTGGTCCATAACGCAGTTTTCGCAGACAATAGTTTTTCCAGCGCGTGGCGATTGGCCAAACGGGAGGCATTGGTGGCATAATCTGGATGCACTGCCAGTTCAGCCAGACCCAAAAGCTTACAAAACTGGCGATACTGCCCGTCATTTCCGCTAGCCACGATAATATGCCCATCAGCGCAATCGAAAACTTGATAAGGCACGATGTTAGGATGCGCATTGCCCAGACGCTTGGGTGCGTTGCCTGTTGCGAGGTAATTCATCGCCTGATTGCTCATCACCGATGTCGCCACATCCATCAGCGCCATATCAATGTGCTGTCCTTTGCCAGTGGTCTGGCGTTGATGGACTGCCGCCAGGATACCCGTGCAAGCATAGATGCCCGTGAAAATATCAGTGACTGCAACGCCCACCTTTTGCGGCTGCCCATCTGGATCACCGGTCACAGACATCAGCCCGGACATGCCTTGGATGATATAGTCGTATCCTGCGCGGCCCGCATATGGTCCGTCTTGGCCAAATCCGGTGATCGAGCAGTAGATTAAACGCGGGTTCAGCGCCGCAAGGCTGGCATAGTCCAAACCGTATTTCGCCAGTCCGCCGACTTTGAAATTCTCGATCACGATGTCCGCGTCAGCAACCAGCTTGCGCACCTGCGCTTGGCCTTCGACGGTGCGAAAATCAATCACCACAGATTTCTTACCGCGATTGCAGCAGTGAAAATAGGCAGCCGTTTCTTCGCCATCATGGGTGACAAATGGCGGACCCCACTGGCGCGTATCATCGCCTTGTGGGCTTTCGACTTTGATGACCTCGGCCCCAAGATCGGCAAGCGTTTGTCCGGCAAGCGGGCCCGCAAGGACCCGCGCCAGTTCGATAACTTTCAAACCTGCAAGAGGCAGCATGTGATGTCTTTCAATTCAAACCTAAGCTTACTTTAGCCTAGCTTGCCGTCCAGCACCTCAGCAAATTCATCATAGGCCATATTTGAATATTTCTGCCCGTCGATCAGGAATGTCGGGGTAGAGTTAATGCCATCACGTTCGGCATTCTCCTGATACCATGTGAACAACGCTTCGGCCTTAGCCCCATCGCTTAGGCAAGCATCCAATGTCGCGTCATCCAAGCCAGCTGTCTTTGCCAAACGGCGCAGGTCTTCAATAATTGTCGCGGGATCGCCCGACGCCAACCATTCACGCTGCTCTGCATAAAGCAGCTCTGAGAAGGCAAAGAAGAACTTCGGATCATCACTGCAACGCGCGATCATCGACGCCCACAGTCCGGGGCGGTCGAAAAACACCTCGCGGTAGACAAATCGAATGCGGTCATTCTCGATATAGTTGGTCTTGAGCAGTTGATATTGGTTGGCATGGAACGTTGCACAATGCGGGCAAGTGAAGGATGCGTATTCGATCACTTCGACGTCTGCATCAGGGTTGCCTTGAACCATTTCGATCACTTGCGGCAACTCACCATCGGTATTTTGCGCAAAAGCCGCGCCAGGCAGCAGCCCAGTTTGCGGATCAGGGCGTGTCAGTGTCCATCCGGCGCCCAAAGCGACCAAAGCACCGCCACCTGCGGCTAAAAGAGTTCTGCGTTTCATGTCTACCTCAAATTTCTACGAGTTTTGTTTGTGTATAACGTTCGCGCCCAGCGCCGCCAGTGCTGCGCGCAAATCGTCGCTTTCTATACCATCAGATAGTGACTTTGCGGTGGATTGCACTGCTTCTGACGGGGTTTTCTTTGCTTTGGGTGCGGGCGTAAATGCCACGCGACCATCTGCGAAACCTGTTGGTGCGGTTTGTGTGATCCGCACCCGTGAAATCGCGCGGTAGCCATAGCAGGCATTCACCTTTTCACGAATTTGTTCTTTTTGCATTTCTAGCATCGGGGCTTGCGCGCCAGTTGTCAGCAGGGTCAGCGTCGCGCCCATCCCGCCCTTGCCGTAGCTCACATTCACCGGCGTGGCGATTTGTGCGATCGCTTCGCCCACAACTTCGGTCCAATGGGTCAAAAGACGGGTCACCGCAAAGCCACGCTCTTCGCTCGCATGGCGAATTCGGGTTTGCATCAACGTCGCCGCACGAGAGAATCCGCGCGTGGTGCTTTTTGGACGTGGTTGTTTCATATCTAAGCACTACTCTATGACAGATGACGCGCCAAGTCAGCGCACTGAAAATGACAGGTGAATAAACATTGCGTGACTTAAGCCGCGACCTTTTGGATTGGTATGACGCCCATGCCCGCGAAATGCCGTGGCGCGTTTCGCCCAGCGCGCGCAAGGCTGGCGTTTTGCCGGACCCCTACGCCGTTTGGATGTCAGAAGTGATGTTGCAACAAACCACCGTTGCCGCCGTGCGTGATTATCACCGCAAATTCCTATCACTTTGGCCCACAGTCCAAAACCTAGCGGCAGCAGACGACGCCGATGTGATGGCTGCTTGGGCGGGACTTGGATATTATGCACGAGCGCGAAACTTGCTGAAATGTGCCCGCGCGGTCGTGGCGGATCATGGGGGTGTGTTCCCGGATAACCACGATGCGCTGCTAACCTTGCCCGGAATTGGGCCGTACACAGCGGCGGCTGTTTCAGCCATTGCCTTTGACCAATCTGAAACCGTTGTCGATGGCAATGTAGAGCGTGTGATGGCCCGCCTTTACGATGTTCACAATCCGCTGCCTGCATCAAAGGGTGAACTAACAGAGCTGGCCAAGAACTTGACCCCCGCGAAAAGACCCGGTGATTATGCCCAAGCAGTCATGGATTTGGGCGCAACGATCTGCACACCGCGCAATCCGGCCTGCGGCATTTGCCCTTTGCGCACACCGTGCATGGCGCGACTGGCTGGCACCGCCGCGGAACTGCCCAAGAAGACGCCAAAGAAAAAGACGCCCACCCGTTTTGGAATCGCCTATGTCGCGCGACGCACGGATGGCGCTTGGCTGCTGGAAACTCGGCCAGATAAGGGGTTGCTGGGCGGGATGTTAGGCTGGCCCGGATCAGACTGGGGCGATGATCCGACCCCTGCGCCACCTTTTGCCGCCGAATGGGAGGAAATTGAGGTCGAAGCGCGACACACATTCACCCATTTCCACCTGCGACTAAAAATAATGACAGCGCGCGTTGCCGCAGGCAAAAACCCTTCACGTGGCGTGTTCGTGCCGCATAGCGCATTCAGTCCAACCGCGTTACCAACGGCAATGCGCAAGGTTTTTGATATCGCATCACTTACTTTGCACGATGATTGAGCATCGACACGCTGCCCACTATCTTGCGATTAACCACACTGGAGACCCCGTATGACCGCCCCCTCGGCAACACCCAAGATCGCACAGATGCGCACGGCATTGCCATTTTGGCTATCGCTTGGGCTTATTCCGTTGGCGATTGCCGCTTCAGTATATGGGGGCTGGTTTATCGCATTGCTGCCGCTTTCGACTTGGTATCTTTTTTCAGCACTTGATCATGTCGTGGGAAAAAACACGGATAATCCAGACACTGATACACCTGAAAGCCAGCTTTTCTGGTACAAGTTGATCACCTTGATTTGGACCCCGATTCAGATCGCAACGGTCTTTGGAATCTTGACCTATGTGACCAACACCGACCACTTAAGCCGCTGGGAAGAATGGGCGTTATTCGCAGGCCTTGGCATTCTGTCTGGCACCATTGGCATCGTTTACAGTCATGAATTGATGCACCAGAAACCCCGAATAGAGCGCTGGCTGGCCGATATCTTGCTTGCCTCGGTGCTTTATGCGCACTTCCGGTCAGAGCATTTGCTGGTCCATCACCGCTATGTCGGCACACCCCGCGATCCCGTCACTGCGCGTTATGGCGAGAGCTTTTACAGGTTTTTCTTGCGCGTCCTGCCTGCATCGCTGTCATCATCTTTTCAGGCGGAAAAGGGCATGTTGGCTCGCAAGAACCTACCTTGGTATCATAGGTCAAATCCGTTTTGGCTGTATCTGGGACTAGAGTGCGCATTCATCCTGCTGGCCGCATTGATCGGCGGCTGGTGGGGCGTGTTCTTATTTTCTGTGCAGGCATTTTGGGCCATTTTCCAGTTGGAACTGGTGAACTACGTCGAACACTATGGCCTAACGCGAAAGCACTTAGGCGATGGAAAATACGAACATGTGCTGCCGCGCCATTCTTGGAATGCGACGCAAAGGGCTTCAAATTGGTTGCTGATCAATCTGCAACGACATTCAGATCACCACTATAAACCAAGCCGGCGATTTCCGTTACTGCAGACTTACAGCGAGGATGAGGCGCCGCAGCTGCCATTTGGCTATCCGTTGATGACGGTGATTGCGCTGGTTCCTTTCGCTTGGAAAAAGGTGATGCACCCACATATAAGGGACTGGCGCGCACGACATTATCCCGAAATCAAGGATTGGGGACCGTATAAGACGGCGCGCAATCCTATGCCAAGGTAGTGGCTTCAAGGCCCACATTGCGGACAAAACGGCGCTGGCTGGGTTCATGAAATGACCGAAACTCGGTCATCCATACGCAATGACTTCGTGTCTGTCCCAAAGCTTTCCCAACAATTTATGTCAAACCCGCCACAATTTGACCTTGGGCTGCACTTCCGACTGCCACAATAGTATCAAAATATCCGATCAACCCTGAACCACATCAGTTTGTCGGAGAGAACACATGACTTCAGCCACAAATATCCAAAGTCAGCCGCAACACAGCAAGGCCACGCTTGATACAATTGAAGTCGACGGCCAATTTATTCTCGAAGAGCGGAGTAAGCATGACGCGGCGCGCCTCTTTGTAGAGACGGCTCTTTGCGTCATCGTCGGTGTTGTGTATCTCGGATCATTCGTCCTGTTTTTCTTGCCCGAGATTCAACTGATCAATAGTTACCCCGCGGTCAGCATGTCGGTGGTGATGGTCAGTATTGCCCTATTGCTTTATGCATTTGCGACCCGAGGCTACAAACCGCAGGCTGGTTTCGACAAAGCCAAACAACAGTTCTGGACCTGTAAATTGAATTCGAAGGGTAAAGCTCGGATTGTCACCTATTTCTCAAGAGCAGATGTTCGGAGTGTCTTTATTCGCCGCCCAGGGACCGCTTCCAAAGATGCAGCACTATGTGCTTGGATCAACGGTAAACTCCGCCCGATCACTCTTATTCGTGGCAGTTTGAACGATGTCGAAGCGGCGCACCGCGAGTTGTGTGAGGCGATGCACGATGTGAAAATCGTGACCCCCGCCAAACCTGTCCTGAATACTAGCACCCGTACCGCCCGCCCAATACTGGGTGCCCCAGCAGAAACGGCATGAAGTCTTAGCACTAAGATGGGTCAGCCCATTCGTTGAGGCAGGCAAAACTTCGGTTCCCAAACTTGGCCCGCTGTAGTTTCCGGTTCAAACAAAATTTCCGACAAAAAAAACCCGCCGTACAAGTACGGCGGGTATAAAGTTAGTGCACGCGGGCCGTCCCACATTGGGATAGCTTGCCGCAGGCACCGGCGGTATCAACTTTGGTGAAGTGTTAGTGCTTCGCCATCTCTGAGCGGATCTGCTGGCGTAGCAGATCAATGGGCACCTTTTGCCCGTCGCGTTTAAATTGCCAATAGGTCCAGCCGTTACAGCTTGGCGCACCTTCAAGGTGGGCCCCGACCTGATGGATTGATCCTTTGATGTCGTCACCGATCAACGTGCCATCGGCGCGGACCTTTGCTTTGTGACGACCGTTCATGCTCCACAGTTCTTCACCGGGGCGCAGCATGCCGCGTTCGACCAGTACGCCAAAAGCGACGCGTGGCTCCGCACGTTTTGAGGTCGAAACCTCCAACGCTTCTTTGTCGAACTTACGGGTGTTCTTGATGCGCTTTTCGGCAACCTTGCGGTACTTCTCTTCACGCTCGATCCCGATGAAATCGCGGCCAAGCATTTTGGCTACGGCGCCCGTGGTGCCAGTCCCGAAGAAGGGATCAAGGACCACATCGCCGGGGTTCGTGGTCGCAACCAATACGCGGTGCAACAAAGATTGTGGTTTTTGGGTTGGATGCGCCTTGTCACCCATTTCATTCTTGATCCGCTCGTGACCGGTACAGATGGGCAGAACCCAGTCAGACCGCATTTGGACACCTTCGTTGAGGGCCTTGAGCGCTTCATAGTTAAATGTGTATTTGCTGACTTCTTCTTTAGAAGCCCAAATCAGTGTTTCGTGGGCATTGGTCAAACGCTTGCCACGGAAGTTCGGCATCGGGTTTGATTTGCGCCAAACCACATCGTTCAAAATCCAGAACCCTTGGTTCTGCAGCTCTGTACCCATGCGGAATACGTTGTGGTAGCTGCCAATGACCCAGATAGCGCCATTGGGTTTCAGCAACCGACGGGCAGCTTTCAACCACTTATGTGTGAATTGGTCATAAACCTTGAAGCTGTCGAATTGGTCCCATGCGTCATCGACGGCATCGACTTTGGAGTTGTCGGGGCGATGCAAATCACCCTTCAGCTGTAGGTTATAAGGTGGATCTGCAAAGATCAGGTCAACAGTGCCCGCAGGCAAGCTGTTCATCCGGTCGATACAGTCACCGTCAAGGATCGTGTTTAGGGGAAGCGTTTGCACGCTCTTCATTTTTGTTTTGATCATCATAACTTGCCTCTAAGCCCGGCGGGTGACCCGCTCTCTGGTTAAGGACATACTGAGTCAGAGACGATTCGCTGTCAAAAGCTTTATTGAATCAATCACTTACGATTCCATCTTGATACAAGATATTGTGTATGGGTTTGAACGAACGTCTATGGTGGGGGGTGACACCGAAACGCTCTAAGCCCAGTTTATGTTGGGCTGTGGGGTATCCAGCGTTCCTCTCCCATCCGTAGTGCGGAAACTGTTGCGCCAAATCCACCATGTGTCTGTCGCGCCACACCTTGGCCACGATGGAAGCCGCCGAAATCGACAGACTGCGCGCATCACCTTTGATGATTGTCTCCGATGAGATGTCCAAACCACGTGGGACCATGTTGCCATCAATTAACGCGTGATCTGAAGTTTGACGCAATCCGGCAATAGCGCGGACCATTGCGATATGGGACGCGCGAAGGATGTTGTGGGTGTCAATCTCGGCCACTGTCGCCTCGGCCAATGATACGTCAGCCACAGCCATGATCTTATCATAAAGCGCATCGCGGCGTTTTGCGGTCAGCTTTTTGCTATCGTTCAATCCTTCGGGGATATTTTGCGGATCAAGGATCACAGCGGCGGCGCAAACGGGGCCTGCAAGTGGGCCACGCCCGACTTCGTCTACACCCGCAATATGCAAAAAGCCCCGTGAAAGGGCGGCTTGTTCAAAACTGAAGTCAGGTTGGGTCATGGGCTTAGTGACCAGAAGGGTCAGCGCAATTCAAGATAAAAAGGGGCAGAGAGCCATGTCCGTCTCTCTGCCCCGTGAGGGTGTTTGGCCTTTGACGCACTAATCAGCGGCTTGTTAACGGGTCAAACACCCAAGGTGGTGCGGCAACTGGGGCAAGCAGCCGCACGTCTTCGCGGCGTCTAATTAACGACGCGTAGATCGGAAACCTTGCTCGCGCAGGCACAGCGGATCAAACCCGCGACGTGGGCCATTTGATGTATAGACGCGCACAGCACAGCGGTCCGGCAAGCGGTTCACGCGCGCATAGTTACGCTCAAGGCAACGCTTGCCGAACATGCGCTGCGTACCAAAACGTGTTTCGACGTTGCGCAAACATTCGCGCGGCAGATCCCGGTTGCGCGCATTGTCGCGTTGGCGCGGCCGGTTTAAGTCAGCCCAGCTGTTGTTGCGGTTTGACCTATGATTGACAGTCTGTGTTGGCTCATCCGCGCGATCATCACGGTTATTGTTTTGAATGGCCACGTTCAGGGCTGCAATTGCTGCGAGACCAATCAGCAGTTTGCCTACATCTTCGCGGTCGAACCCGTTGGCTTGCACGGGTGCGGCAGTGGCAAAGGTCAGTGACAGGGCAGTGATGCCTGCGATCATATGCTTAAACATGGGGCGTATCCTTTTGGTTCAGGTGCCATCGTGGTGGCGATGCATTGAACTTGGGGGCAGGTCGCTGTGCCAAACAATAACGGGGGATGGTTATGCGATTGCCATCGCGATAACATGGGGCGTTATTGAATATCAGTTGGGCATAGGGTCAGTTAGACAAATGAAACATCTTTCTTTCTCACTCTGCCTGCTGATGCTGGGCACGACTGCCGCACAAGCCGCTTGTTATGCCGATTACAAGGCCAAGCAAGACGACCCCTTACGCCTGCACTATGGTGTAGCTGAGGTGCGCGGTGATTGCTCTGCCGGATCTGCCGCCCGCGAATTGGGCGACCGTTTAGGTGACAATAGCTGGCAGCTGTTGAATGTCCTTGGCGTCTTTGATGACGCCGGGCTTGATGAAAGAAAGGATAGCGCAGGTGAGTATTTCCTCCGCTTCTGAGGCACGTGAAATTGGCAACCGGATCGTCGTTATGGGGATCGCCGCAATTGTGGTGATCCTTGCTATTGCGGCGGTGCTATTGTTCATCAACTTGCCCGATGCCAATGCATTCAATCTGCGAGTTGAGCAGTTGTTTGTTGAGAACGATAACCTGACCAGTAACGCCGAAATTAAGCTGCTAGAAATTCTAGCGGGGTCCGGCACTGCATTCTCAGATACGTTAGCGTCCTACCGTTTCGTCATCTTTGTCCTTCTGATCTTTGCGACTGCGTTGCTTGTTGCAGCCGTTGCGTTCTTGGTGATGTTGATTGCGCTGAACCGGCGTATGGGCCGGATTGAACGGCAAGGCATCGAAGTAAACTCGCTCACCATCAGCCGAGATGAGAAAGCCGTGTACCTGAATGACTTTGCATTCAAGCTGACCGATGCCGCGATTGAGACACTCTCAGTTCTGGCAGAGGCCCGCATGGATGATGAGGTGCTAACCGGCGCCGAAATCGAAGGCGTCATTTCGGGCCGCGATGCGTCCGAATGCGACGAAGCGGCAGGCGCCACGCGTATAAAACGTTTGCGTGACACATTAGGCAATCAAATGATGAGCGAGCTGCTGGTCAAGAATATCGCGCGCAAGGGTTA
>CBDTVI010000071.1:0-10068 GCA_965364065.1 uncultured Yoonia sp. | reverse complement strand
CATTCGAAATGCGGCGCGCCCTTCTTGACGTGCTTGCAGCACAAATAGTTCAGGCGCGCGTCCCGCCCGTCCTGCGATGGGCCTGACAATGATGGCCCCAAGCCGCCCTTCTAGTGCTGATAGAACCTCTGGCAAACGCTCCATCCGTTGAATGACCGTCAGGTAGCCGCGCGGCCCAACACGTTTTGCACCGATGGTGATCCAATCGGACAGGGGCGTATCACCGCCAAAGGCGATATCGCGGCCTGCATCGGTCGCGGATGTGCTTGCGCTACGGTCGAAATATGGGGGGTTCATGATGACATGCGCAAATCGTTTCTGTCGCAAGTCAGAGGGCAGATCGCGTAAATCGCCTGTGATGACGTCAAAGGCGATTTTGTTTTCGGTCGCATTGCGCTGGGCGAGGGCCGCGTAGTCTGGTTGCAACTCTACGCCGGTGATCTGTACATCACGCACCCGTGCCGCGATACAAAGTGATGCGACCCCAACGCCGCACCCCAGTTCCAATATGGCATCGCCCGGTTTGGCAGAGACAGAGGCGGCTAGGACAACTGGATCAACACCTGCCCGATACCCGATGCGCGGCTGCCAAATGCGCAGCTTTCCACCCAAGAAATCATCGCATGTCAGGTCTTCAGACGCGCCCAAGGTCAATCTCGCCGTCGCGCATCACAGCCTCTGCCATGAACAGATCGCGATCTAAAACCATCAGGCGGCGCGGCATAATGCCAATGCTACCTTCGAGGACGCTCATATTTACGTCGAAGGCGAACCAGTCTATACCCTCGCTGTCCAATAGGGCGGTTGCAAAGGCGAGGACCGTAGGGTCATTTGTGCGCAGAAGCTCTTTCATAATTAAGACCTAAGGCGCGGCACTGCCGATGTCTATTCACCTGACGGAACATTTCATGAGCCTTGATATCGCTGCGACCAAACCACACGAACAATTAGCTGCAGCATTGGCTGATGATCTGGCGGCTGTGAACACGCTAATCCGCGAACGCATGGCGTCTGAACATGCCCCGCGTATCCCCGAGGTCACAGCACATCTGGTCGAGGCGGGCGGCAAACGCCTGCGCCCAATGCTGACTTTGGCAGCAGCACGGATGTGTGGCTATGAAGGTCCTTACCATGTGCATTTGGCCGCAACGGTCGAGTTTATTCACACAGCCACCCTGCTGCATGACGACGTCGTTGACGAAAGCAGCCAGCGACGTGGCCGTCCGACGGCGAACTTATTGTGGGACAATACATCTAGCGTTTTGGTCGGTGACTACCTGTTCGCACGGTCGTTTCAGTTGATGGTTGAAACCGGATCGTTGCGTGTTCTGGATATTCTAGCCAATGCCTCGGCAACGATTGCCGAAGGCGAAGTATTGCAACTGACTGCTGCCAGCGATCTGGCCACAACAGAGGCGATTTATTTGCAGGTTGTGCGCGGCAAAACAGCTGCGTTATTTTCCGCCGCGATGGAAGTCGGTGGAGAGATTGCCGAGCAAGACGCAGATACCAAACAGGCGTTATTTGACTATGGTGATGCGCTTGGAATTTCGTTCCAGATTGTCGATGACTTGTTGGA
The DNA here is from genome assembly GCA_965364065.1 of uncultured Yoonia sp. Classification (GTDB taxonomy): domain Bacteria; phylum Pseudomonadota; class Alphaproteobacteria; order Rhodobacterales; family Rhodobacteraceae; genus Yoonia. The sequence continues at coordinate 8,489 of CBDTVI010000071.1, read as the reverse complement.
TTATGGTGGCACAGAAGCCATCGGTAAAAACACTGGCGATGATTTCCGCGAACGCAAACTGACGTTGCCTGTGATCCGCGCGGTTGCTGCAGCGGACGCGCAAGAGCGTGAATTCTGGGTGCGCACCATCCAAAAGGGCCGCCAAGAAGACGGTGATCTAGAGCACGCAATCGCGCTGCTGGCTAAACATCAGACGATGGAAAGCACGCGCCAAGATGCATTGGCTTGGGCGAACAAGGCGAAATCAGCTTTGGATGCTGTGCCTGATCATGCGCTTAAGCAGATGCTGGTTGATCTGGCGGACTACGTCGTCGCGCGCATTACCTAGACCTATTGGTATAGGCCAAAGTATCGGCCTGCTGCGTACCAAATTGTGCTGCGCGAACACAGCCGCAAAAGGGCCTGCCTCTACGTTTGCGTTTCCCCACGTGCTTTATGCCGGATAAGTTGGATGAAACTTACCAGTCGGTGACAGCGTAAAAATCTCGCAGCCCGTCGCCGTGATCCCGATAGAATGCTCAAATTGTGCGGACAGTGATTTGTCGCGGGTCACAGCGGTCCAGTCGTCGCCCAGCACTTTGGTTTCGGGACGGCCAAGATTGATCATTGGTTCAATCGTAAAGAACATGCCTTCCTCAAGGCGGGCACCAGTGCCTTCGCGGCCATAGTGCAGGACATTTGGCGGCGCGTGGAACACGCGGCCAAGTCCGTGACCGCAAAAATCGCGAACAACCGACATGCGGTGGCTTTCTGCATAAAGCTGGATCGCATGGCCGATATCGCCGAACGTATTTCCGGGTTTTGCAGCCTCAATACCCTTCATCAGGGCATCATGTGTCACTTGGATCAGACGTTCGGCCTTGCGCGATGGCGTGCCGGCCACATACATCCGGCTTGTATCACCAAACCAGCCATCCACGATCACTGTCACATCGATGTTCAGGATGTCGCCGTCTTTCAGCTTTTTGTCGCCCGGAATACCGTGACAGACCACATGGTTCACTGAAATACAGCTGGCGTGCTGATAGCCTTTATAGCCAATCGTCGCAGACACAGCTCCGGCATCATCCACCATCTGGGTAATTAAGCGGTCAAGCTCTCCGGTGGCTTGGCCCGGAAAAACATGTTCCGCTATTTTATCAAGGATTTGGGCCGCCAAAGCCCCCGCTTTTGCCATGCCAGCAAAGTCGTTTGCTTCGTAGATGCGGATGCCTTCTTTGGTGAGGCGAGCTTTGTTCGTTTCCAACGGTCCGTGTTCCTTTTCAATCCTTCGGCGCACATAGGCGAATTCTCAGCCTATTTCTAGGGCTTGAACGGGATGGGGTCACCTAGCCAAATACCTTTTGGGCTGATTTTGCAACGCTGAGCGCACACTTTGACACCTGCAGCAGTCGCTAGGTCAAATGCAGCGCGGTAGGCGGGGTCAATATCGCCGGCCAAAGTCATGGCATCACAGTCTGTGCGCTGCACCAGATAGAACATAATTGCGCGGTGGCCTTGGAGCGCCATGTTTGCCAGTTCCCGCAAATGTTTGGTGCCGCGTGCTGTAACGCTGTCGGGGAATTCGGCCAAACCTGCAGTGCGGCACAGGGTGACGCTTTTGACCTCAAGATAAATATCTGGTCCTTGACCGCCAAGCAGGAAATCTATGCGGCTGTTTTCGCCGTATTTAACCTCTGGGCGAACCAGATCATAGGGCGGCAGATGGGGAACCTGATGGGCGAGAAGTGCCGCCTTCATCGCGCGATTGGGCAGGGAGGTATCAACGCCGGTAAAATGCCCATTTTCATGATCGACCAGACGCCAGCCGAATTTCAGTTTCTTCTTTGGGTCGTCGTTGGGTTCTAGCCAAACCAGAGTGCCCGGCTCGGCCAGTCCCATCATTGAACCTGGGTTGGCGCAATGGGCCGTAACCTCACGCCCGTCCGCGAGACGCACATCGGCTAGAAACCGTTTATAGCGCCGCAGTAGGCGCGCAGGGACAAGAGGCGTGGCAAATTCCATATGCGACCCTATAACCATTCACACATGTCAGGAGAACCACCTATGCATAACCCTAGTGCCGCGATGCTTGTGATCGGCGATGAAATTCTTTCCGGGCGCACGCGAGATGCCAATATGCACTATCTCGCAGGGCAGTTGACCGAACGTGGCATCGATCTGAAAGAAGTGCGCGTCGTCAGCGATGACCCTGATGCGATTGTCGCCGCCGTCAAAGCACTGTCGCAGCAGTGCGATCATGTTTTTACCAGCGGCGGGATTGGACCCACGCACGACGATATCACGGCAGATTGCATTGCTGCGGCCTTTGGTGCTGCAATTGATGTGCGCGATGATGCGCGGGCTTTGTTGCAGGCCCATTATGATAAGTCCGGGCAGGAACTGAACACGGCACGATTGCGCATGGCGCGGATACCTGACGGGGCCACGTTGATCGATAACCCTGTCAGCACTGCGCCGGGGTTCAGCCTAGGGAATGTGCATGTGATGGCAGGGGTGCCGTCGGTATTTCAAGCGATGGTCGCCAGCATTCTGCCGACGCTCACAGGTGGCGCGCCGCTATTGTCGCGGACGTTGCGTTTGGTTCGGGGCGAAGGCGATATTGCCGGACCGTTGGGCGCGTTTGCGGCTGATCACCCGGTGCTTTCAGTTGGGTCCTATCCGTTTCAAAAGGACGGTATCTATGGGTCAAATATCGTTGTCAGAGGGTCTGATGCCCAACAACTGGATCAGGCAATGGCGGTGTTGGCCGCTATATTTGATGTATGACATTCCCTGACGCGCAAAAGCTGTATGCAGTGATTGATGCAACATGGCCTGCGCGCGCCAAGCAGGCGATGGGGCCTTGGATCATTCGGTTGGATGGACGCGGGGGCAGTCGGGTGAGTGCTGCTACTGCAGAACAACCAGTGCAAGATGCCGATGTCCAGATGGCTCAAGAGGCAATGCAAGAGGCGGATCAAGCCGCATTATTTATGATCCGTGAGGGTGATGATGGTCTTGATCGCGACCTTGCCGCGCGCGGTTACGTGATCAAAGACCCCGTGAATATGTATGCTGCACCTGTTGCAATGATCGCCACAAAGCGGCCCCCACCTGTGACCTCGTTCGAAGTTTGGCCTCCGTTAGCTGCACAAGCGGAGATCTGGGCGGATGGTGGTGTTGGCGCGGGGCGATTGGACGTCATGGACCGTGCAAGGCCCCCAAAAACGACGTTGCTTGGGCGCGTGAAAGATAGGCCTGCAGGCACTGGATTTGTGGGCATCGCGGCAGACTGTGCGATGATCCACGCATTAGAAACCGCTGTCGTATTTCGCCGGCGCGGATTGGCGCGGCATTTGACGCAAGCGGCAGCGTTTTGGGCGCAAGATCAGGGTGCGGACTACTTAACGTTAGTGACGACGCAAGCCAACGCGGGTGCAAATGCGCTATACTCTTCCCTCGGGATGACGCTTGTGGGACAGTACCATTATCGGATCCTGCCGGAGTAACCTTATGACCAACCAACCAACTGCTCTTGATTTGCCCATGGCTGATCCACTGCCTGAGGCCACGCAGAAGTACTTTGATATTTGCCAAGAAAAGCTGGGGATGATCCCCAATGTTTTGCAGGCCTATGCCTTTGATGTTGAAAAACTGAACGCATTCACGGCTCTTTATAACGACGTGATGTTGGCAGATTCAGGGCTGTCAAAACTAGAGCGCGAAATGATCGCGGTTGCAGTGTCGTCTATTAATAAATGCTATTATTGCCTGACAGCGCATGGGGCTGCGGTGCGGCAACTGTCGGGCGATCCTAAGTTAGGCGAAATGCTGGTGATGAACTGGCGTGCGGCCCCCTTGGATGTGCGCCAACATGCGATGTTGGAATTTGCAGAATTGATGACGGTGGCCAGCGCCACGATCGCCGAGAAAGATCGCGATGCTTTGCGGCAGGTTGGTTTTTCAGACCGTGACATTTGGGACATCGCGGCCGTGGCGGGGTTTTACAACATGAGCAATCGGATCGCGTCGGCTACCGATATGCGCCCCAATGACGGCTATCACGCGCAGGCGCGATGATCCGATTTACCGCTCTCCTTTTGGGCTGCATGGCAGGCGCAGCGCAGGCCCAAACTTTGACGTTTCCAAGCAACGCAAGCATACAACACGAGGCGATAAGCCCCGTTGAAAGTTACCTTTTGCCAATTGGAATTTGGGAAAACGGGGCCGTGCCAACGCGCGAAATCGAAGGGCGATTGACCCAACAGGCGTGGCGCATCGCAGCGCCTTCGTTGACGACATTACAATTTGTGCGCCCCTTGCGCGAACAATTGCGCAATGATCGCTACCGCATTATTTTCGAGTGCCAAACCGAGGCCTGTGGCGGGTTTGACTTCCGGTTCGGCGTGCAGACACTGCCGCCACCAGAAATGCAGATCAACATAGGCGATTTTCGGTTTCTTGCAGCCGAAAGGACGACGGCCGCAGGACTAGAAGTTATCAGCCTTTTTGTAAGCCGCACGGCGCAGGCCGGGTTTGTGCAAGTTATCCATGCAGGCCCGCTCCAGAACGAAGTAACCCCACTGACGTCAACGCAAGCAGAACCGCTGCGCGCGATAACCGCGTTGCCTGATGCAAGTTTGGCCGCCCAGTTGGATGAAATTGGCCGGGCCGTATTGTCTGATCTGGCGTTTGCTTCTGGGTCTGCGCAATTGGCCAGCGGCGAATTCGCATCGCTGCGTGCCGTCGCTGACTATTTGCTTGTGCATCCTGACCGCACTTTCGCTTTGGTCGGGCATACCGATGCTGCTGGCGATCTTGCGTTGAACATCACGCTTTCGCGGCGCAGGGCGGCGTCTGTGCTTGAGCGTTTGGCAACGGATTACGGTGTTGCTCGCCGTCAATTGCAAGCGGAAGGTGTCGGGTATCTGACCCCAATCGCAAACAATCTGACAGCGGCGGGACGCGAAGCGAACAGAAGGGTAGAATTGGTGCTGCTTTCCACAATCGAATAAGCGCACGCCTCATGCATGGGTTTGCTCACTGGCAAAGACGTCATCCCAAACAACCATCTGTGCCCGCCCGTTTTCTTTGGCATGATACAGTGCTTGATCTGCGGCAATGAACATTTCGTCCAGAGTTGCCTTTGGGTAAGAGGCAACAGCCCCAATCGACAGGGTAATCGAAAGATGCGCTCCATCTTTGCTATCAAATGGGATCGGAAGAGTGAGGCGATGGCCGATTGATCGGGCCTGCTGCACCGTCGTATTTTGAAGATAGATCGCAAATTCTTCGCCGCCGATCCGACCTACGACATCGCCGTCGCGCAAATTGCGCCGAAGCATGTATGCGATCACCTTTAGGCAGTCATCGCCAGCTTGGTGACCATAGCTATCATTGATGTTTTTGAACCGATCTGCATCCAGCATGAGCAGCACACCATGCCGACCTTGCTTGCGCCGTTTGTCGGTCTGATCCAAGAATGTTCGACGGTTGTTGAGGTTGGTCAGGCCATCCTTGCGCGAGAGCCGCCAAAGTTTTCTTTGCAACCGGATCTGGAACATCGTGACCGTCAAAAAGAACGCGATCAACGGTCCACCAACAAATGTAGCGTGGAAGATATAGTAGAAAGGTTCATGCAGGCCGTGTTCATCATAAAGCAGTCCGAACGCGATGTTCAAAGCCGCAACCAGGCCGATCAAGACGATAAGGCGCAACAAAAAACCTATGACACCTTTTGGCGCCAACCACCGCATCAAATTTTCCATTTGGCCCTCTGAGATAACACCTCGTCAGGTTAGTTGGTTGATATTGCGATATGGTTAAGGTGAGGAACTATTTCTAGTCAGAGGATTGGGCGAAATTTACCAGCCTCAACGCGTTGAAATAATTGCTTATGCTCACCAGACATCCGGACCCTTGTCTGCGAATTCGTGGGCAAGGAAGTCGATGAATGCGCGCACTTTGGGCTGCGTAAAGCGGCCGGGCGGGTAAACTGCATAAATGCCTTTGGTCTCGACGGGTAGTTCTGGAATTGCGAGATCAACCAGCCCCTTTTTCATGGCATCAGCATATAAAAAGCTTGGCAAATAAGCGATGCCAAGTCCGCCAATACAGGCGTTCAGTAGCGACTGCCCGTCGTTCACTGTGAGCCAACCAGCGGTGCGTACTTGTCGCCTTTCGCCCGAGGGCGCGGTCAGTTTCCAGACTGCGGAATCAGATTGGTTTGAATAGTGTAAAAGCTTGTGCTCGTTCAGGTCGTCGATCTTTTGAGGTCGCCCGTATTGCGCAAAATATGCGGGGCTAGCGATCATGCGCTGCGTAGTTTCAGTCAATTTGCGCGCGCGCAGTGTGTTGTCTTCAAGTTCGCCAATGCGCACTGCCATATCGAACCCCTCCGAGATCAGTTCAACGAACCGATTGTTCAGGACCATATTTACAGTGATGTCGGGAAATTCACTTAAGAACCCACCCAATGCTGGCGACAAATGGTTTACACCAAAATCCGTTGCCACGCTGATACGCAGCAGTCCGGAAGGCGCTGATTGCATGGAAGTAACGAGCGAATCCGCCTCGCCAGCGTCGTTCAAAACACGGCGGGCACGGTCATAATATGCCAGGCCAATCTCTGTCGGGCTAACTCTGCGCGTGGTCCGGTTCAGCAAACGCGCACCAAGACGTGTTTCAAGTGCCGAGACATGCTTGGAAACAGCGGATTTGGAGATGCCCATCTTTTTGGCAGCATCGGTGAACCCACCTTGGTCGACGACAGTTGCGAAGGCCTCCATTTCTGTCAAACGATCCATGTGTGATTCCGATCTCATCAAATACTATTCACCGCATACTTGCCGTACAAATCAGGCAAGAATGGGACAAATGCCTGACAATAAGGGGGTATGAATCAGTTTTGATGCCAATCTGGAAACAGCGAAACAGTTAGGATCGCCATATTATTAAGGCAGGTGTGCAAGAATGGGCCTGCCTCAATGTATCGGTTGTTCTTATGTCACAAAGTGGCGGCCAGCCGTGTTCCTTGGTCGATCGCGCGCTTTGCATCAAGTTCTGCCGCGACGTCTGCGCCGCCTATGACGTGAACAGCGCGTCCTGCAGCGATGAGCGTATCTGCCAAGCTGCGTTCCGGGATTTGGCCTGCGCAAAGGACAATGGTGTCTGCTTCAATGACACGTGGGTTTTCGCGTGCTTCGCCATCACTGACGTGCAAACCGGACGCATCGATTTTTTCGTAGTTCACGCCACCGACCATCTTAACGTTTTTCATTTGCAAGCCTGCGCGGTGAATCCAGCCAGTTGTCTTGCCTAAACGCTTACCAAGTTTTTCGGATTTGCGTTGTAATAGTGTGACCTGCCGTGTCGGGGCATCTGGTCGAGGTCCTTCAGGGCGTAGACCGCCGCGCGTCAGCGCAGGATCGCCGACGCCCCATTCCTGCAACCAGTCGTCAAGGTTTTCAGTTGGACTGTCGCCAGTGACAAGGAATTCTGCGACGTCAAACCCGATGCCGCCTGCGCCAATGATAGCGACCTTTTCACCGACCTTTGCTTTACCGCGTAGCACGTCGATATAGTTCAGCACGTTCGGGCCGTCTTGGCCGGGGATCGCAGGATCACGTGGGGCGACGCCTGTTGCCATGATGATTTCATCGAACGGCGCAAGCATGTCGGGTGTAGCTGTTGTTTCTAACTGCACAGTGATCCCAAACTTTGCGACCATCGTCCGATAGTAGTCAACAAGACCCCAGAATTCCTCTTTGCCGGGAACTTGCTTGGCCATGTTGAGCTGGCCGCCAATGTCATTGGCTTTATCAAATAGCGTGACTTTGTGCCCGCATTCGGCCGCAGTGAGTGCGGCGGAAAGCCCTGCAGGGCCTGCGCCCACGACTGCGATTTTTTTAGGTGTCGCTGCCGTTTCAACGGTCAGTTCTGTTTCATTGCAAGCGCGTGGGTTCACGAGGCAGGACGAAAGTTTGCCGCTGAATGTGTGGTCAAGGCACGCTTGGTTGCATGCGATGCAAGGGGCGATTTCGGATGCTTTTCCTGCGGCGGCTTTTGCCACGAAGTCGGCGTCTGCCAAGAACGGACGCGCCATGCTGACCATGTCTGCGCAACCGTCTGAAAGCACGCTTTCGGCGACTTCGGGCATGTTAATCCGGTTTGATGTGATGATCGGAATTTGCACAGCACCCATCAGCTTTTTGGTAACCCATGTAAACGCACGGCGCGGAACGGACGTGGCAATAGTGGGGATGCGGGCCTCGTGCCAGCCGATGCCGGTGTTCAGGATCGTGGCACCTGCGGCCTCGACCGCTTTTGCAAGCTGCACGACTTCGTCCCATGTTGATCCATTCGGGATCAAATCGATCATGGACAGGCGGTAGATTAGAATAAAATCTTTGCCAACGGCTTCGCGCACGCGGCGTACGACCTCGACTGGCAGCCGCATCCGGTTCTCATATGATCCGCCCCAACGGTCTGTGCGTTTGTTGGTATGT
>CBDTVI010000070.1:0-10189 GCA_965364065.1 uncultured Yoonia sp. | reverse complement strand
GCCTCTAGCAGGGCGATGCGGACTTCGCGCAGTGCGGTTTTGACGTCATCATCCGACAGCGCACCTTGCTTGGTAAGCTTGTCAAAGACGCCTGAGAGGCGATCGGATAGATTTTCAAACATTGGCCAAGGCCCTCGTTTCGTTTCGGGTACTGCACATATATGTACGCACAGTAAAAAGCAGTAGAGCCCCCGTGGGCGCGACGCGCTGACGGAGGGCGATCCCTATGAATAGGGACCGGAAAGCTGATGCTATCCGGGTGTTGGGTGGCGTTTACGACGTGGGAGAGGCTGAGTCAACATCATCAGCAGCGATCAAAGCGCTATTTGACAAGGGCAATCACTTGCCCGCGATAAGCCCATGTGACCGATGCCGCACCAACCATCAACACAAGCATGTGCCAGTAAGGTGGGCCGACCCAAATCAGCAAAGCACTTAGGCCCACGATCATCGTCCCAAGTAAGAGTAGCGCAGCCAAACCTTCCCAGCCACGCCACCAAAGCAGGCCGGCGCCCGCGAACTCTACCGATCCGGTGATGTAGCGGGGGAATTGGCCCATACCGATTGCCTCGTAGATGGCTACGTCGGTGGGGAAGCTGCCAAGTTTGCGCAGTCCAAAGTAAAGGAAGGCAATTGTGAGGGTCACGCGCAGGGCGGTCATGTAAGGTGATGTAGGTGTCATGCCCAGCCACATAAACGGGCTGGGCACGAAGTCCAGTTTTTAGGCCGCTTTAGCGACGACCTCTTTGGCGGTATGCACAGCGATATCGGTGATCCCGATGAAGTTAAGCACAAGTTCCATGTGTGGCGTCGCGAAATCCATCGCAGCACCGACAGGGACGCCACCAGAGGCAACGGCCACAATCGCGCGTTTGCCTTCAACCAGCCCGACGGGGCCGTTTTCGGTGTAAGCAAATGTGACCTTCGGGCGCGCGATCAAGTCGACCCATGCTTTGAGGGCTGCGGGCATGCCGAAGTTGTACATGGGCATCCCGATCAGGATGATGTCCGCTGCTGTGATTTCGGCAATTAATTCATCGGACAGTGCCAGCACGTCCTTGTCAGCTGGGGTCAGATCGGCCTGTGGGATCAGCCGCGTTGTGATCCATGTGGCATCCACTTGCGGCAAAGGTGTCTGGGCCAGATCGCGGGTGATCACGCGGGTAGGCTTAAGGTCAACAAGCAGCTTGGCGGTGGCCGCGCGGCTGACAGAGCCGTCGATGGTGCCAGAGGCGTTGATGTGAAGAATGGTGGTCATTGTAAATCTCCTGAAGTGTGCATTGCCGGTGACATACCCCCTTGCACTGACGAACGTTATCGCCGATTTTCAACAGGACATGTTTATCAGCGCACAGGACGGATCATGGATAACTGGGATGAAATCAGGACCGCCTACCAAGTGGCCCGCAGCGGAACGGTCAGCGGTGCTGCGGATGTTTTGGGTGTGCATCACGCCACAGTAATCCGGCATGTTGACGCGCTTGAGCAACGACTGGGGGTGAAGTTGTTCCAGCGGCATGCGCGCGGATACACGGCGACAGAAGCGGGGCAGGATCTTTTGCAGGTCGCTCAAGCAACGGATGATCAGTTCACGCAGTTGGCTGGACGGATCAAGGGGCAGGGCGAAGGTGTGTCCGGCGATCTGGTGATCACGTCTTTAGAAAGCGCGTCACAGATGCTGACCCCGATTTTGGTGGCGTTTCAGGCGGAACATCCAGACCTACGGATCAGATACCGGACCGGAGACCGCCTGTTCCGGCTGGAATATGGCGAGGCGCATGTCGCAATTCGTGCAGGCACAATGCCGGAAGAACCCGACAATGTCGTGCAACCCTTTACAGAGCAAAAAATGGCGCTTGTGGCTTCAGACGCCTATGTCGCGCGGTATGGCATGCCCAAAGATGAAGAAGACCTGAAGAACCACTTTTTCGTGGGACATGATAATGCACAAAGCCGCGCACCATTTGCGCGGTGGTTGCGGAATGTCGTGCCGGATGATGCGTTCGTTTTCCGTGCGACAGACAACCGGCATTTGTTGGACGCGATTGTCGCGGGCGCGGGCATTGGGTTTGTGACGTCTCAAGAGGTCGCGCGCAATCCTGCTTTAACTGAGGTGATCGCTAGTCGCGAAGAATGGGCGGCAACTTTATGGATCGTAACCCACGTTGATTTGCACCGCACAACAAAGGTGCAAACGTTTCTGCGGTTCTTAAAAGACCGCGTTAAGGAATTGGACTGCTAGTCGAGTTCTTGGGACAAGAACGCCTCGAAGGCATCAAGATCGACCGGTTCCATCTGCCCAAAGGTTTGCATCCAAACGGACGCTTCACGCAACGCGTCAGGTTCCAGCTTGCACCATCTCACCCGCCCGCGCTTTTCTTGCGAAATCAGACCGGCCGCTGACAGAACCCCTAAATGCTTTGAAATCGCAGCGAGAGAGACCGCGAAAGGCTCGGCGACGTCGGTGACGGCCATATCATCTTCTAGCAACATCGCCAAAATCGCCCGACGGGTCGGGTCTGAGAGGGCGGAAAAGGCTTGGTCCAGTTTTGCGGTCATAGACAGGGGTAAAATACTTGCCGGATCAAACGTCAACCAATTGGTTGAATATGTATAACGGGGTTTCACACATGAAATACCCCGAAAACATGAAGTAATATAAACTTCAAGTAATTGAAAACATTTACCTATTCTCATTCAAACACGTCCTTGACTCTAAAGTGGCCCCGCCATAGACCACTCGCAACCTTCCGAGGGGACGAAACTGATGTCTGATCCGCATGACGCTGACCGCCTAAAGGCGCTTGAAGCGAAAATTGCAGCGCTTAAAGCGCCGACAGAGGTTAAGCACCATTCGGAAGAACATTATTCGCAGGCACAACTTGCATGGCGGATGGTGATAGAGCTAGTGGCCGGTCTTGGGATCGGCTTTGGCATCGGATACGGACTGGATACCTTATTTGGGACCATGCCAATTTTTCTGGTGCTGTTTATATTCCTGGGCCTCGCGGCTGGTGTTAAAACCATGATGCGATCGGCTAAAGAAGTACAAAGAAAGCAGCTTGAAGCTGCCAAACAAGAGGGCGACGCGCGTGGCTGAAGAAAAAGCAGAAGGTGGTCTAGTATTTCACCCACTGGATCAGTTTATCGTCAAACCATTGTTCGGTGACGGACCGGTTAGCTGGTACACGCCAACGAACGTGAGCCTTTGGCTGGGCGTCGCTCTTTTATGTATCGTCGCATTATTCGTCATCGGCAGCCGTGGTCGCGCGATTGTTCCAACCCGTCTTCAGTCGCTTGGTGAATTGGCATACGGCTTTATCTACAAGATGGTCGAAGATGTCTGTGGCAAAGATGGCGTTAAGTATTTCCCATACATTATGACACTGTTCGTGTTCATCTTGTTCTCGAACTACCTTGCCTTGATCCCGATGTCTTATTCGCCAACATCGATGATCGCGATCACCGCGATCCTTGGTTTCGGTGTCTTCTTCGCGGTTACGATCCTTGGTTTTGTCCTTAACGGCCCTGCATTCCTTGGCCTGTTCTGGATGAAAGACGCGCCAGCAATCTTGCGCCCGGTCATCGCAGTTATCGAGGTTATCTCTTATTTCGTGCGCCCAGTCAGCCACTCCATTCGTTTGGCAGGCAACATCATGGCGGGTCACGCGGTTCTGAAAGTGTTCGCGGGCTTCGCTGCTCTGACGCTTGTGAGTCCCGTTGCTATCGTTGGTATCATTGCCATCTACGGTCTCGAAATTCTGGTCTGTGGTATTCAGGCCTACGTCTTTACAATCCTGACGTGCGTTTACTTGAAAGACGCGCTTCATCCCGCTCACTAAAGGTTTGGCGGGGGTTATCCTCGCCGTACGTCCCAACTTCCAATCGTAAGGAGAATTCACATGGAAGGCGAACTCGCACACATCGGCGCTGGTCTGGCTGCAATCGGTTCCGGCGCTGCCGCAATCGGTGTTGGTACAGTTGCTGGCAACTACTTGGCTGGCGCACTGCGCAACCCATCTGCCGCTGCTGGTCAAACAGCAACATTGTTCATTGGTCTGGCATTCGCCGAAGCTCTGGGAATCTTTGCATTCCTCGTCGCGCTTCTGCTGATGTTTGCAGTCTAAGAACGACCCATATCCTTACGGCTGATCGACGCGGATAATCTTCGCGTCGATCGGTAAAACATCAAGGTATTCGGGGGCCATCATGGCAACAGAAACACAAGACACCGTCGCAGGCGTTTGCGTAGATGCAGGGGGCTCCGCCCTTGGTATGCCGCAGCTTTGCGCGGATTGGATGCCAAACCAGATCTTCTGGTTACTGGTTACATTGATCGCAATCTACTTTGTGATGTCACGTATTGCTCTTCCCCGCATCGGTGCGGTTTTGGCGGAACGGTCTGGCACAATCACGAACGATATTGCTGCAGCTGAAGAGCTGAAAGATAAAGCGGCCGAAGCCGAGACTGCCTATGATCAGGCACTTTTGGACGCCCGCGCCGAGGCACAAAAGATCGTCGCCGAAGCAAAAGCAGAGATGCAAGCTGCACTGGATGTCGAGCTTCAGAAAGCCGATGCACAGATCGCAGCTAAGACAGCCGAAAGCGAGGCCGCCATCGGCGAGATCCGCGCAGGTGCTGTGAAAAGCGTTACTGCTGTCGCCAAAGACACAGCCAAAGCTCTGGTTGCTGCACTGGGCGGTACGGCCGACGCAAAGACAATCACCGCTGCGGTGACCGCACGGATGAAAGGGTAAACCATGAGAATTCTACTCACGTCCCTTTTCGCCCTTGCCGCTAGCCCTGCGTTGGCTGCTGGTGGGAAGCCGTTCTTTTCGCTCGCTAACACTGACTTTGTTGTCACGCTCGCGTTCGCGCTCTTCATCGGCATTTTGATTTACTACAAGGTTCCTAGCCTTGTGGGTGGCATGCTGGACAAGCGTGCCGACAGCATCAAAGCTGATCTGGACGAAGCAAAAGCCTTGCGCGAAGAAGCGCAGTCATTGCTTGCCACTTATGAGCGTAAGCAAAAAGAAGTGCACGAGCAGGCCAGTCGCATCGTTGCTGCCGCCAAAGAAGAGGCGACAAACGCAGCTGCTGCCGCAAAAGAAGAGATCGCAAGATCGATCACCCGCCGCCTTGCTGCGGCTGAAGATCAGATCGCAAGCGCCGAGGCATCTGCCATCAAAGACGTGCGCGATCAGGCCATTATCGTCGCCGTTGCTGTCGCTAAAGATGTGATTGCAAGCCAGACGGATGCGAAAGCTGCTGAAGCGATGATCGACACGTCTATCGCAACTGTTGGTGAAAAGCTGCACTAGCTGCCACGCATACCGAAACAGATTTAAGTCCGATTGCAGTGATTGCAGTCGGGCTTTTTCGTTTCTGGCCTCGGCGATTAATTAGCGGTTGGCTTCGTGGTCCAAACGTCGTTGCGCAAAGCTTTCGTTTTTGTCGGCTTTTTGCTGATCGGACAGGGCTGTTTCGACAAAATTCAAGTGACTTTCTATGGCTGCCCGCGCACCAGATGGGTCGCGTGCCTGCAGAGCCGAATTAATGCTGCGGTGTTGTTCCAGTAGCGCGTCGCGTGTCATGCGTTGCTTGAACATAATCGTCCGATTGTAGAACACGCCTTCGCGCAGCAGTTCATACATTGATCGCATCATATGTAGCATAATGACGTTGTGGCTGGCCTCGATGATGGACAGATGGAAATTGGCGTCCAGATGGGCCTCGTCTGCGGGGTTTCGCTTTTGGTGGGCCGTTTCCATTTTCTCGAAAATCGTGTTGATCACTTGCAGATCGGTATCACTGGCTAAGCGCGCGGCGCGTTCTGCGGCCAACCCCTCCATGTCGCGGCGGAAGCTGATGTAGTCAAAGACGGCCTTGTCATGCGTGGAAAACAGTTTCACCAGCGCTGGCGCAAAAGCGGAACCCAGTACATCGGCCACATAGACGCCTGCACCTGCCTTCGAGGTCAGCAGCCCACGCTCTTGTAAGTCGCCCAATGCTTCACGCAATGAAGGGCGCGACACGCCCATGCGTTCGCTAAGTTCCCGTTCTGACGGGAGCCTCTCGCCGGGGCGCAAGATGCCACGCAGGATCAGTCCCTCGATTTGACGGATCACACCGTGTGACAATTTCTCTTGTTGGACTGGTTCGAAAGGCATTCAGTTACCACGCATTATTGGTAAAATTATATGACCAAGGCGCGGCATTCACAACTAAAAAAGGGGCCGCAATGATGCAGCCCCTTTGTTTTGTAATAAGCGACGTTCACTTAGTTCGGTGTGATGATGATCTCAACACGGCGGTTCATCTGGCGGCCAGAGGCGTTCAGGTTCGACGCAATAGGTTGGTTTTCACCGGCACCGATAGACCGCACGCGTGACGATGCCACGCCGCCATTCAGCAAGATTCTCGCCACGGCTTGTGCCCGACGCTCTGACAGGCCCTGGTTGAAGGACGCGTTGCCCACGTTATCGGTATGGCCGATCACGTTCACAGTTGTATTGGGGTAGCGGTTCAATGAATTCGCGACTGTCCGCAATTCGTTCTGCGATGTGCCAGAGACGTTCGTGCTGTTGGTTGCGAACAGCAGGTCCTGGCTTAGGATGACAACAAGGTTGTTACCGTTGTTGGACACGCCCACGTCACTGCGCAGCGAGCGGCGCAATTCTTCGGCTTGCTTATCAAGGTTGTTGCCAATCGCGGCACCTGCGCCTGCGCCCAACAAGGCGCCAGCTAAGGCTGCTTGATTGCGACCGCGGGTATCGTCGTTGCGATTGATAATTGCGCCGACGGCGGCCCCACCCAAAGCACCAAGGATCGCACCTTGTTGTGTGTTCTGGCTCTGGTTTGGTCCGGTGGCGTCACAAGCTGCGACAAACGTCATTGCAGATACGGCAAGGACAAGGGGGAATTTTGTAAAGGTCATGGTCATGATTCCATTTGATATAGGTGCGCAAATCGCGCTGTTCGGATAACATAGCTTATCCACCTTTCCCCGCTGTTATCCAATATCGCTGTGGGAATAGGAAGGGTTCCGCCGATAACGTGATGATTACGGGTGCGCATCAACCCGCGCGGATTCCCAAGCGAGCATGGCCCGCTTGACCGGCAATCCCCAGTGATACCCGCCTAATCCGCCCGACTTGCGCAAGGCACGGTGGCAAGGGATCAGCCAGCTAACCGGGTTGCGTCCGACAGCTGTGCCAACCGCGCGCACGGCTTTGGGATTGCCAATGGACTGGGCGATTTCGGAATATGTCGTGACGTGACCTGAGGGGATCGTCAGCAATGCCTCCCAGACCTTAAGCTGAAAGGGAGCGCCAATCATGTGCAATTGCGTCTCGCCAGTCATGCCAAGTGCGGCAGTCGCCCAATCGCGCAGAAAAGTGGGGTCTTCGATAAACGTGGCTTTGGGCCAGCGAGATTTTAGGTCCGCCATTGCGGGGTCAGGACCTGCCTCAGCGGCGAATGCCAAACCACAAATGCCACGGTCTGTGCCCATGACCAAAGCAGGACCAAAGTGACTTTCGAACCAACCCCAATAAACCTCAAGTGCTGCGCCGTTGCGGGCATAGTCGCCTGGGCTCATTGCTTCCCAGCGTACGAACAGATCATGCAATCGCCCGCTGCCTGATAAGCCAACTGCGTGGGCGGTTTCTAGCGTGGTAAAACGGTCGCGTAGAAGGGTCTTGGCGTGGGCAAGGGTCAGGTATTGTTGATAGCGTTTTGGCGACACCCCCACCCATGACGAAAAGAGCCGCTGAAAATGCGCAGGGCTCATATTCATGTCAGCGGCGAGATCAGCCAAGGTCAGTGGGCTGTCGCCTGCCGCATCAATCGCTTCAATGGCACGGCGCATGACTTGGTAATGATATGTTTCGTTTTGTTCCATACCGAGAACTTAGGCGCTCAGACCCATCCGTGCGACCCGAAAATTGCGCATCTGACGCTTGCCCCTTGAGGTGCTTAAAGGCATACCCACATTATGGCCAAGCAGCTTGATTATCATACCATTCGCGCCATTTTCGAGCGTTTCCAAGAAGCAGAGGCCGAACCAGAGGGCGAGCTTGAGCATGTGAATGTCTACACATTGGTGGTGGCTGTCGCATTGTCAGCGCAGGCAACGGACATCGGAGTGAACAAAGCCACGCGCGCATTGTTCAAAATTGCCGATACGCCCCAAAAGATGCTTGATCTGGGCCTTGAGGGTGTGACCGATCACATCAAAACCATCGGACTGTTCCGCCAAAAAGCGAAGAACGTCATTAAAATGAGCCAGCTGTTGGTGGATGACTACGGTGGCGAGGTCCCCAATTCCCGCGCCGCCCTGCAGTCGCTGCCTGGTGTGGGGCGCAAGACCGCGAATGTAGTTTTAAATATGTGGTGGGACCAGCCTGCACAGGCGGTCGACACGCATATTTTCCGCTTTGGCAATCGCAGCGGGGTCGCCCCCGGTAAAGACGTCGACGCGGTTGAACGCGCGATCGAAGACAATGTACCTGCCGACTTTCAACTCCATGCGCATCATTGGATGATTTTGCATGGCCGCTACGTTTGCGTCGCGCGAAAACCTAAATGCGCGGCCTGTTTGGTCCGCGATCTATGTATGTTTGAGGATAAGAACCTATGAAAAAATTTCAGGTTGTCGGCATTGGCAATGCAATGGTGGACGTTTTAGCACGCGCCGAGGATGCGTTTTTGGCAGAAGCGGGCGTGCAAAAAGGCATCATGCAGCTGATCGATATGGATCGCGCGGTTGATCTTTATTCCCGCGTTGGCCCCGCCAAGGAAATCAGCGGTGGTTCAGCGGCCAATACGATTGCTGGAATTGCGCATTTGGGTGGGCGTACCGCTTATGTTGGCAAGGTCAAAGATGACCAGCTGGGCGCGATTTTTGCGCATGATCTGCGCGCACAAGGTGCAGTCTATGAGACCGCCCTCGCACCAAAGTCGGAAGAGGCTGAAACAGGCCGTTGCATCGTGATCGTGACCCCAGATGGGGAACGGTCGATGAACACCTATCTTGGTGTGACCGAATTTTTGTCGTCAGACGACATTGATACGGACCAGATGGCGCAGGCCGAATGGATTTATCTGGAAGGGTACCGTTTTGACGGCCCCGAAAGCCATGCTGCCTTTGCCAAAGCAATAGATGCTTGCAAGGGCGCGGGCGGGCGGGTGTCAATCACACTGTCTGATCCGTTTTGCATTGAACGCCACCGTGATGCGTTTCGCGATATGATCCGCGATCATGTTGACCTGCTGTTCTGCAACCGCGCTGAAATGCTGTCGATGTACCAGACTGAAGACTTCGATGGCGCATTGGCGCAAGCTGCGTCTGATGTGGCAATCGTCGCCTGCACTGACAGCGAGCATGGTGTACATATCTTGGCGGACGATCAACGCTGGCACGTTCCAGCCGTGCCGACAGACATCGTCGACGCAACTGGCGCGGGTGATCTCTTTGCGGGGGCATTTCTTTGGGGGCTGAGCAATGGTCACGATCTGGAGGTTTGCGGCAAGATGGGCAACCTCGCGGCATCTGAAGTGATCAGCCATATCGGGGCCCGTCCCGAGGCCGACCTGAATGCGATCTTTAAGGCGCAGGGATTGCTTTAAGCCAAAGCGCGTCTAACGCGTCGATCGCGCCTGCGTCAAACCTGTCTTCTTCTTTCCAGTACTTGCCGGACGGAACATAATAGTCGAGTGCGGCCTCTTGGGCGAGGGCTGCATCAATCACCTGATCGTGCATTTTAACTGGCTGGGTCGCCGCCAGATCTTCAATGGTCGAGCGTGGGAAAACCAATCGGCTAGGGTCCGTTGACAAATTGACGATTGCACAGCCTTGGCGCGCGGCGAGCGCCATTAGTCGGGCTGATTTCGCTTCGAGCGATCTTAGGGTGACATCTTGCCTCAGTGGATCAGCGGTCCCCTTGCCATAAAAATGGGTCTTGCTGACGTTGTCATAAACCATGTCGCACCCCATCACTGCGATGACCTTTGGCTTTAGCGCAGCGAGGGCCCAATAGCTCGCAGTGAACGCCATGGTGCCGCCCGCATAGACGAAGCCACCAAATTTATTCTGCAGGGGGACGTAGTCTGATGCGCGTATGATCCGCTGTTCACGTGATATATCTACCGGCACCCGAGACTGCGGGAAATCATCGGGGTAGATAA
>CBDTVI010000069.1:0-10362 GCA_965364065.1 uncultured Yoonia sp. | reverse complement strand
GTTGAAAAGGCGCTGACCCAGTCGGGCGGTATCGCCGTGCTGCGTGGCAATCTTGCACCCGGTGGGGCGGTCGTGAAACCGTCCGCTGCGACGCCTGAACTGATGCAACACCGTGGCCGTGCTGTCGTGTTTGAAGATATCGACGACTACAAAGCCCGTATCAACGATGATGATCTGGACATTGATGAAACTTGCGTGATGGTTTTGAAAAACTGTGGTCCGCGTGGCTATCCGGGTATGGCTGAGGTCGGCAATATGGGTCTGCCACCCAAGATCCTGAAGAAAGGGATCACCGATATGGTGCGCATTTCTGATGCGCGTATGTCGGGTACGGCTTTTGGCACCGTTGTGCTGCATACCTCGCCAGAGGCCGCCGTTGGTGGCCCGCTGGCCGTGGTGCAAAGCGGTGACATGATTGAATTGGACGTCGCTGGGCGGCGTCTGCATCTGGATATTTCGGATGATGAATTGGCTGCGCGCTTGGCTACTTGGACGGCCGAAAAATCTGGTGCAAACCCACGGCCTGAGAGTGGCTATGCGATGCTTTATCACGACCGCGTCATGGGGGCCGATACCGGTGCTGATTTTGATTTCTTAGTCGGGTATCGCGGTAATGCGGTTGGCAAGGAAGCACATTGATGACACCAATTTGTCTGGTTGGGATCGGCAAAATTGCTGTCGATCAACATGTGCCGTCGATCAACGCGAGTGACGATTGGGAACTGGCCGCAACGGTCAGCCGTGCGGGCACGGTTGACGGCGTGCAGGCCTATACTGACTTCGATCAGATGTTGTTGGAACGTCCTGATATTGGTGTTATCTCGCTCTGTTTGCCCCCTGTGCCGCGCTATGAATATGCTGCCAAAGCCATTGCGGCGGGGCGGCATGTCATGCTTGAAAAACCCCCCGGCGCAACATTGGCCGAGGTTTATGCACTGGCCGATATGGCAAAAGCGGCGGGAGTGACCCTTTATACCACGTGGCATAGCCGCATGGCCGAAGGGGTGGCCCCCGCGAAGGCTTGGCTTGCAGACAAGCAGGTCACGGGTGCGCATATCAGTTGGAAAGAAGACGTGCGGCGTTGGCATCCGGGGCAAGATTGGGTGTTTGCGCCTGGCGGCATGGGTGTGTTTGATCCGGGCAGCAATGCATTGTCGATCATCACGGAAATCTTGCCAATGCCGATCCATTTGCAATCGGCTGACCTGTTTTTCCCATCGAATTGTGACACACCGATTGCGGCGCAGATGCAATGGACCAAGAACGTGACGGGTGAGTTTGATTGGCGCCAAGAGGGTCCGCAAAGCTGGGATATCACGGTTGAAACCACAGGCGGAACGCTAAATCTGCATGATGGTGGTGCGCGGCTGATGATTGACGGGCAAAAAGTAATTGGTGGTCCGCGTGCCGAATATCCGGCACTTTATGCACGCATGGCAGAGCTGGTACAGACGGGAGCTGCTGAAGTTGATTTATCCCCGATGCTTCATGTGGCCGATGCGCTGACATTGGGTAAACGGATTGCGGTTGACCCGTTCGATTTTTAGGGCTTTTTGGCAGTGACGACCTTTGATGTGATCGTGGTTGGTGCCGGGCTGATGGGCAGTGCTGCGGCACGCCATTTGGCCAAAGACGGGGCAAAGGTCGCTTTGATTGGCCCTGCCGAACCCGATCAGAAACGCAATCACGCTGGTGTTTTTTCCAGCCACTATGATGCCGCCCGCATAACGCGTCAGTTAGACAACCGTCAGAATTGGGCGCGTTTTTCGCAGGCCGCAATCGCGCGCTATGCTGAAGTTTCCCAACAGGGGGGACAGCCGTTCTTTAACCCAGTCGGGGCGATTATTGCAGGTCCAGAACATGGCGCAGGCAGTGATTTCATTCAGGCCGCACAGCGCAATGGGCAACAGGACGGGATCAAGCATACTGCATTGCGTGGAACGGCCTTGCGCGATCGATTTCCCTATTTCTCCTTTCCTGATGGCATCCTTGCCTTGCATGAAGCGGACGATGCGGGCTGGATCGATCCCCGCGCTTACGTGCGTGCAGAGATTGCGGCGGCGGCCAAACTTGGTGTGACGGTCTACAGGACAGAAGTGACCCAACTAAACGAAGGCGCGGACGGCGTGAAGGCCATCTGTGTGGACGGAAAAGTGATTGAGGGTGCAAAGGCCGTGGTTGCCTGCGGTGCATTCTCAAAGGCAGAAGGGCTGTTGCCGGACCTATTGCCACTCACAGTCTACGCCCGCACGGTTGCGTTTTTCGAGCTAGACGAGGCCGAGGTTGCGCGTTTGGAGGGCATGCCCTCGGTGGTCTATTTGCCGCCTGATCTGGTTACCGATCCCTATATTTTGCCGCCCGTTCGCTACCCTGATGGAAAGACGTACATCAAGATTGGTGGTGATCCTGTGGACCGTGAATTGACCACGGTCAACGAAATGAAAGCATGGTTTCGTACGGATGGAGACCCCAAAGCCGGCGCGTTTCTACAAGATCAATTGCTGCGGTTGATGCCGAATTTGACTTACCGTGCGGTCACGACAGGCAGCTGTGCGACGTGTTTCACACCGCACGGCAATCCGCTGATTTACCGGCAGACTGACCGGCTAACTGTACTCACGGGCGGTAATGGAGCTGGCGCCAAATGTGCGGATGAACTGGGGCGTTTGGGCGCCTTGGTTGCCACTGGTGGAACAATTCCTGCAGACATTTACGCGGGCTCGTTCCGCTCTTAGCCGCGTGGATTCATTTCTTGGTAGGTCGGTAGCAGGTCGTTTTTGGCAGGGATCGCCGCGTAGACTCCCCGTGCAATGGCGCGGCTTAGGCAGACAGCCGCAGCGGCTGCGATGTCACGGAACTGGGCTTGATCAACGGGACTGTCTGTTCCCGTCGAGACCCCGAACACCAAATCCCCATCTAGCGGTGTGTGCGATGGCACAATCGCGCGGGCCATACCGTCATGGGCGGTGACCGCCAAGCGGTGGCAATGGACTTTGGACAGCGTCGCATCTGTGGCAACGATGGCGATGGTTGTGTTGGCGCCTTGCGTTGCGTGCATCATCATAGCGCGTTCTTTGCGGCTGGGTTGTGTGCTGACATGGCCAGTCGTTGGGTCAGGGCCAGCGCCACCGAACTCATTGTTCATTTCAAATGGGGCCGCCCAGAAATGCGTGTCGCCTGTGGTCGTGACGCTGCCCAGCGCGTTGACGACGACTAAGGCACCTACCGTTGTTCCATCAGGCAAGACTATCGAAGCAGACCCTAAACCGCCCTTTTGCATCGCGGCGAACGCGCCCGTGCCAGCGCCGACGGTGCCAATGCCAAAGTCATCGCTGGCCGCTGCAAGCGCCTCGCGTCCCAAGGCGCGATAGGGGTTTTCGCCCCAGTCTTTGTTTCCGCCATTGATCAAATCAAAGACAATCGCACCGGGGACAATCGGGATGCGCATTGGTCCAATTGCAAAGCCACGGCCCATGTCGCGCAACCCGTCCATGACGCCCGAACAAGCATCCAACCCAAAGGCTGATCCACCAGACAGCACAAGCGCGTCGATGTCTTGCACCGTTTTGTCAGGGGCCAGAAGGTCGGTTTCTTTGGTCCCGGGCGCGCCGCCCATGACGTGCACGCTGGCGGTGAATGGCTGATCGCCGACCAAAACGGTACTGCCGGTTTTGATGTGATCGTCCTGTGCGTTGCCAACTTTTAGGCCAGCGACATCAGAGATGAGGTTTCTTGGTCCAGTTTTAAATACAGCGTCCACCGTCCACCTCCATCGCGACACCAGTGATCATGCTGGCCTCGTCCGAGCAGAGGAAACAGGCAGCGTTGCCCATGTCCTCTGGGGTGGAAAATCGCCCCAACGGGATCGTCGCTATAAACTTTGCGCGGATTTCCGGCGTGTCCTCGCCCATAAAAGACTGCAACAGCGGTGTGTCACCCGCCACGGGGTTGATTGCGTTCACGCGAATACCTTCAGGGGCCAGCTCTACGGCCATTGTTTTTGTCGCGGTAATCATCCAGCCCTTCGAGGCGTTGTACCAGTTCAGGCGCGGGCGCGGCGAGACGCCAGCGGTCGAGGCCACGTTCAGGATCGCACCTGCTTTGCGCTGCTTGAAGTGCGGAACAAACGCGCGGGCTAGCAGGAATACCGACTTCATGTTGACGTTATAGACGCGGTCGAAATCTTCTTCAGTCACGTCTTCCATGGCGCTGGGCAGGTGGGTGACGCCTGCGTTGTTCACCAAGATATCAAGCGGGCCATTGGCCAGAACAATGTCCGCTAATGCCGTAACAGAGGCCGCATTGGCCACGTCGCAAGTCACTGCAGTTCCGCCGACCTCATCCGCGATTATACAGGCTGCGTCACCGTTGATGTCGACCACAAAGACATGCGCGCCCTCTGCCGCGAATTTGCGCGCGATGCCTGCGCCAAAGCCAGAGCCTCCGCCAGTTACAATCGCTGTTTTGCCTGCCAGTCGCATGGGTGTTCCTTTTCGGTTTTAATTCGCAAGTTCTGGCAGCTTAGGTGCCGCTGAGATCAAGGTCTGCGTATATTCATGTTGTGGGTTGGTGAAAACGGTCTCTGTTTCGCCTTGTTCGACAATTTCGCCTGCTTTCATCACCATAACCTTGTCGGTGACGGTGCGCACAACGGATAAATCATGGCTGATGAACAAATACGCCAAGGGGCGCTTGCGGCACAGATCAGCGATCAGGTCTAAGACCTGCGCGCGGACAGAGACGTCGAGGGCTGACACGGCCTCGTCAAAGATAATCAGCGCAGGTTCGATGATGAGCGCGCGCGCAATGGCGATGCGTTGGCGTTGCCCGCCGGAAAATTCATGGATGTATTTGGTCGCGTCATCTGGTGACAGCCCCACGTCGCGGAGGGCTTTTGCGATGGCCGTATCACGCGCAGTGCCAGTGGGTGGGTTTGGCAAAAGGTGGAATGGTTCGGTGATCAAACGATCTACACGGTGGCGTGGGTTAAAGCTGCTGTAGGGGTCTTGAAATACGACCTGCATTTTGCGTCGCACCGCCAGATTTGGCTTTTTGCCTGTGAAAACGGGGGCGCCGTCGACGGTGATCGTGCCGCTTTGCACAGCCTCTAAGCCCAAAATAGCCCGTGTTAGGGTCGATTTTCCACATCCACTTTCGCCAACAAGGCCAATGCGATCGCCTTGGTTGATCTGGAATGTAATCCCTTCGAGCGCGCGGAACGTGGGGCGTGGGCCAAGCAGGGTTTTGCGCGCCATAGGGTATTCGCGAGCGACGTTGGTCACGGCAAGCAGCGGCGATGATATGGGCGTTGGGGGCAATTCAACTACATGGGTGGATGCCTCGAACAGCGCCTTCGTATAAGGGTGCTGCATGTGTGATAGCAGGTGCGCGGTGGCACCCGCCTCGACTACTTTTCCGTTTTGCATGACGACGATTTTATCCGCGATGTCTGCGACAACAGCGAGGTCGTGGGTAATAATCAGCATTCCCATGTCGAATTCACGCACGAGATCGCGCAGCAGATCAAGAATGCGCGCTTGGGTGGTGACATCAAGAGCGGTCGTGGGTTCATCCGCAATGAGCAGTTTAGGGTGCCGTGCAATGGCCATCGCGATGACGACGCGCTGGCGCTGACCGCCCGACAATTCATGCGGATAGCGGGTAGGCGGTAGGTTCAGGCCAACGCGGTCTAGCATAGCGTTTGCGCGTTTATGCGCGTCGGATTTGCTGGTCTTTTCATGGATCAGGATCGTCTCTGCCACCTGCGCACCGATGGTTTGGACGGGGTTAAGGGCGGTCATAGGTTCTTGAAAAACCATGCCCATCGTGTTGCCGCGCATTTTGCACAGATCGGGTTCCGAGGTTTGCAAAATGTCGACGCCGTCCAATGTGATCGACCCGCTTGGGCTGGCCCCAATGGGCAGCAGACCCATCACGGAAAGGGCGGTCATCGATTTGCCCGACCCGCTTTCACCCGTGATCGCTACGATTTCGCCCCGCCCCACCGTAAGACCAATATCATGCAAGATATGGGTGTCGCCGATGGTTAGGGACAGGTCTTTGATCGCCAAAAGGGTCATGCGCGCGCCACTCTGATGCGCGGGTCTAGCCAGTCGCGCAATCCGTCGCCCATCAGGTTTAGGCCAAGCACCATGAGTAAGATTGCGAAACCGGGAACCAGTGCCGTGTGAGGTGCAATGCTGACGAGTGTTTGTGCGTCCGCCAACATGCGCCCCCAGCTTGCCGTCGGCGGCTGTGCGCCAAGGCCGATGTAGGACAAAGCGGCTTCTGCCAAGATACCCAATGAGAATTGGATCGTGCCTTGGACGATCATCAGGTTGGTCATGTTCGGTAAGATATGCTCGATAGAGATGCGCGTCGCTGACTTGCCACAGACGCGGGCGGCGAGAATAAAGTCACGCTCCCATAAGGGTAGAGCGGCGGCACGGCTCAATCGCGCGAAAACAGGGATGTTGAAGATACCGATCGCAATGATCGCATTGACAGCAGAAGCGCCGAAAACAGCCGTGATGAGGATCGCGATCACCAGCGAGGGGAAGGCGAACACAAGGTCATTGCCGCGCATAATCAGCTCGTCCAGTAGCGATCCGTGCCGCGCGGCAGCCAGCAATCCAAGCGGCACACCAATCGCCATACCGATACCGACAGCGACCAGCGCAACCGCAATCGACGTCCGCGCGCCCATCATAATCATCGATAGAATATCGCGCCCGAAATGATCGGTGCCTAGCAAGTTTCCCCCACTGGGGGATTGCAGTTTGTTGGGGATATCAAGGGATTGGATATCGTAAGGCGTCCAGAAAAACGATGCGATGGCCAGCAGTAAAAACAATGCCGTGAGCGTTGTTCCTATGATCAAATTGCGGTTCATGTCTTGGTCCTGAGCCGTGGATCAACAGCTGCATAAGCAATGTCGACTGCGAAATTCACCAAAATCACCACAAATACCAGCAGCATGACCACGCTTTCGACAACGATCAGATCGCGGGCGCTGATGGATTGGAAAATCAGACGGCCGAGGCCGGGTAAGAAGAAGATTTGCTCGATGATGATGCCGCCTGCCAGTAGGAACGAAAATTGTAGGCCGATGATTGTCAGTACAGGAATAAGCGCGTTGCGCACCGCGTGTCGCCATAGCGCTTGGCGGCGGCTTAGACCCTTGGCGCGGGCGGTGCGGATGAAATCCTCGCCCAGCATATCCAACAGCGATGATCGCATGACGCGTGCTAAGATTGCCGCTTGGGGGAGCGCCAGCGCGATGGCGGGGAGGGTCAGGGATTTGATTGCCAGCAACGGATTATCCCAGCCCGGAAAGCCACCCGCGCTGAACCAACGCAGGTTGATCGCGAATATGAGCACAAGGATCATCGCAAACCAGAAATTCGGGATCGCAACGCCCAGTTGCGTGGCCCCCATGATAGCGATGTCGCCTGTACCGCCCCGTCTGCTGGCTGCATAGATGCCTGCTGGAAAGGCGATTATTGTGGATAGGAAAAGTGCGTAGATAGCCAGCGGCAGCGACACCCAGACACGGTCCGAGACCAGGTTGGCGACGGGTGTTTTGTAAGTCCATGAGCGCCCGAAATCGCCTTGCAGCAATCCTGTGACCCATTCAAAATACCGCACCACAACGGGCTGATCTAGGCCCATTTCCGCGCGCAACGCGGCAATTGTATCGGGGCGGGCGTTCACGCCTAGCATGAAGGCGGCAGGATCGCCCGGGATCACTTCGATCACCGCAAAAATGACAATGGATGCGACGATCAAACTGATGATCAGGGACGTTAGCCGACCAAGGACGTAGCGTATCATGCGAACGCCCCCTTGCCCCAACCGCAACATGCTGCCAAAACAACTTTATTCTCAGGGCGGGGTGTAATTCCCCACCGGCGGTATGTGGTTTTTCCACGAGCCCGCGAGCGCCTTCGTTTCGAAGGGTCAAGCAGATCAGGTGCGATGCCTGAGCCGACGGTGAAAGTCCGGATGAAAGAGAATGCGCCGCGTGATCGTCCCTTTGGGGCGACTGCTTGGTGTGTGATGCCTTGGGTGACGTGTCGGAGCCAAAAGGAGATCACATCATGACACCACCCCGTTTTGCATTCATCAAAGCCAATTGGCATGCCGATATCGTTGATCGTGCACTTGATGGATTTTTGACAGAAATTCCCGCCGAACAGGTAACGGTTTATGACGTGCCTGGGGCGTTCGAAATGCCGATGTTGGCTCAAAAGCTGGCGTTGTCCGGTGATTTCGATGCAATTGCCTGTGCGGCATTGGTCGTGGACGGCGGCATCTACCGCCACGATTTTGTGGCCAGTGCCGTGGTTGACGGGTTGATGCGCGTGGGTTTGGACACCCAAGTGCCCGTCCTGTCGGTCAGTCTGACACCGCATCAGTTTCACGAGTCCGATCATCACAAAGCGATCTTTCGCGCACATTTTGTGACCAAAGGCGTTGAGGCCGCGAAGGCCGCGCTCGCCTTGGTCAACGTGCAGCCAAGTGCTGTGCGCGCTGCCTGATAGAACGCCCCCCGCAATGGTTTGACGGGGGGCATAATCTTAGTTGCTCCAGCTGACGCCGGTCAGGTCAACGGCAGCGGTCGGCTGGTTCACCCATAGTCCGTTGATGTTCGCCTTCGCGACGGTCGCGACGGCGAGTTCAAACAGATAACCATTCACATATTCTTCCGAAATGATCGTCTGTGCGCGAGCCAACAGCGCGCTGCGCGCAGCGGGGTCGGTTGTTGCGTTCAGCTCTTCCATCAGCGCTTGGAAATCTGGGTTGTCGTACTGGAAATAGTAGTCTGGATTGGCATAAATGCCGATATCCATCGGTTCTGTGTGGCTGACGATGGACATGCCGAAGTCCTTGTTGGTGAAGACTTCTTCGATCCACTGGGCCCATTCGAGGTTGGTGACTTCTGTCTCGATCCCAATTTCGCGCAGTTGCGACGCGATGATTTCCCCGCCACGGCGCGCGTAGGACGGAGGTGGCAGTTTCAGCGTGGTGGTAAACCCATCGGGATAACCCGCGACGGAAAGCAGCGCGCGCGCAACTTCTGGGTCATACGGCGAGTTTCCCAACAGGTCGACGTAGTCGGGGTTATGCGGCGCAAAGTGCGTTCCGATAGGCGTGCCATACCCGAACATCGCACCATCGATAATGGCTTGGCGATCAATCGCACTTGCCACAGCGGCGCGGACAAGGATGTTGTCGAAGGGCGGCATCTTGTTGTTGATAGACAAGATCGTCTCGCCCTCGGTGTTGCCGACAAGCACTTGGAAACGCGGATCGGCCTCAAACTGCGGCAGATTTTCAGGGGCGGGGAAGCCGACAAAGACGTCGACATCTTCTGCCATGACGGCCGCAAAAGCTGCGGTTGGGTCAGAGATGAAACGGAATGTGGCGCTCGCCAACGCGGGGGCAGCACCCCAGTAGGCTTCGTTGCGCGTCATTTCCAAACGGTCGCCCTGTACCCAATCAGTAAAAGTGAACGGGCCTGTGCCGATGGGGTTTGAGGCGATGTTTTCAATGCTTTCGGGGGCCACGATGACCGCGTCACCCCACGCCATGTTGAAAAGGAAACTGCCGTTGGGCTGATCCAGCGTGACCTGAACGATCAGCGGATCAACGACTGTCACATCCGTAATGCCTGCGAACAGACCCTTTTGGGCGTTCGTGCTTTCGTCTGCGCGGGCGCGATCAAGGCTGAATTTCACGTCTTCCGCGTCCATTGTCGTGCCGTCATGGAATGTGACGCCAGCGGCAAGGTTGAAAGTGTAGACCAAACCGTCGTCTGAAATATCCCAGCTTTGCGCGAGGCCGTTTATGATAGCGCCGTCCGCGTTAAAGCGGGTTAGCCCCTCGAAGACATTGGCATACAGCACGCTATCGATGGCCTGTGCTGTCCCACCTGTGGGGTCAAGATTTGGCGGCTCTAGCTGAATGGCGACAGTGATGCTGTCTTGAGCGAGTGCTGGGCAAGCGGCCAGCACCAATGCGGTTGTTGTTGCGAGTGTCTTGAGAACGTTCATTTGGTTTCCCCCATATTTGGTGGCAGTGTTGTTGTTATGCTGGGGCAAATCAAGCCCTCGGGTGACGACGGGGGTACCCCGACTTACGGATTCAAAATCTTTGCGAGCGCCCCCGCCATGACCTGTGCACTATCGATCATATCCTCAACCCCGATGTATTCATCGGGCTTGTGCGCCAGCTCTAATATCCCCGGTCCGTAGGCGATGCAATTTTTCAGTTTGCCGATCCGGTCGATGTGTTTTTGGTCGTAGGTCCCCGGTGACGCCACAAATTGCGCAGGTTTCCCAAGCACCTTTTCGATCTGGG
>CBDTVI010000068.1:0-10399 GCA_965364065.1 uncultured Yoonia sp. | reverse complement strand
TAAAAAACCGTCCATTTTGATCGCAGGCCAAGCCCCGGGTATGCGTGTTCACGCGTCGGGCAAGCCCTTTGACGATCGGTCCGGAGATCGCTTGCGTGACTGGCTAGGTATTGCGCCTGATGTTTTCTATGACCAAACGAGAATTGCGATCGTGCCAATGGCATTTTGCTTTCCCGGATATGACGCGAAAGGCGCGGATTTACCCCCGCCCAAAATCTGCGGTGCGACATGGCACGACCGCGTGATGCACCATTTGGGTGACGTGCCATTGACCATCATCGTTGGTGGATATGCGCAGCGGCATCATTTGGGCGCGAAAAACAGTGTGACGGCCACGGTTCAGGGTTGGCGCGACTTTGCACCGCGCGTCTACCCCTTGCCTCATCCGTCGTGGCGCAATACCGGATGGCTTAAGAAAAACCCGTGGTTTACAGATGAATTGCTGCCAGACCTGCGCGCTCAAGTGAAAGATGCTTTGCAATGACCGACCTAGATGAAGCCCACGCCGCAATGGAAGCAGCCCCCGAAGACGACAACGCGCGTCTGCGGTTTTACGAAAGGTTAGCTGATACCGAACTATTCATGTTTTTAGGTGAAGAGGCCGAAGGCGATCAGGTCACGCCAGAGTTGTTCGAGATCGAAGACCAACGCTTCAGCCTTGTTTTCGACCGCCAAGAGCGCTTGTCGCAATTCGCAGGGCGCGTGGTGCCTTATGCTGGGCTATCGGGTCGCGCTTTGGCCGAAATGCTGCACGGTCAAGGGATCGGTCTGGCGCTGAACCTAGAGGTCGCACCTTCCGCGATGCTGATCCCCGCCGAAGCTGTCGATTGGTTGGTGCAAACGCTATCCAACGCACCGTCCGAGACCGAAGCTCGCATTAGCGAAGTATCTCCGCCAATCGGATTGCCCGAAGCCGTAATTACAGGACTTGATCGCAAGCTTGCTATCGCTGCTGGTCTCGCGCGGTCTGCCTATCTTGCGGCTGCGACTTATGAGGATGGATCGCGCGGGCATGTGTTGGCGTTTGTGGATGCAGTCGAAGGTGCCGAAAATGCGCTGGCCTCTGCGGCAAGCGAAGCACTCACGTTTTCGGGTATCGAGGCGGGCGTGATGGATGTACTTTTCGTCAAGGCAAGCGACCCGCTCGCGGCTTATCTGGCTAAGGTTGGATTGCGTTTTGATCTGCCGGAAGCACAGGCAGCGCAAGCGCCCGGCGCGCCTGGTATGGACCCTGCAAATCCACCCAAACTGCGTTAATAGCCCAAAGTCCTATCGACGATATAGTGAAACGTCTTCCCAGCCTCGCCGCGCGCGATGTTGTCGGCGATCACCGTGGCCGCAGTTTCGGGTCGGGTCGTGGATGCAATATGGGGTGTCACGGTCACTTGCGGATGCGCCCAGAACGGGTGATTTTGGGGCAGGGGTTCGGTCCGGAATACGTCTAGTGTTGCATGGGCGATTTGACCGCTATCTAGCGCCGCAACAAGAGCATCGTCATCGATCAATGGCCCACGGCCGGGATTGATGACAAATGCATCACGCGCCATCAAGGCGATGGTTTCGGCATTCAACATATTTTCTGTCTGCGGTGTTTGCGGGAGCAACAAAATAACGATTTGCGCATCCGTCAGTGCCTGTGTCAGCCCATCATCCCCGTGTAGGCAGCGGATGTTTGGGATGTCTTTGGCCGCACGGCTCCAACCGGTGACAGGAAACCCAAGTTGGTGCAGTGCTTGCCCGCAAGCGGCCCCCAAAGCACCAATGCCAAGGATCGTCACAGGGCGCTGGGCTGCGACAGGTGGATAGGTATCGTCGCGCCAAACGCCGTCCTGTTTGGTGATATGAACGTCCATCCCAAGGTGATGGCGCAGGGTGTGGCCCGTGACCCATTCAATCATGCCATTGGTCAAACTGTGATCTACCAAACGGCACAAGGGCTGGGTCAAGGTTGGGTTGTCCACGACTGTTTCGACGCCAGCCCAAAGGCTCATCACTGCTTTGGTTTTTATGTAGGGCGCGAAATCGCGGACAGGTCCGGTCGGGGCAAAAACGATGTAATCCACATCTTCGGGCGCATGATCGCGTGCAAGATTTACCTGTAAGCCGGCGCTTTCAAAGGCGGTGTTTAGCGGCCCTTCATATTCGCCCCAAGCAGCGGGGCGGGCGGAAAACAGAACGTTGAGCATTATCTAGGCCTATGTACATGCGCGCTTTGGACCAGACCAAAGGCAACCAAAAGAACAAGCATCGCAGAACCGCCGTAACTGACCAGCGGTAACGGCACACCAACGACAGGGGCAAGACCCGTGACCATCGCCATGTTGACTGCAAAGAAGAGAAAAAACGTCGTCGCGATACCGAGGGTCAGCAACGATGCAAATCGGTCGCGGTTGCCCAAGGCAGAAATAACGCAAAACAGGATGATCAAAAGGTAGAGGATCAGCAGGGTAAACGCGCCGACAAAGCCGAATTCCTCCGCCAAAGTCGTAAAGATAAAGTCGGTGTGCTTTTCGGGCAGAAAGTTCAGCCGCGATTGGGTGCCTTGCATAAACCCGCGCCCCGTCCAACCACCAGAGCCAAGCGCGATTTTCGCCTGTGTGATGTGATACCCCGCCCCAAGCGGATCATTTGAGGGGTCCAGAAACGTATCAATGCGGCGGTATTGATAGTCTTTCAGCAGTTGCCATGTCGTGCCACGGCTTTGGAACACGGCAACGACCGTGCCCACGCCGGCACTGACCACAGTCGCGAAATAGGCCCAATGCACGCCGGCCAAGAACATGACCGCAGCACCGCCCATCAACAACAATAGCGCTGTACCAAGGTCTGGCTGGCCTAAAACCAACATCGTTGGCACAAGAATGAAAATAACCGGCAGCATGACCCATAAAGGATGTGACGTTTTCTTATTCGGCAGCCAGTCATAGTAAGCGGCCAAAAACATCACGAGGGTAATCTTGGTCAATTCTGAAGGTTGCAGGCGCATAAAGCCCAAGTCGATCCAGCGCTGCGCGCCCATCCGAACCTCGCCAAAAAACTCGACCCCCAACAGCAATAGAACCGATCCGCCGTAAGCCACAAACGCCATATTGCGCCAAAACCAGATCGGCACCATCGCAACGATCAGCATCAGTATCATGCCAAGGACAAAACGTTTCATCTGCGGCTCGACCCAAGGGGTGGTTGATCCGCCTGCGACTGAATACAGCATCAAGAAACCTGCGCAGGCGACCGCTATCAACAGCACGATTATCGCCCAATTCAGGTGCAAAACCTTGCGGATGCCGGTCGGGACAAACTTGGTGTTATGCTCAAGATAACTCATACGCGGATACGGCCTTTGGCACCCGGTGGGATGCGGGCCTCGATCCGGCGTTGTTGCTCGGCAATCTTGTCGCGCACGCCGGATGGATAGGCCTCAAGCGGGGGTGGTCCACCGTATTGGGCCTGTAGCAATATATCGCGCGCTATCGGTGCTGCAGCGGCAGAACCTCCGCCGCCATGTTCGACCACGACAGATACCGCATAGCGCGGATTATCGTAAGGCGCGAAGCCCACGAATAGCGCGTGATCGCGGCGTTCCCATGGTAGGTCTGCGTTTTTGGTCACACCTGCCGCGCGTTCTTCGGGTGTGATCCGGCGCACCTGGCTGGTGCCGGTTTTGCCGGCCATTTTGTGTCCGTCAGTGAGAATCCGTGATCGATAAGCCGTGCCGCGACGGTGGTTGCAAACATCGTTCATCGACGCGCGTACGCGGCGCAGTGTATTTTCATTGATGCCAAGGCTTTCGCCAAGACCCGAAGGCTGTGCGACCCCGTCAATCAATCGGATCAACCGCGGCGTCACCTCGCGTCCTGTCGCAATGCGCGCCGACATGACAGCCAATTGCAATGGCGAGGCCAAAACATAACCTTGCCCAATCGACGCGTTGACCGTGTCACCAATCCGCCAATCTTCGCCGCGCACCCGCGATTTCCAATCCTTGTCGGGTGCCAGCCCTTCGGCAACGGCAGACAATGGCAAATCATGGCGCACGCCCAGCCCCAATTTGCGCGCCATTTCAGCCATCTTGTCGATTCCGACACGCTGGGAGATTTCGTAATAATAGCAGTCGCAGCTTTGCTTGAGGCTTTCGTGCAGGTTGATATTACCGTGCCCGCCACGTTTCCAACAGTGAAAGCGAATGTTGAACACATCCGTATAGCCTGGGCAGTAAACAGTTTCGTCAGGCGCGACGAGGCCCGCTTCGACTGCCGCCATCAACGTGACCATCTTAAACGTTGATCCGGGTGGATAGGTGCCTTGCACGGCCTTTGCGGCCAGTGGGCGGTACTTGTCTTCGTTCAACGCCGTCCAATCAGGAACTGAAATGCCGCGGACAAAAAGATTGGGATCAAACGCAGGCGCCGAAGCGATGGCGCGTAGATCACCATTTTCAAGATCGATCACAACAGCACCACAAGATTCGCCATCAAGCCGCGCCTGCGTATAGCTTTGCAGACGGCTATCGATGGTCAGCTGGATGTCCTTGCCCGCGTCGCCTTCGCGGCGGTCTAGTTCGCGCATGATCCGGCCTGCGGCGTTCACCTCGATCCGGCGGGTTCCGGCACTGCCGCGCAGGGTCTTTTCAAGCTTGTTTTCCGCGCCGGTCTTGCCGATTTGAAATTTGGGGATCTGCAAGAGCGGGTCAGAGTCGTCAATCCGGCTTAGGTCATAGTCACTGACAGGGCCGACATAGCCGACCACATGCGCCAAATCCGCACCCCAAGGGTAAACACGGCTTAGGCCCACCTCGGCTTGAATGCCGGGCAGGGCGGGGGTGTTGAGGTTGATCTGTGCGACATCTTCCCAGCTCAAGCGATCTGCGATTGTCACTGGTACAAATGGTGAGCGGCGTCGCATTTCTTCCATCGCGCGGGCCAGATCATCAGGGTCGATATCGACGATTTCGGTCAGTTTTGCCAAGACCTCGCCGACATCGCCGGCATCTTCGCGCACCATCACGACGCGGTAGTTTTGTTCATTGTCCGCGATTGGCGTGCCGTTGCGGTCAAAGATCATACCGCGCTTCGGTGCCAATAGGCGAATGTTGATCCGGTTTTCTTCGGCAAGCAGGCGAAACTGGTCGGCTTGTTCAACTTGCATTGACCGCAGCCGCAAGCCCAAGGCACCGACAACACCTAACTGTACGGCCCCCATAACAAGGGTGCGGCGTCCGATTGTGCGCACACTTTCAATGTTATCCTTAGGGGGACGTTTCATAGCAAATGCCCTTTACTGCCGACTTCACCCGGTGCGGTGCGCGTGACGCCAAAGACGAAATGAGCGACCACCAGTACGGCCGGATAGACTGCAATTGTAGCGATCATCTGTGTAAAGGTAAGCCCAAGCGGGGCTTGCGGCAACATCACAACGGCAAGCACCAAACGGTTGACGACGGTGATCGCAATGATGCCTATCGCAATCGTTCCCCATTCCACCAAGAACGGCATATCGCGGAACTCGCGGTTTTGGCGACGGATGACTTCGGTCAAGATAACGACTAAAGCAGCCCATAAGCCCGGTGGTCGCATGAACAAAAAGTCTGTCATCAAAAAGAATATCGCGATGACAAATACCGGCAGATAGGACGGTTTGCGCGCAACCCAGGCAAGCGTCACTGCCAAAAGTAGATCAGGGGCGGCCCAGACAGGCGGGCGCATGTCGCGCGGGACAAGGTCAATCACGATAAAGGCGAACGCCAGCACCATAAACACGCCGCGATTGATCCATGTTTTGCGGTCTGCTACCTCAATCATTGTTGACCTCGATGGCCCGCAACGACACCGGATTGATGGCAGCAGGCCCAAAGAACTCTGACTCTGGTGTCAGCAAGTCATTGGGGTCTGGGATGTCTTCATGGGGCTGGGATCGCAGGACGCGCAAAAATTCAAGCCGCTGATAGTCGGCAGCCAAGCGCACCCGCAGACGATCATCTGCACCCATGACCACTTGTCCCACCAGCAAGTCTGCCGGAAAGACGCCACCGTCGCCGGATGACACAACTCGGTCGCCCGGACGCACGAGGGCGGTGTCGCCTAAGAATTCGATGGGCGGGTTCAGCGAATTGTCACCGGCAAGGATCGCCCTTTGCCCTGACGGCTGGATCGTCACTGGAATCCGGCTTGAGGTATCGGTCAGCAGCAATACGCGGCTTGTTTCATTGCCGACGCCTGCGATACGGCCGACAAGTCCGATCCCGTCCATCGTGGGCCAACCGTCCAAGATGCCATCGCGTGATCCGACGTTCACCAAAACCGACTGTCGAAAGGGCGACCCGCTGTCGGTGATGACAACGCCGGTCACAAATGTGAGTTGCGGATCAAGGCTGACGTTATTGAGGTCCAGCAGTTTGGCGTTCTCTTGCTCCAACTGCAAAGCGGCTTCTTTCCACGCTTTCATCTGTTGCAACTCGCGGCGCAAATCCTGATTTTGGGCGCGCAACTGCTGGTAGCTTTCAAAATCGGTGATCAGATTGGCTGCACCGGTAATTGGGGCCATTGCCCAATCGAACGACGGGACCACTGTATCAATCGCCGCTGCGCGAAACCGTTCGACGCGCGGGCTATCGATGCGCCAAAGCAGGAACAAGCCCACCAAGGCCAAGACCAACACCCCGACCAGCAATCTGCGGATCGGTCCAATATAGTCTTCGCTGGGTTTATCGCGTGCCAAGGGCGGCTGTTCCCTCGATTTGTGTTAACTGTCGTAGTCTATCACATGCCGCAGCTGTTTTTCATATTCCAGCGCGCGACCAGTCCCTAAAGCTACACAATTAAGTGACTCGTCCGCGACAGAGACCGCAAGACCGGTTTGTTCACGCAAAGCCAAATCAAGCTGCCCTAGCAAAGCGCCACCACCGGTAAGCATCACGCCGCGATCAACAATGTCAGCGGCAAGGTCTGGCGGTGTTGCTTCCAAAGCGGTCATCACAGCTTCGCAGATTTGCTGGACAGGTTCGGCCAGAGCTTCGGCAACTTGGGCCTGTGAAATCTCGGTTTCTTTTGGAACGCCGTTCAACAGATCGCGTCCACGAATTTGCATCGACTGGCCACGGCCATCGTCGGGCATACGGGCCGTACCGATAGACGTCTTGATCCGCTCCGCGGTGCTTTCGCCAATCAGCAGGTTATGCTGGCGGCGCAAGTAGTTGATGATCGCTTCATCCATGCGGTCACCGCCGACGCGGACGGACCGTGCATAAACAATATCGCCAAGCGACAACACGGCGACTTCGGTCGTACCACCACCGATGTCGACGACCATGTTACCCGTTGGATCGGTGATCGGCATGCCCGCACCAATCGCAGCCGCAATAGGCTCGGCAATCAAACCTGCGCGACGTGCGCCTGCTGATAGAACTGATTGGCGGATGGCGCGCTTTTCGACAGGGGTCGCGCCGTGTGGGACGCAAACAATAATCTTGGGTTTGGAAAACGTAGAACGGCGATGCACCTTACGGATGAAATGCTTGATCATTTCCTCGGCGGTATCAAAGTCAGCAATCACACCATCGCGCATCGGGCGGATCGCTTCGATGCTGCCAGGTGTGCGACCCAACATCAGTTTCGCGTCCTCGCCCACGGCCAGAACTTTCCTGACGCCGTCTTTTACATGATAGGCAACCACTGAAGGTTCTGACAAAACAATGCCTTTGCCTTTGACGTAGACCAGCGTGTTCGCTGTGCCCAAGTCAATCGCCATATCCGA
This sequence comes from uncultured Yoonia sp., assembly GCA_965364065.1. GTDB lineage: Bacteria > Pseudomonadota > Alphaproteobacteria > Rhodobacterales > Rhodobacteraceae > Yoonia. The sequence goes on along the minus strand of CBDTVI010000068.1, from coordinate 2,650 downwards.
AGAAAATAATCCGCCGAAGCCTGCCATGAAGTTGGCCTTCCCATACCCAGTGTGCAAATCCCCACGCAGTCGCGGTTGTGGGGCGTTGGAATGCTTATAAGGGGATGCGCGAGCGGATAGAAGCCCTTCAATCGTCCGACGCGGCGGCATTTTGCTACTTATACTTTTTCAACCTTACTGGGGTGAATTTCGTACTTATATGCAAGTAACTATCATATTTCAGATACTTGGGTATGGCCAATGAAACAAGACTAACCTAATTATCCGTCTTAACAAAAAAGGGGCAGCCCGCTTTCACGTGGCCACCCCAACATTTCGAGTCGCTATAAATGGTCAGGTATCTTTGTAAGATACGCCTTTCACATCATAGCCGGGCGCCGATTGTTCGCGCCGCACCAGCAAGCGATTCAATGCATTGATATAGGCCTTGGCGCTTGCAACAACGGTGTCGGTATCTGCCGACTGGCCAGTCGCAATGCGACCGTCTTCTTCCATCCGAACGGAGACTGTCGCCTGCGCATCTGTCCCTTCAGTGACAGCGCTCACTTGATAAAGCTGCAAGTGGGCACCGTGGTCAAAGATCGCTTTGACTGCATTGAAAGTAGCGTCGACAGGGCCGTCACCCGTGGCCGATGTTTCAACATCGGTGCCGTCAACTTCCATCACCATATCGGCCGTTTGGGGGCCTTCGGTGCCACAGACGACCCGCAATGATTTCAGCTTGAGCCGGTCATCAGCCGCGTCATTCTGGGTGACCAACGCCAACAGATCGTCGTCGAAGACTTCTTTCTTGCGGTCAGCCAAATCCTTGAAACGGACGAAGACATCCTTCAGTTGATTGTCAGCAAGATCATAACCCATTTCGGACAACTTAGCGCGCAATGCGGCCCTGCCAGAGTGCTTGCCTAGCGGCAATGACGTCCCAGCCAGACCCACATCCTCGGGGCGCATGATCTCGAATGTTTCACTGTTTTTCAGCATGCCGTCTTGGTGGATACCGCTTTCGTGCGCAAACGCATTCTTGCCGACGATGGCTTTGTTGAACTGCACGGGAAAACCCGAAACAGTCGCTACGCGCCGCGAGATATTCATAATTTTGCGGGTGTCGATACCGGTCGTATAAGGCATGATATCGCCGCGCACTTTGAGGGCCATGACGACTTCTTCCAGTGCCGTGTTACCCGCACGTTCGCCCAAACCGTTGATCGTGCATTCGATCTGTCGCGCGCCACCTTCGACCGCTGCAAGCGAGTTCGCAGTCGCCATGCCAAGGTCGTTGTGGCAATGCGTGGCAAAGATAATGCTGTCGGCGCCGGGCACTTTATTGATCAGCATGCGGATCAGTTCGGCACTTTCCACAGGGGCGGTATAGCCGACAGTATCGGGGATATTGATCGTCGTGGCACCCGCCTTGATCGCGATTTCGACAACGCGGCACAGGTAATCTTCTTCGGTGCGGGTTGCATCCATCGGCGACCACTGGACGTTGTCGCACAGGTTGCGCGCATGGGTCACTGTGTCGTGGATGCGTTCGGCCATTTCATCCATGTTCAGGTTTGGAATGGCGCGGTGCAGTTCCGAGGTGCCGATAAACGTGTGAATACGCGGTGATTTCGCGTGCTTCACAGCATCCCAACAACGGTCGATATCTTTATAATTTGCACGCGCCAAGCCACAGATCGTCGCGGATTGCGACCGCGCGGCAATCGCGCTGACCGCGTTAAAGTCGCCTTCGGATGCAATTGGAAAACCAGCTTCGATAATATCGACGCCCATTTCATCCAGCATTTCGGCGATTTCGACCTTTTCGTCATGGGTCATTGTGGCACCCGGGGATTGTTCCCCGTCGCGCAAGGTGGTGTCGAAAATCAACACTTTTTCTTTTGTCATGTCCGTATTCCTTTGGTCCTTAGCATTTATCTTGGCGCTGTTCCCCTCTGAGCGGTCGCGCCGGATGGCACGCTCAGAGGCTGCTAAGGAGTAGACGCGCGCGCAGAAGGTGCCCTAAAGAGGCAGCGTTTGTGATATGTGCGCGGTTCATCATGAAAATAACTATACAAAGCTTTTGGCGGTTGAAAAGGCGCAAATGCGCTCCGCGCGGGAGTTTATTTGGCAAGATGATACGCGAGCACAAGCTGGATTTGCTTTCTTGTCGTGTGTTGTCAGGGCACTAGTTTGTCGATCAGGAAATCGGAGATTTGCATGAAGGCATTGGTAATCGGGGCAAGTGGCGGCATTGGTGCCGCGATGGTGCGGCAGTTGGGCGGCGACGGTTGGGACGTGACTGGGCTGTCGCGTACTGCTGACGGGTTTGATGTGAGCGACCCTGCAACGGTCGCGCGTGCAATGGGAAACCTGACCGGACCTTTTGATTTGATTTTCGTGGCGATTGGTATTTTGGCAGCACCTCTTGGCGCCCCTGAAAAGAACCTCGCAGCGATTGATCCTGACGACATGGCGCGGGTCTTTGCGGTGAACGCGATTGGTCCTGCGCTGGTCCTGCGCCATGCGTCCCGTCTGTTGCCCAAAGACAGACGCGGCGTGGTGGCGGTTCTTTCAGCGCGGGTCGGCTCGATTGGGGATAACCAGATTGGCGGGTGGTATTCTTACCGCGCCTCCAAGGCCGCACTGAATCAGATTGTCCATGGGG
>CBDTVI010000067.1:0-10471 GCA_965364065.1 uncultured Yoonia sp. | reverse complement strand
CCGACACCGCCAACACCGATGATGGGCAATGTCGTGAGCCCTGCGAGTTGGGCCAACACGCGGGTCGATTTCTCAAAGAGGGGCTGACCGGACAGCCCACCCATTTCGCCAGTGTGAGGTCCGTGCAGGCCGTTGCGGTCCAACGTGGTGTTCGTCGCGATTATCGCGTCGATGCCGGACGCATTCGCAACCTCGGCAACTTCAGCGATTTCATCGGGCGTCAAATCAGGAGCGATCTTGAGGAAGACGGGGATTGGCGTGGGTAAGGCCGCACGCGCCTCCATCACATTTGCAAGCAGTGCTGCGAGGGCTGCCTTGCCCTGCAAGTCGCGCAATTTTTCAGTGTTAGGGGACGACACGTTGACGGTCGCAAAATCCACCGTTGCAGCGCAGCGTGTCAGCACCTTTGCAAAGTCGGTGGATTTGTCTGTGCTGTCTTTGTTTGCCCCAAGGTTCAGGCCGATCACAGCATCTTTTGGGCGCTTTGCAAGCCGCGCGACAATCGCTTCCATGCCTTCATTGTTGAAGCCAAAGCGGTTTATCGCAGCTTTGTCTTCGGTCAGGCGATACAAACGCGGCTTGGGATTGCCCTCTTGCGCGCGGGGCGTGGCCGCACCGACCTCAAGAAAGCCAAACCCGGTCTTGGCAAGTGCATGCAGCGCAGTTGCGTTCTTGTCGAAACCAGCGGCAAGCCCAATAGGGTTCGGCAGGTTAAGACCCGCGATTGTTGTTTTAAGCCGCGCAGAGGTCACAGGCCCACCACTGGGACCAAGCCCCATGTTCAATGCTTTGAGGGCCAGACCATGTGCCGTCTCTGGATCGATTTTGCGTAGGGCTTTGAGCCCGATATTCTCGAGCGTTCTCATGACAGATCAGGGAACTGGTGGATGCCGTCGACCAATGGCAACGGTTTGATCCAGACCACATCATTCATACGCAATTTGCGATAAAGATGTGGGAACAATACGCCCTCGCGAGCGGGTTCCCATTTGAGCGGATCAAGACCGTCAGCCTCAATAGCGAGCAGAACCAAGCCCTCGATGCCTGCGAAGTACTTGGCCGTTGTTTCGGCCACGGTTTCGGCTGTGGAAAAATGGATGTACCCGTCAGCCACATCAATTGGCGCGCCGACAGTGTCGCCGTCAGCTTGCAATGCGGCCCATTCTTCGGCGCGGAAAATTTTGTAAATCAACATGCAAGCGTCATGGCCCTTGCCGTAAAAATCGTCAAGCGTCTGTTACAATCTTGGGTGACTGTGCGGCAACGGGGATAACGTTTGACTCTGCGATACGCCCTCGCCAAGCTGTCGATATTCCAACCTTTGGGGGACTTGATCCAATGATTTCACGTATAATGACGACAACCTGTGCACTGGCCCTGTCAGCCGGTGCGGCGGCAGCGGACTATTCGCTGACCATCCTACACACCAACGATTTCCACGCGCGGTTTGAACCGATCAGCCGCTATGACAGTGGCTGCTCTGCTGAAGATAACGCCGAAGGCAAATGCTTTGGCGGCACCGCCCGTTTGGTCACATCTGTGGCCGAAGCACGCGCGCGCTCGAACAACTCTATCCTCGTGGATGGCGGCGACCAATTCCAAGGCACGCTGTTCTATACATACTACAAGGGTGCAGCAGCAGCCGAGTTCATGAACAAACTAGGCTATGACGGCATGACCGTCGGCAACCATGAATTTGACGATGGCCCCGAGGTCCTGAAGGGCTTTATGGATTCGGTGAATTTCCCCGTGCTGATGTCGAACGCTGATGTCTCAGGCGAACCTTTGCTGGCCGATACGCTGATGAAATCCACAGTGATTGAACGCGGTGGCGAAAAAATCGGCCTGATCGGTCTGACGCCAGAGAATACAGATGAACTGGCTAGTCCTGGCGCAAACATCACCTTCTCAGATCCTATCGCGGCTGTTCAAGCCGAGGTTGATATGCTGGCTGAGATGGGCGTGAACAAAATCATCGTGCTGTCCCACTCTGGCTATAGCGTGGACCAAGAGGTCGCAGCAAACACCACTGGTGTTGACGTGATCGTTGGCGGTCACTCAAACACGTTGCTGGGTGATGATGAGCGTGCGGTTGGCCCGTATCCAACAATGGTTGGTGATACAGCCATCGTGCAGGCCTATGCTTACGGCAAGTTTTTGGGCGAATTGAACGTCACATTCGATGATGACGGCAACCTGACCGAGGCTTCGGGTGCACCAATTCTGATCGACGGCAATGTAGTCGAAGACGCGGAAACAGTTGCCCGCGTAGCTGAATTGGCTGAGCCGCTTGACGAGATCCGCAATCTAGTTGTCGCAGAAGCGGCAGAGTTAATTGATGGTGATCGTTCGGTTTGTCGTGCAATGGAGTGTGCGATGGGCAACTTGATTGCTGACGCGATGCTTGACCGCGTGGCTGATCAAGGCATCCAGATCGCGTTCCAGAACTCTGGTGGTATCCGTGCATCTATCGATGCGGGAGAAGTCACAATGGGCGAAGTCCTGACCGTGCTGCCATTCCAGAACACACTATCCACTTACCAAGTCAGCGGCGAAACAGTTGTCGCGGCCTTGGAGAATGGTGTGAGCCAGCATGAAGAAGGCTCTGGTCGGTTCCCGCAAGTATCGGGAATGACCTTTGCAGTTGATCTGACCGCTGAACCGGGCGCGCGGATTAGTGACGTGATGGTCGGTGGCATGGCGATTGATCTGGCCGCGACTTACGGCATGGTGTCCAACAACTTCGTCCGCAATGGCGGCGACGGATATGACATGTTCAAGTCTGCGATGAACGCCTATGACTTTGGTCCCGATTTGGCCGATGTCACTGCGGAATACATCGCAGCGAACGCGCCATACCAGCCGTATACTGATGGCCGTATTACAATGAAGTAAGCCTTTACTGTGCTGAAATAGAACGCGCTGCGGGAAACCGCGGCGCGTTTTTTGTTGCTGAGTCAGGAGTTGACCGCTTTGATCTGAACGCATAGGCGTTTTGCGCTTGCTACAGTTTTAGGGGTCAGCCAATTTCTACACTTCATTCTTTATACATGGCTTCAAGTCATGTGACCGGCCCGCTGTTTGCCTTGTGGCAGCGCCGCGCGTTGCGGATCGGCAAAGAGGATAAGAACCGGACCGGTGAACGTTGGGGGCAGGCTGCGCAAAATAGGCCAGATGGTCCGATTGTATGGTTTCATGCTGCCAGTGTTGGTGAAACGCAGTCAATCATGCCTTTAATTGATGCGCTGCTTGCTGCGCGTTCGGATGTGACAGTGCTGGTCACCTCGACCACGCGGACCTCTGCCGAATTGTTGAGCACGGGATTGCCAGACCGCGTTATCCATCAAATGGCCCCATATGATACGGTGGGTGCTTCGCGCGCTTTCTTGGACCATTGGCGTCCTGACGTCGCGATCTGGATCGAAAGTGAACTGTGGCCGCGCATGTTGGCAGAGGTTGGACAGCGCGCAATTCCTAGACTGCTTTTGAACGCACGGGTTTCGGCACGCACCGCGCAGCACTGGGCGCGGTTTGATAAAGCGGCCTATGCGATTTTGTCGCAATTCGACCTGATCCAAGTGCAAGAGCAAACCACGATGGACGCGCTGACTGCAGTGGGTGTGACGGGGACGGGCGTCGCGCTGACCGGATCGCTGAAGCAAGATCGCCCGCCTTTGGATTGCGACCCCGCAGTGCTCGCAGATTTACGCAAAGCGCTTGGTGATCGGCCGGTCTGGTGTGCATCGTCGACCCATGCCGGAGAAGAGGAAATCATCCTTGCTGCGCACCGCGACATTGGCGGGCTTTTGATCTTGGTGCCGCGTCATCCTGATCGCGCGACGCAGATAGCAGAGCTTTGCGAGCAAGCTGGGTTTATGACGGCGCGCCGCAGTGTGGGCGATGCGATTACGCCTGAGACGCAAGTCTACCTAGCCGATACGATGGGCGAGCTTGGGGTGTGGTACCGGCTAGCGCCCGTTGCATTTATTGGCGGGTCGCTTGCGGCGGTTGGTGGGCACAATCCTTATGAGGCGGCACAGTTGGACACCGCGATCATCCATGGCCCGCATATTGAAAACTTTGCACAGATTTATGCCTCACTCGGCGTAGCCGGTGCGGCACACCCCGTGACTGATTCCAGCACTTTGGCGCAGGCGGTAAAAACGATTGATGCGCCCGTCCAAACCCAAATGGTGCGCGCTGCCCATTCGGTTTTGCAAGACGGCACTGGTGCGACACAGGCGGCGTTGGATGCCATTTTGCAAAAGTTGTGAAGCAATCTGGCGCGCCCCTGTTGTGCAACTTGCGTTTCACGTCCGATCAGTCACGACCGCCTATTGAAGGTTTGATCTATTTCGTATCAACTCTCTGAAAGTCATTGGCTCGTCTGGCGTTGGGTAATCCAAAGTGTTGTTTCGACGAGAGGTGAGCCTTTGCAAGTTTGACGCAGTTCTGCGCATGCTTACACAGTAATTGGATCAGGAGTTCTCGTGTCCCTCTTCTTTATTGTCGCTTTGCCGTTCTTTGGCGCGCTGCTGCCTGGTCTCATGAACACTGCTGGTCGATCCGCGTGTGCGGGCGTTACCTTTACTGTTAGCTTGGCTGCCTTTGTTGGCCTGCTTACCAATTTACCAACCATTCTTGCAGGCGAAGTCGTCATGGCGCGGGTGGATTGGATGCCCGCGTTGGGGTTGAATTTCACACTCATGCTGGACAGTTTGGGTTTCTTTTTTGCTTTGCTGATCTTGGGCATTGGCCTTTTGATCATCGCCTATGCGCGGCAATACCTCAGCCGTGATGACAATATGGGCGAGTTTTTTACCTACTTGCTGCTTTTTCAAGGCGCGATGGTAGGCATTGTCCTAAGCGATAACATTCTGCTTTTGCTGGTCTTTTGGGAACTGACGTCACTGTCGTCGTTCCTGTTGATCGGGTACTGGAAACATCTGCCCGAAGGGCGCCAAGGTGCTCGGATGGCATTAACCGTCACCGGAATGGGTGGCCTTGCGATGATTGGTGGCATGCTGATCCTTGGCCAAATTGTGGGCAGCTATGACCTAAGTGTCATCTTGCAGAACCGCGAACTTATCCAAGCTGATCCATTGTACGTCCCGGCTTTGATACTGATTTTGCTGGGCTGTTTCACAAAATCCGCTCAGTTTCCGTTCCATTTCTGGTTGCCGCACGCAATGGCCGCACCCACGCCCGTGTCTGCCTATCTGCATTCGGCAACGATGGTGAAGGCGGGCATATTCTTGATGGCACGAATGTGGCCAGTGCTGTCTGGCACGCCAGAATGGTTCGTGATCGTCACAACTGCGGGTTTGGTGACAATGGTGCTGGGTGCGGTGATCGCGCTGTTCAAGCACGACCTTAAGGCCCTGCTGGCGTTTTCAACGGTCAGCCATCTGGGCCTGATCACGATGCTTTTGGGCACTGGCACGGCTTTTGGCGCGATGGCAGCGATGTTCCACATCCTGAACCACGCGACGTTTAAGGCGGCACTGTTTATGTCAGCCGGAATCATTGATCACGAGGCACATACCCGCGACATTCGCAGGTTGGGCGGTCTGCGCACATTGATGCCTGTGACGTTCGTTATTGTGTCCATTGCTGCGATGTCGATGGCAGGTATTCCGCTGCTGAACGGCTTTTTGTCAAAGGAAATGATGCTTGAGCAGGCGACCCGAACAGCGTTGTTCGGCTCACCTTGGTTGGTCCCTGTTTTGGCGACGGTGGGTTCACTTTTCTCTGCGGCATATTGCTTTCGATTGATTGGGCATGTGTTCTTTGGTCCCGTGCGCGATGACTACCCCGCCAAACCGCATGATCCGCCAGTTGGTCTTTGGTTGCCGCCCGCACTTTTGATTGTGCCAGTGGTCGTTATTGGCGTCGCGCCATTCCTTGCCGAACCTTTTGTGAAACTCGTCACCGCATCTGTGCTGGGTGACGCGGCAGAGGTGCCTTCGGCGCATTTCAAAATCTGGCACGGGCCGGTGCCTGCCTTGTTTATGTCCATCGCGGCTGTTGTTGGCGGCTTGCTGATGTTGCGCATTTTCAATCCGGCATTGCGCATTTGGGACGCGGCCCCGCGCCCCGAAGCCAAGGCGATTTTCGACTGGGTCGTTGAGACGGCAGCAATGTTGGCGCGCAAACTGATTCTGCCTTTGCACAACGGCGCGTTCTCTAGGTACGCGGCTGTAGGCACGATGACGATTGTTGTGGCGGGCTTTTACGCTTGGTCCACCGGCACACTCAGCGCGCCGACCCGCACGATGCAAACGGCTAGTCCGGTTTTGATCGCTGGTTGGCTGATGCTGGTTGCAGCGGTCGTCGGGATGGTGATTTTGCATCGCAATCGTTTCTTGTCGCTGATCCTGATGGGGATCGTCGGTCTGATGGTGTCCATCGGGTTCGTGTTCTTAAGTGCGCCAGATTTGGCGATGACGCAGTTCACAGTTGAGGTGGTAACAATCATCTTGATGTTGCTTGCGCTGAACTTCTTGCCCAACCGGACACCTGTCGAAAGTTCTGTACTTCGCCGGATGCGCGACAGCAGTGTCGCCATCGCAGGCGGTCTGGCAAGCTTTGCATTGGCCTATTATTATCTGATGCGTGATGCGATCGGTACGCCGATTTCAGAGTTCCATCTTGCAAATTCCTACAAAGGTGGCGGCGGTACCAACGTGGTGAACGTCATCTTGGTCGACTTCCGTGGCTTTGATACCTTTGGCGAAATTATCGTGCTGAGCATTGCAGCTTTGCTGATTTATGCCCTCACTGAAACGCTGTTGAACGGGCCTGTGCGCGCGCGTCTGCTAAAGCGAAAGCCGGATCAGCCAAGGGCAGGGGACAAGCATCCGATGATGATGGTTGTGCTGACCCGCGTTATGATGCCTGTCGTTATGATGGTTGGTTTCTACATCTTCCTAAGCGGACACAACGAGCCAGGTGGTGGATTTATCGCGGGACTGATTGTGTCGATTGGTGTGGTGATGCAGTACATGGCAAGTGGCTTTGCATGGACCAATGCGCGGTTGAGATACCCCTATCATGGGGTTATCGGGGCGGGCGTTTTAACTGCTGGATTTACGGGGATCGGATCATGGTTCGTGAATAAGCCATTCCTGACGTCTGACTTTGTCTATGTCCGCATTCCGCCCTTCGAGAAATTTGAACTCGCGACTGCCGCCTTGTTTGATGTCGGTGTATTCTTATCCGTTGTCGGCGCTGTGATGCTGTCGCTTGAAAGCTTTTCGCGGCTGGCGCGGCGCGCCCACACGGTCGACAGCGAACATCCAATGGATATCGATCCGTCCCGCGATGCCCTTTCGCCTGTCGCCGCTGTAAGGGAGGGCGTGTAACATGGAGTTACTACTCGCATCAGCAATTGGCATCATGACCGCCGCTGGCATTTATCTTGTGCTGCGATTGCGGACGTTCCCGGTGATCTTGGGAATTTCGCTTTTGACGTATGCCGTGAATGTCTTTCTGTTTACTTCGGGGCAGGTCGTTGTTGGCGCGCCGCCGGTGTTGCGTGATGGTATAACTGTTTATACTGACCCGCTGCCGCAAGCGTTGGTACTAACGGCGATTGTTATTTCGTTCGGCATGACCGCCGTTGTGGTGATGATCGGACTTGGTGCATTCCTTGGGTCGAATGATGACCATGTGGATGACCAACCCGAAATCCCAGATGATCAGGCGGGGGGCACATCATGACCCATTGGCTGATTGCACCAGTTATTTTGCCCGCAATGCTAGCGCCGTTTATCGTGCTCGCTGCGCGCCATCATATCGGCATCCAACGCGTGTTTTCTCTCGCGGGTGTTGTGGCGCTAATTGCCATTGCCGCAGGGCTGGCATGGGGTGCCGCTGACGGGACTGTCATGCTTTATCTGTTGGGCGATTGGGCAGCACCGTTCGGGATTGTCTTGGTGGGCGACAGGCTGTCGACGATGATGGTTTTGCTCACGGCGGTGCTGGCGCTGTTTGTGTTGATCTATGCGATTGCCTCTGGTTGGGATGATCGCGGGCGACATTTTCATGCGCTTTTCCAGTTCCAGCTTATGGGGATCATGGGCGCGTTTTTGACGGGTGATTTGTTTAACCTTTTCGTCTTCTTCGAAGTGCTGTTGATCGCGTCTTACGGTTTGATGATCCATGCAGGTGGCGATGCGCGGCTACGTGCGGGCGTGCAATATGTGCTGTTCAATCTGATCGGTTCGACGCTGTTCTTGTTCGCGCTGGGTGCTATTTACGCAGAGACGGGCACATTGAATATGGCTGATCTGGCCAACCGGGTTGCTTTGATTGGCCCTGAAGGCACCGTTGGTATTCGCGTCGCTGCGGTTTTGCTGCTGCTTGTTTTTGCGATTAAAGCCGCCGTCGTACCGCTACATTTCTGGCTCCCTTCGAGCTATGCCGAAGCGCCTGCACCAGTTGCGGCCTTGTTTGCGATCATGACCAAGGTGGGCGCTTATGCGATCATCCGCGTCTACACGATGATTTTTCCGCCGGGGCTTGAGGCGACGGCAGGCCTGCACGAACAGTGGTTGTTGCCCGCGGCCCTAATATCGCTTGGCATTGGCATGGTTGGCGTCTTGGCGGCGCAGCGGCTTGATCGTTTGGCAGCGTTTTCAATCATCGGTTCAATGGGGATGGTGATGATTTCGATCTCGCTATTCAGTCCAGCGGGGATCGCGGCGGCGCTTTATTATATCGTGCATTCGACTTTGGCTGGGGCCGCGCTGTTCTTGATTACGGATCTGGTGCGCACGGGGCGGGGTAACTTGATCCTGACGCCGCAACCACCCGTTGCGGGTGCTGCGTTGACGGCTGGTTTGTTTTTCGCAGGTGCGATTGCGATGGCTGGTTTGCCGCCATTGTCGGGCTTTTTGGGGAAACTCTTGGTGTTGGACGCGGCTTACGGCACGGATCTGATGGTCTGGATTTGGGTCGTTGTGCTGGGGTCCAGCCTGATCAGTATTCTGGGTTTTGCACGGGCAGGCAGTATCTTGTTCTGGAAATCGCAAAGCGTCACGGCGCCCGAAAACGCCCCCGAACCGACGCGCCCATCAACAATGTCTTATGTCGCGGTTGGCGGGCTGATTTCGTTGCTGGCAGCGCATACAGTTTTCGCAGGCCAAGTGCATGGTTATACGACCGCGATTGCGGCTCAGCTATTTGAGCCAGAGCCATATATCACCACGGTACTTGAAACGCAGGGCAAGCTGAGCAAACCAGCGGAGGATCATTGATTTGGGACGTGCATTAAACTGGCTTTTTCCGCACCCTGTTTTAACGCTCATTCTGGCGATTGTCTGGATGCTTTTGCAAAATGAAGTGTCCGCTGGCATGGCTGTTTTCGGTGTTATCCTTGGAATTATCATTCCGTGGGGCACGTCGGTCTGGTGGCCGGATACGCCCAAAGGGTTCCGTTTAGGCAAGATGATCTCATACAGCTTTTTGGTGATGTGGGATATTATCGTCGCAAACATTGAAGTTGCGTGGATCGTCCTGACCGTCCCTAACGCACAGCTGAAACCCGCGTGGATCATCATACCACTTGAGTTGCGCGAACCCGAGGCGATCACAGTGCTTGCAGGGACGATCACGCTGACGCCCGGCACGGTATCGGCCGATCTGTCGGATCAAGGACATAGTCTGCTGGTGCATGTTCTGCACACCTCCGACCCAGATGCCGTGCGCGATGACATCACGAACCGTTACCAACGCCGCCTAAAGGAGATTTTTTCATGATCTTTGCGACGCAACTGATGGAGATCGCACTTGCCATCACCTTTTTGACGCTCGCGCTTGCGCAGGTCTTTTCAATGGTACGTTTGGTTCTTGGACCGACGTCCGGCGACCGGATCCTGGCGCTTGATACGATGGTGATCAACTCGCTTGGCCTCGTTATTGTTCTGGGTATCCAGCAAGGCGTGCAGATTTATTTCGAAGTGGCACTACTGATCGCAATGTTGGGCTTTGTGTCTACCGTCGCGCTTGCGCGCTTTATTTTGCGGGGGGACATCATCGAATGACCGCAGTTATTATTGGAACCTATGTCGTGACCGTGTCGTTGCTTATCGGGTCATTCTTTGTGCTTGTTGGCGTCATCGGGCTTTTGAAATTCAACGATCCTATGACACGTCTGCATGCCCCCACAAAGGTTGGCACGATTGGTATTGGCATGTTGCTGCTTGCATCAATGGTCCATTCGTTCGATTTGGGCGAGCCGTCGACACATGAGCTGCTGATCATGGCGCTATTGTTTGTGACGGCGCCGATCTCGGCGAATTTCATAGCCAAGGTGAACATACATCGCGGCGCCTGCGAAACACCGCCGACACCGCCGCGCGACGACACTTGGTCAACGCTGAACGTGCCCGAGGAAGATCGCGAGATCGAAGTAAGCCAGAACAGCTGAGTTTGTTCTAGTCGATTAAGGTATGGTGCCCGATCAGTG
>CBDTVI010000066.1:0-10528 GCA_965364065.1 uncultured Yoonia sp. | reverse complement strand
GAAATGGGCGGTCAGGAACATTTCTACCTTGAAGGCCAAGCAGCCCTCGCCCTGCCCCAAGAAGGCGGCGATATGGTTGTGCACAGTTCAACCCAGCATCCAACTGAGATTCAGCATAAGGTAGCCGATGCTTTGGGCGTGCCGATGAACGCTGTCCGCTGTGAAGTCCGCCGCATGGGTGGTGGTTTTGGCGGCAAGGAAAGCCAAGGCAACGCGCTGGCTGTCAGTTGCGCCATTGCTGCACGACAAACCGGTCATCCTTGCAAAATGCGCTATGACCGTGACGACGACATGATGATCACAGGAAAACGTCATGATTTTCGCATTTCATATGATGTTGGTTTTGATGGCGACGGCCGTGTCGCAGGGGTTGATTTCACGCAGATCACCCGTTGTGGCTGGGCGCTGGATTTGTCCATCCCTGTAGCCGATCGCGCGATGCTGCATGCTGACAATGCCTATTATTTGCCCAGCGCGCGGATCACCTCGCACCGATTAAAAACCAACACGCAATCAGCCACAGCATTTCGGGGTTTTGGCGGCCCACAGGGTGTTGTCGGGATTGAACGTGTGATGGATCATATCGCCGCGAAGCTTGGGATAGATCCGGTGCTCGTCCGGCAGCGGAATTATTATGCGGAGATGCCAGCAGGGGGGCAGTCTGCCCTCAGCGCTACGCGCGCCCCCGAAGGTATTTCAGAACAGAAGAATGCGGGGACGGGTACGCCATATCGCGCAGCCCATTCGCCAAAACCGCTGGTGCAGACGACGCCCTACCACATGCCCGTTACGGATTTCATCCTACATGACATGACGGATCGCTTGTTAGAGACGTCGCAGTATGCCGCCCGCCGTGCCGAAATTGCGCGCTGGAACGCAGAACAGCCAGTGTTGAAAAAGGGTATCGCGCTCAGCCCTGTAAAGTTTGGTATTTCATTTACGTTGACCCACCTGAACCAAGCAGGCGCGCTGGTGCATGTGTACCAAGATGGTTCGGTGCATATGAACCATGGCGGGACCGAAATGGGTCAAGGCTTGTTTCAGAAAGTGGCACAAGTTGCGGCCCAGCGCTTTGGGATTGATGTAGCACAGGTCAAGATCACTGCGACGGATACCGGCAAAGTGCCCAATACATCCGCAACTGCGGCATCCTCTGGTACGGATTTGAATGGCATGGCTGTGGCCAATGCTTGCGATACCATTCGCGACCGGATTGCGGCATGTTTGGCCGAACTTCACGGAACTGATGATGTGCGATTTGCAGGTGGCAACGTCTTTGTCGGGAATGAGCAGATGAGTTTCGCAAAAGCGGCCCAAACTGCCTATGCGAACCGCGTCAGCCTTTCGGCGACTGGGTTTTACAAAACCCCTGACTTGTCATGGGACCGGATCAAAGGCGAAGGCACTCCGTTTTTCTATTTTGCGCAAGGGGCAGCAATTACTGAAGTTGTGATTGATACACTCACCGGCGAAAACCGTATTCTGCGCACGGATATCCTGCACGACGCAGGTACATCTTTGAACCCCGCGCTGGATATCGGCCAAGTCGAGGGTGGCTACGTGCAAGGTGCAGGGTGGCTAACCACGGAAGAACTGATCTGGGACGACAAAGGCCGCCTGCGCACCCATGCCCCTGCGACATATAAAATACCGGCCTGTTCTGATCGGCCTGATGTTTTCAACGTGGCGCTTTGGGATGCACCTAATCCTGCGCAGACGATCTATCGGTCCAAAGCTGTCGGCGAACCGCCGTTTATGTTGGGGATTTCCGCGTTTTTGGCATTGTCAGATGCCGTTGCAAGCTGTGGGTCGAGCTACCCCGATCTGCAGGCACCCGCGACCGCTGAAGAAGTGCTGCGTGCCGTCAAGCGTGCGCGCGGATGACCAGCGCCGTTCGCATCACGGTCACCAAGACCGCAGGGTCCGTGCCACGTGATGCCGGCACCCAAATGCTTGTTTTCGCGGACCGGACTGAAGGGACGATTGGCGGCGGTACGCTGGAATGGGAAGCGATGGCAGAGGCGCGTCGCATGCTGCGCGATGGCCGCACAACCCATGAGGCGCGCATTCCGCTTGGCCCCGCGCTTGGCCAATGTTGCGGCGGTGCCGTGAGCCTTTCTTGGGAGCTGGCAGAACCTTTGAACCTACCTGCCCCGCGACCGCTTTGGATTTACGGCGCGGGCCATGTGGGGCGCGCGATTGTGAATGTGATGCAGCCCCTGCCAGATTTTGCGATCACATGGGTTGATACGCACAGTGACCGGTTTCCCCAAACGGATGTGACGACTTTGGTCGCCGCTAATCCGGCGCGGGCTGTCAAACATGCACCCGCAAATACGGACCATCTGATTCTAACCTACAGCCATGAAATCGACCTCGCGCTATGCCATGCGGTGCTGTCGCATGACTTTAACAGCGCTGGTTTGATCGGTTCTGCGACCAAATGGGCGCGGTTTAAAGGCAGGCTCGCGGCATTGGGGCATAGCAACGCGCAGATTTCGCGCATCGCGTGTCCTATCGGCGATCCGAGCCTTGGAAAGCACCCAAGCGCGATTGCACTTGGCGTCGCAACTGCCATGATCAAACCACACGCCAGCTTAACGAGGGACCGCACCGGATGACTGAACCGCTTTTGCGATTGGACGGCCTGACCAAGGCATATCCCGGTGTTGTGGCAAACAAAGACGTGTCTTTTGACATCGGCGTCGGCGAAGTCCACGCGTTGCTGGGTGAAAATGGTGCCGGCAAATCAACTTTAGTCAAAACCATCTATGGCTTGGTCAAACCTGACGCAGGCACAATGACGCTAGAGGGCAAACCGTTTCATCCGGCAGAACCGCGCGCAGCCCGTGCAGCTGGTGTCGCGATGGTATTCCAGCATTTCTCACTTTTTGACGCAATGAATGTGGCCGAAAATATCGCACTTGGTATGGAAAAACCACCACCGCAGGCTGAAATTGCGGCCCGGGTGCGCCATGTATCTGATCAATATGGGCTGCCGCTGGACCCGTCCCGCGTTGTTGGCGAACTGTCCGCTGGTGAACGCCAACGGGTCGAGATTATTCGCTGCCTGCTGCAAGACCCCAAGCTTTTGATCATGGACGAACCGACATCCGTGCTGACACCGCAAGAGGTTGCGATCTTGTTCGAAACCTTGCGCAAATTGAGCGCTGAAGGCACGGCTATTCTGTACATCTCGCATAAACTCGAGGAAATTCGCGCGCTTTGCGACAACGCTACCGTGCTGCGATTGGGTCAAGTGGTGGGTACCTGTGACCCGCGCGCGACTTCGGCCCGTGATATGGCAGAACTGATGGTCGGCACGGTCCTTCATGTCCCTGAAAGGGCGGCGCGCCCGTTAGGCGAAACTGTGTTGGAGTTAAGTGGACTAAGCGCCCCCGCTCCCCACCGCTTTGGTACGCCACTGCGCGAAATCAGCGTCGCTGTGCGCAAAGGCGAGGTCTTGGGCATTGGCGGCGTTGCGGGCAACGGGCAAGATGAATTGGTCGCCGCATTGTCAGGCGAAATGAAATCAGCACCCACCATGATAACCTACAAGGGTGAAGACATCGGGAATTTGTCCCCAAACGCACGGCGCAAAATTGGCCTGCTAGCCGCCCCCGAAGAACGCATGGGACATGCCGCTGCCCCTGACATGAGCCTAACGGAGAACGCGATTTTGACCGCGACGACACGGCAAGGCTTCACGACAAATGGTTTTCTACATTGGGGCAAGGCAAAGGAATTTGCTGAAAGTGTCATCAAGACCTTTGATGTGCGCACCCCAGGACCCCAGAACGTTGCACGGTCGTTGTCGGGCGGAAATCTGCAGAAATTCGTGATTGGTCGCGAAATTATGCAGGCACCCGAAGTATTGGTTGTGAACCAACCTACGTGGGGTGTCGATGCCTCTGCTGCCGCCGCGATCCGGCAAGCTTTGCTGGATTTGGCCGCCAAAGGCACCGCCGTTATTGTGATCAGTCAGGACCTTGATGAATTGATGGAAATCTCTGACCGCTTTGCAGCATTGAACGAAGGTCGGCTATCGCCGCCAAGGCCCGCTCAAGGCCTGACGGTCGATGAAATCGGCCTCATGCTGGGTGGTGCACATGACATGGAGGTGGCGCATGTTGATGCTTAAGGGAGCCTCCGGCGGAAGTTTATCGAGGAAAAAGAAGATGGGACGTGGCGTATGATCATGCTTGAGAAGCGCCCGCAGCCGTCGCAGGCTTGGACCTATGCAACCCCGTTACTGGCTGTTGTGCTGACGATGGTGTGTGGTGGGTTGTTGTTTGCGGCATTGGGGCAAAACCCATTTGTCACGATCAGGACGATTTTTCTGGACCCGCTGTTTTCTGAATTTGCGTGGTTCTATCGCCCGCAACTTTTGATCAAGGGCGCGCCTTTGGTGTTAATCGCCATCGGTCTGTCCTTCGGGTTTCGCGCTGGAATTTGGAATATCGGTGCGGAAGGCCAGTATATCGTTGGCGCGATTTTCGGGGCCGCTGTGGGGCTGGCGTTTTACCCTTACGAATCCTTTATTATCTTTCCGCTGATGGTTTTGGCGGGCGCATTTGGTGGCTTTCTTTGGGCCATGATCCCTGGATTTTTGCGCGTCAAATTCGGCACCAATGAAATTCTGGTATCTTTGATGCTGGTCTATGTAGCCGAGCAATTGCTTGCCTCTATGGCGCTAGGTACATTGCGCAACCCCGAAGGCATGGGCTTTCCGGGTAGCCGCAATCTGGCGCAATACGATTCTGCGACCAGTTGGATAAATCAATCCGCAGGTATGCACTGGGGCATTGTTGCAGCCTTTATTGCAGTGATTTTTGCATATATCGCTTTGTCGCGACATATCTTTGGTTTCAACGTGCGCTTGTCAGGCCAAAGCCCGCGCGCCGCCCGTTTTGCGGGTGTGAACCCTTCGAAATTGATTCTAATTTGCATGGGCATTTCAGGCGCGCTGGCTGGACTAGCCGGCTTGTTCGAAGTTTCTGGTCCAGCGGGCAAGATCAGCATCGATTTCAACGTAGGCTACGGCTTTACCGCAATCATCGTGGCGTTTTTAGGCCGCTTGCATCCCGTCGGCATTCTGCTGGCTGGGGGTCTCATGGCGCTGACTTATATCGGCGGCGAAATTGCGCAATCCAACCTTGGCCTGCCACTAGCGGCAATCCAATTGCTGCAAGGGATGCTCTTGTTCTTCCTGCTCGCGGTTGATGTGTTGACCAACTACCGCGTCCGATTTGGCAAAGGGAAAACCGCATGATGATTGCATATAGACCCTTGGGCATGGGGCTTTTGATGGGCCCAATGATGCTTTGGATGATCCATGGACAATTGACGGGCACGACACAGTCAGGCTGGGCGACTGCGGCATTTGTCGGGGCGCACCTACTGATCATCGCGGCTCTTATCACCGGTGCTGTTTTTGCGGCGCGGCTGTCACCATGGATGCATTCGGTTCTGGACAGATTGCACCGCCCATCACTGTCGCATCTGACTGCGATGCTGGTGGGTTTGGTCGTCTCGGTTCTTGTCGTTCACTTTTGGCAACATGGGGTCGTCTGATGGATCTTTCTTCAATCAATCCGATTCTATTGCTGGCGTCTTTGATGGTCGCGGCCACGCCAATCTTGCTTGCCGCTATCGGAGAGTTAGTTGTTGAACGCGCAGGTGTCCTGAACCTCGGCGTCGAGGGCATGATGATCACCGGGGCCGTTTGCGGGTTTGTCGTAGCGGTAGGAACTGGTTCACCTTGGCTTGGCTTTATTGGAGCGGCTGTCGGTGGCGCGCTTATCTCGCTGATCTTTGGCTTTTTGACGCAGATCTTGCTGTCGAACCAAGTGGCCACCGGACTTGCGCTGACCCTGTTTGGTTTGGGACTTTCTGCGCTGATGGGCCAAGGCTACATCGGGATCAAAGCACCTAGCTTTCCGGACTGGCATATCCCCCTGCTTGGAGACATCCCCGTACTTGGCCCGATTGTTTTTCAGCATGACCCGATGGTTTATGTGGGTTTGCTGATTGTGGCCGTTGTCTGGGCATTTCTGAAGTATTCGCGCGCCGGATTGATCTTGCGCGCTGTCGGTGAAAACCACGAGGCCGCCCATGCATTGGGGTATCATGTGGTCCGCGTGCGGATCATGGCAATCATGTTTGGCGGCGCTTGCGCGGGACTTGGCGGCGCGTATCTGTCGCTAGTGCGCGTGCCGCAATGGACCGAAGGCATGACCGCTGGTGCGGGTTGGATTGCGCTGGCCATTGTTGTCTTCGCCAGTTGGCGACCGGGGCGGCTTTTGTTGGGTGCTTATTTATTTGGCGGCGTGACCGTTCTGCAGCTAAACCTTCAAGCAGCCGGTGCTGCCATCGCAGTCGAGTATCTTTCTATGGCGCCCTATCTGGCAACCATCGCCGTTCTGGTTATTATGCGGGCTGGACGTGCGCCCGGCTCACTGGGCCAATCATTCCATGCCTCACGTTAAAGGCGAAACGAAAAGACCACCAAGGGGAAGACTATGAAAATCAAATCCATTCTAACCGGTGCAACACTTGCACTTGGTTTCGCAACCGGCGCCTTTGCCGATGCGCATCAAACGAAAGTAGGCTTTGTCTACGTTGGCCCAATCGGCGACGGCGGCTGGACTTACGAGCATGACAAAGGCCGTTTGGCTGTCGAAGAAGCATTCGGCGACGCGGTTGAAACTGTTTACGTCGAAAGCGTGCCAGAAGGTGCCGACGCAGAACGCGTGATGACACAGATGGCGCTGCAAGGTGCTGACCTGATCTTTACGACATCCTTTGGCTACATGGATCAAACGATCAACGTGGCAGCCAATTTTCCGGATGTGAAGTTCGAGCACGCAACAGGCTACAAGCGCGCCGACAACGTATCGACCTATTCCGCACGCTTCTATGAAGGCCGTGCAATCCAAGGCCACATTGCCGGTCAAATGACCGAAAGCAATATCGTGGGCTACATTGCGTCCTTCCCGATCCCGGAAGTTATCCGTGGCATCAACTCTGCCTTTTTGCATGCGCGCGAAGTGAACCCTGACGTCGAATTTAAGATCGTCTGGGCCTACACTTGGTTCGACCCTGCAAAAGAAGCCGAAGCTGCGTCCGTACTGATCGAACAAGGCGCTGACGTGATCTTGCAGCACACCGATTCGACTGCACCGCAAGCCGCCGCTCAGGCAGCTGGCAACGTTGTGACATTCGGTCAGGCGTCTGACATGGCAGAGTTCGGCCCATTCCCACGGGTTTCTTCCATCATCGACGATTGGGCGCCATACTACATCGCACGCACCCAAGCGGTCATCGATGGCACATGGGAAAGCAAAGACACATGGGACGGCATCGGCCCAGGCATGGTTGGTATCGGTGAAATCACCGACGCTGTTCCCGCTGACGTCAAAGCATCCGCCGAAGCAATGATCGAAGCCCTGCGGACTGGCGAATACCACGCCTTCACTGGCCCAGTGAACAAGCAGGACGGCTCTGCATGGTTGGCTGACGGCGAAATCGCTGACGACGGTACATTGGCTGGCATGAACTTCTACGTTGAAGGCATCACTGGCGATATTCCACAGTAAGCGTTTCCACATGAATTGAAAAAGGCCTCGCTTTTGCGGGGCCTTTTTTGTTGCAGGACATGGGCCGGTGTCTGCACAATGGCACAAAGAAGGATATGCACATGACTGACACTCTCGCGCTTATGGGCGTAAAAGGCGGCCCTGCCATTCGCCCCGGTTCAAACATGCCGATGTCTATGTTGTTGCGCATGGCAGGACAGAACATCGTGATTGACGCAGGTCTTGGTGTGACGCGCGGAATTTGCGATCAAGGCATAGCGCTTACTGAAATTGACCTCATCGTCATCACCCACCTGCATTCGGATCACTATCTTGAACTTGGCCCCCAGTTTCACACCGCATGGACCGCTGGCCTGAACCGCCCCATTCGGGTTATCGGCCCCAAAGGCCTTGATGCCTATTGGGCCGGTTTCCAAGCCAGCATGGCGTTCGATATCGACCTGCGGATGCGCGACGAAGGCCGTTGCGATTTTGGCAGCCTCGCAAACATCGAAGTGATCGATGACATGCATAGCTTTGGCGACATCACCATGCGCACGATGCGCAACGTGCACCCCCCGATCACTGACACATTCGCGCTGCGCTTTGACGGTCCAACCTCCAGCGTCGTGTTATCGGGCGACACGGCATACATGCCGCAAATGGCGCCTTTCGCGAAAAACGCCGATCTTCTGGTCCACGAAGCCATGCTGCGCGATGGGGTTGAAGCACTTTGCAAACGCATGACCAACGGCGACGACCGCTTGCGCACGCATATCCTGAACAGCCATACGGACGCGGCTGACGTTGGGCGCATCGCACAGGATGCAGGCGTCAAACAACTCGCGCTCAACCACTTTGTGCCTGACGGTGACCCTGATTTCACAGACCAGCATTGGACCGACGCAGTGCGCACCCAGTGGAACGGCCCGCTTTTCTTAGGCAAAGACGGCATGCGCATCACACTTTAGCACTGCTGCCGATTGCCCCCGCCTCTTGCCCCCGCTATCTAGGGTCAAATTCCAATTCAAGCGGAGCGTCGAACCATGGCAGCCAATAAATTCGTCTACTTCATGGACGGCGTGTCCAAAACCTATCCCGGCGGCAAAAAGGTGTTTGAAAACATCCAGCTGAACTTCCTACCGGGCGTCAAAATCGGTGTGGTCGGTGTGAACGGCACTGGTAAATCGACGCTGATGCGGATCATGGCGGGCCAAGACAAAGACTTCGTCGGCGAAGCATGGGCGGCTGAGGGTGCACGCGTCGGTTACTTGCCGCAAGAACCCGAACTGGACGCGAACCTGACAGTACGTGAAAATGTGATGCTGGGTGTGGCCGACAAAAAGGCCATTCTGGACCGCTACAACGAAGTCGCGATGAACTATTCTGAGGAAACCGCAGACGAAATGGCGGCCCTGCAAGACGAGATCGACGCACAAAACCTTTGGGACCTCGACGCACAAATCGATATTTCAATGGAAGCATTGCGCTGCCCCGCAGACGATGCCGACGTGACCACCCTTTCCGGCGGTGAAAAGCGGCGCGTGGCCCTGTGCCAGTTGCTGTTGGATGCCCCTGACATGCTCCTGCTCGACGAACCGACCAACCACTTGGACGCCGAAACTATCGCTTGGCTGCAACAGCACCTGATTGATTACAAAGGCACGATCCTGATCGTCACCCACGACCGCTATTTCCTAGACGCGATCACGGGGTGGATTTTGGAGCTCGACCGTGGCTCTGGCATTCCGCACGAAGGCAACTACTCCAGCTGGCTGGAAGCCAAAGCAAAACGGCTAGAGCGCGAATCCAAAGATGACAAATCCAAGCAACGCACCTTACAGCGCGAATTGGACTGGATGCGCCAAGGCGCCAAAGCACGCCAAGCCAAATCCAAAGCACGGATTAGCGCCTACAACGACATGGCCAACCAATCAGAGCGTGAAAAGATGGGCCGCGCTCAGATCATCATTCCAAACGGACCACGCTTGGGTTCCAAAGTGATCGAAGTCGATGGTTTGAAAAAGGCGATGGGCGACAAATTGTTGATTGAAGACCTGACGTTCGACCTGCCACCCGGCGGCATCGTCGGTGTCATCGGCCCCAACGGCGCAGGTAAATCCACACTGTTTTCAATGCTGACAGGACAAGCTGAACCCGACGCAGGTACGATCGAATTCGGTGACACAGTTAAACTGTCCTACGTCGACCAATCACGCGACGCGCTCAGCGCCGACACAACTGTCTGGGAAGAAATCAGCGGCGGCGCAGAGATTATCGAACTGGGCGATGCGTCCATGAACAGCCGCGCTTATTGCTCGGCGTTCAACTTCAAAGGCGGCGACCAGCAGAAAAAAGTCGGACTGCTATCGGGTGGTGAACGCAACCGCGTGCACATGGCCAAGTTGCTGAAATCCGGCGGCAACGTGCTGCTGCTTGACGAACCAACCAATGACCTCGACGTCGAAACGCTGCGCGCACTCGAAGACGCATTGGTCGATTTCGCTGGCTGTGCGGTTGTCATCAGCCACGACCGCTTTTTCCTCGACCGGATTTGCACACATATTTTGGCATTCGAGGGCGACGCCCATATCGAATGGTTCCAAGGCGGTTTCACCGACTACGAAGAAGACAAAAGATCACGTTTGGGCGCAGATGCATCAGAGCCTAAGCGTATGAAGCATAAGAAATTTGTACGGTAGGCTTTGATATTTTCTGACGTTGGGCGGCTATCGGGCCGCCCTTCGATCTTTCGACCTCACTCATCCATACTTCGCTATTGTTCCCCAAAACTACAGCATGGGACTGTCGACGCTTTACCGACACAAATCCGCCGATTCATAGTTATTGCAAAACTTTCACTTGTAATTCTTTGCAACTGCCCCCACATGGGGATTGCAGCCGATACAAAACTCGACCCACTGTTCTCCTACTAGGCCACAGTCTTCGAT